>JBMOOQ010000033.1:0-6054 GCA_049324435.1 Pseudomonadota bacterium
GCCGAGGAATGGAAAAGGCCGCCGCGCGAATGGATGCAAGCCAAAATGCAGTTCGCCGTCGTCTTCGGTGAAAGGTTTGTCTGCTGATGTTGAACCGGCCTCCCGCACAAAATTAACGACAGTCCCACAAAATCGAAAAAATCGCTGCAGATTTCCCTGTTTCCTGGTTGGAGACCGGTTCGCAGGTGACTTCCTGCACCGCCACTCGCCTCCCAACTGATAAAAAAGAGGCCCCCAGCCACACCGGGAGCCCCTTTCAAGTTGGCGCCAGGCTTCCGTCTGGCACTCCAACGTCCGGCAAAATTATTGCGGAAACCTAAATCCAATCTCCAATAAACATCGCGACACGTAGTGCGGCAATCAACCCGACCGCCGCGCCGACGATCACCTGCTTGGAATCGTCTTTAACTGCAACGCGCCTCTGCAACGCGCACAGCGGCAACCCCTAAATGCCCGCCGAGAGATATTCGCGCCAACCTCGCGCGACAAATCGCGAGAAAACGTCTCCGTAGAGAATTAGCCCTCATCAGAGGGCCAGAATGTGCCGCAAAACCGGGGGAAATTCGCACCATGTGAAATACAAATTATTCTTTAATATCAATAGCTTAGTATTTGGCTGGGGCGGGAGGATTCGAACCAGAGAATGGCGCAAAACACAACAAATCCTCGCAAAGCCTTCGTGGCGAGGGATGGTCTATCGCGAGGTACGCGATGGCGACCGGCCGACTCGGGTCGGATTTGTCGCATACTGGCGGCGCAACAATGACAATCCCACGTTGAAGCAGTTCCCACGTTGCTGCGAGCCCTCCGCCCGCGCCGACTGATGCCTTGGAAGGTAGCCACTGACCGGAAGAAATCGCACTGCTTCTGTATTTTTTCGCACCGCTACGATGACAGGCTGACTCTTGTTGCGCGGCTCCCATTCCTGCTTCTTCTATTCGTCCCCAATGTCCGGCCTGCGCAGGCCGGGGCATCTCCGGGGGGCAACATGGGGAACGCAACTCCCAAGGCGGAAGCGGTCACGCGCGGTGTCCGCATGCTGCGCACGGCACTCGGACCGGACATCACCACCTTCCTGGAAGACCCCAGCGTTGTTGAGGTGATGCTGAATCCCGACGGGCGACTCTGGATCGACAGGCTGTCCGAAGGCCTTTCCGAGACCGGCGCGACGCTCTTGCCCGCGGATGGAGAACGCATCATCCGGCTGGTGGCACATCACGTGGGCACTGAAGTTCATTCTGTCGCACCGCGTGTTTCTGCCGAATTGCCCGGAACGGGTGAACGGTTCGAAGGGCTTCTGCCGCCCGTCGTGTCCGCGGCGGCTTTCTCTATCCGCAAGCCCGCCGTCGCTGTCTTCACGCTCGACGACTATGCGGCGGTCGGAATCATGACGCCGGCGCAGGCACAACTGCTGCGCACGGCCGTCGCCGAGCGTCGCAACATCCTGGTCGCCGGCGGCACCTCGACCGGGAAGACCACGCTCACCAATGCATTGCTCGCGGAAGTCGCCAAATCAGACGATCGCGTAATCCTGATCGAGGATACGCGAGAACTGCAATGCCACGCCCGCAATCTGGTAGCGCTGCGCACCAAGGACGGCGTCGCATCACTTTCCGATCTCGTGCGCTCGTCGCTTCGCCTGCGGCCCGACCGCATCCCCATCGGCGAGGTCCGCGGCGCCGAGGCGTTGGACCTTCTGAAGGCGTGGGGCACTGGCCACCCCGGCGGCATCGGCACAATCCACGCCGGCACCGCTCTCGGTGCGCTACGTCGGCTTGAGCAGCTCATCCAGGAAGCTGTCATCACGGTACCGCGCGCACTGATTGCGGAGACAATCGACATCATCGCCGTGCTTGCCGGACGCGGCGCGCAGCGCCGCCTGGCTGAGCTCTCATTCGTGGCCGGGCTCGATCCCGCGAGCGGTGACTACCGAGTCCTCCCACCCGAAGCAGGTGACGACCTCACATCCAACGGAGAACAACGATGACCGCACTGTCGCGCGTCATGCGCTCACAGGCCGCTCTGTTTCTCGCGACCATCACGATCACTGCGATCGCAGCCTCGGCTGCAAATGCCGCAGGCTCGTCGATGCCCTGGGAGGCACCGCTTCAGCGCATTTTGGAGTCGATTGAGGGTCCGGTGGCCAAGATCATCGCGGTGATCATCATCATCGTCACTGGCCTGACGCTCGCCTTCGGTGATACCGCCGGGGGCTTCCGGCGGCTGATTCAGATCGTGTTCGGTCTGTCGATCGCCTTTGCGGCGTCGAGCTTCTTCCTGTCGTTCTTCTCCTTCGGCGGCGGGGCGCTCCTCTGATGCAACCGGGCGAACCCATCATAGGCTTCCACACGCCGGTCCATCGCGCGCTGACCGACCCGATCCTTCTCGGGGGCGCGCCGCGAGCGGTCGCGATCGCCAACGGCACGCTAGCTGCCGCCGTCAGTCTCGGCCTACGGCTCTGGCTCGTCGGAATCCTGCTCTGGGCGGCCGGTCATTTCGCGGCGGTCTGGGCGACACGGCGTGACACGCAGTTCGTCGACGTAGTGCGGCGGCATCTGCGCTACCCCGCGTATCTCCGGGCGTGAGGTTCACTCCATGATGAACCTCGCCGAATATCGCAACCGCACTGCAAGCCTTGCCGACTATCTGCCATGGGCCGCGCTGATCGCGCCAGGCATCGTCTTGAACAAGGACGGGTCCTTCCAGCGCACGGCGCGCTTCCGCGGCCCGGACCTCGACAGCGCGACGCCGGCCGAGCTGATCGGCACCACGGCGCGGCTCAACAGTGCCTTGCGCAGGCTCGGATCCGGCTGGGCGATCTTCGTGGAAGCGCAACGCAGCTCTGCGACCGCCTATCCGGATAGCATCTTTCCGGAAGCAGCGTCCGCCCTGGTCGATCTCGAACGCCGCGAGCAATTCGAAGCCGCCGGCGTGCATTTCGAGAGCCGTTACTACCTCACGTTCCTCTGGATGCCGCCCGCCGAAGACGCCTCGCGGGCCGAGAGCTGGCTCTATGAGGGCCGCGAGCATAGTGGCGTCGATGCCCATGAATTGCTCCGCGGTTTCATCGACCGCACCGATCGCGTGCTGCAGCTGTTCGAGGGTTTCGTGCCCGAAGTCGAATGGCTCGACGATACCGAGACTCTGACCTATCTGCATTCCACAGTCTCGACCAAGCACCAGCGCGTCCGCGTCCCTGAGACGCCGATGCACCTCGATGCGTTGCTGACTGATCAGCCACTGGTCGGGGGCCTCGAGCCGCGGCTGGGCAAAGCGCACCTTCGCACGCTCACGGTCATCGGATTTCCGACGACGACTCATCCCGGCATCCTCGACGAGCTGAACCGGCTTGCTTTCGCATATCGCTGGTCGACGCGCGCGATCCTACTCGACAAGTCCGAAGCCGTCCGGCTGCTGACCAAAATCCGCCGCCAGTGGTTCGCCAAGCGCAAGAGCATCGCCGCGATCCTCAAAGAGGTGATGACCAACGAGGCGTCCGTTCTGGTTGATAGCGACGCCGCGAACAAGGCCGCCGATGCCGACATGGCATTGCAGGAGCTCGGTGCCGACGACGTAGGCCAAGCCTACGTCACCGCGACCGTGACGGTGTGGGATGAAGACCCGAACATCGCAGCAGAGAAGCTGCGGCTGGTTGAAAAGATCATGCAGGGACGCGACTTCACCTGCATCGCCGAAGGGCTCAACGCGATCGAGGCCTGGCTCGGCTCCTTGCCCGGCCACGTCTACGCTAACGTGCGCCAGCCGCCGGTCTCGACACTCAACCTCGCGCACATGATCCCGCTCTCGGCGGTCTGGGCCGGGCCGGAACGGGACGAGCATTTCGCCGAGCCGCCGCTGTTCTTCGGCCGGACTGAAGGGTCTACGCCGTTCCGCTTCTCCCTCCATGTTGGCGATGTCGGGCATACGCTGGTGGTGGGCCCGACCGGCGCTGGCAAGTCCGTGTTGCTCGCGATCATGGCGTTGCAATTCCGGCGCTATCGGCGCTCGCAAGTGTTCGCCTTCGACTTCGGCGGATCGATCCGCGCCGCTGCGCTCGCCATGCAGGGCGACTGGCACGACCTCGGCGGCAGTCTGTCCGATGGCGCGGAATCGTCCGTGTCGCTCCAGCCGCTCGCCGCTATCCACCACCCGCCGGAACGGGCATGGGCCGCGGACTGGGTCGTCGACATCCTGACGCGCGAGCAGGTCGCGCTGACGCCCGAGCTGAAGGAGCATCTCTGGGCCGCGCTTACCTCGCTCGCCAGCGCCCCGGTCGGCGAGCGGACGCTGACAGGCCTTGCCGTTTTGTTGCAGTCCGCAAAGCTCAAGCAGGCATTGCGGCCGTTCTGCATCGGGGGTGCCTACGGCCGCCTTCTCGATGCCGAGCAGGAGAGGCTGGGCGAGTCCTCGGTGCAAGCGTTCGAAACTGAAGGACTGATCGGCACTGGGGCCGCCAGCGCCGTGCTCGCCTATCTGTTCCATCGCATCGAAGGCCGGCTCGACGGTCGCCCGACACTTCTCATCATCGACGAAGGCTGGCTCGCGCTCGCCGACGGCGGCTTCGCGGCGCAATTGCGCGAGTGGCTCAAAACCTTGCGTAAGAAGAATGCCTCCGTCGTGTTCGCCACGCAGTCGCTGTCCGATATCGACGGCAGCCCGATCGCGCCTGCGATCGTCGAGAGCTGCCCGACGCGCATCTTCCTTCCGAACGAACGCGCGATCGAGCCGCAGATCAACGCGATCTACCGGCGGTTCGGGTTGAACGACAGGCAGATCGAGATCGTCGCCCGTGCAACGCCCAAGCGCGACTATTACTGCCAGTCTCGCCGCGGCAACCGGTTATTTGAGCTGGGACTCGGTCCGATCGCACTCGCCTTCTGTGCAGCTTCATCGAAGGCCGATCACGCCACCATCGATCGTGTTTTCGCGGAACATGGAGAAGACGGCTTCGTCCAAGCCTGGCTCGCGGAGCACGAGCTGCTTTGGGCCGCAGATCTCATTCCCGACCTACCCAACCTGGAGGCACCATGAGCGCGAAGCGTATCCGGGCCGCCCTTCTCGTCACGACCGTCGCCGGCTTGTTGTCATTCTCACCGACATCGGCACAGGTCATTGTATTCGACCCAAACAACTATGCCCAAAACATCCTTCAAGCCGCGCGGGCACTGCAGCAAATCAATAATCAGATCACCTCACTCCAGAACCAGGCGCAGATGCTGGTGAATCAGGCACGTAATCTCACGAGCCTGCCGCAATCCTCGCTCAGCCAGATTCAGCAATCTATCCAGCGTACCCAGCAGCTCCTCGGTCAGGCGCAGCGCATCTCCTACGACGTCGGTCAGATCGACCGCGCCTTCGCAACGACCTACGGCGCGGCTTCGACGACCGCGACCGACCAGGCGCTGATCGACGGCGCGCGGGAACGCTGGCGCAACTCCATTGCTGGCCTTCAAGACGCCATGAAGGTTCAGGCAGGCGTCGTCGCCAACATCGACACCAATCGTGCCGAGATGTCCTCCCTCGTCACGGCAAGCCAAACTGCGACCGGCGCGTTGCAGGCGACGCAGGCCGGTAACCAGCTCATCGCTTTGCAGACCCAGCAGATCACCGACCTCACCGCTGCTGTCGCTGCCCAAGGCCGCGCGCAGAACCTCGATGCTGCGCAGCGCACGGCAGCGCAGGAACAGGCGCGCGAACAGCTCCGCCGCTTCCTCACTCCCGGCGCAGGTTACCGGCCGACAACCGTTCGGATGTTCCAATGATGCGGTTGTGGTTCAATCGAAACACGGGGCATGAGCACGGCGGGACCATGGGGGCTGTCCTGCGCTTCGCCATCATAGCTTGCATCGCGGCGGTTGCGATCATCGCCATCGGCGAGGCCCTTCGCACCGATGTCCCGGATCGCTTCACCACGCCCGCCGCAAAGACTGCGTGTTTCGGCAATTCCCGGACAGGGTTTTCGGTAATTCGCGGACAGCGATTTCAGTAATTCCGGGACAGGGATTCCGCTAATTCGCGGACAGATTGCGGGGGTTGGTTTTCGGGAGCGCCGTT
>JBMOOQ010000034.1:0-58873 GCA_049324435.1 Pseudomonadota bacterium
ACGGAAAAGGCAGGAAATCATAGGGTTCCGAGGCCGAAGCTGTTTTGCGGCACAATATCACGGAAGGCGGCGGAATGGAGGCGGACGAAAAACTCGTATCCCGGGCGCAGCGCAGCGTGAAACGGTGCGCTGCAGAACCGGGACCCAAATCTCGTGTACGGGTCCCGGATCAGCGGTGCACAGCCATAGCGCGTCGAAGACGCGCGTAACCGCGCTGGTGGCGCGTCGAAGTGGCGCTGCACAGCGTCCGGGACGCGAGACCATTAACTACACCCCCACGGCCCCCGGATCGGCTCGGGGATCGTGAGCGCCCTCCAGCGTGCCGTTGGGATGCAGGATGACCGCCCCGGCATGGCCCATGGTGTCGGAAAAGGCCTCGTCCAGCACCGCAACGTCGTGACCCGCCGACATCAGCCGGTCGATCAGGTTGCCGTCGAAGCGGCTTTCCATCCGCAGGTTGGTATGGGTCGAGCCCCAGGTGCGGCCAAGGAGCCAGCGCGGCGCCTCGATCGCCTCGGGCAGCGGCTGCCGGAACAGCACATGGCGCGCGAAAATCATGCCTTGCGTCTGCGGCTGACCGTCGCCGCCCATGGTGCCGTAGGCCATGATGCGGCCGTCCTTGAGCACGGCCAGCGCCGGGTTGAGGGTGTGGAACGGCAACCGGCCGGGCTGAAGCGGGTTCACCGCATCCTTGTCGAGCGAGAAGCTCGCGCCGCGGTTCTGCATCAGCACGCCGGTGCGCGGCAGCACGCAACCCGAACCGAATTCCCAGTAGATCGACTGGATGTAGGAGACAACGAGACCTGATGCGTCAGCCGCACCCATCCAGACCGTATCGCCCTCGCCATACGGCGCGGGCCAGCGTGCCGCCTTCGCCCGGTCGATCTTCTGCACCTCGCTGTTGAGGAAATGCGGGGCGAGATAGCCGTTCAGCGATTCGGCAATACGGTTCGGATCGGTGACGACGCGATCGCGAATGCGGAAGGCGCGCTTGGTCGATTCCACGAGACCGTGCACGAAGTCGAAGCTCTCGGCCTCGGTCACGCGCAACCGCTCGAACAGCGCGAGAATGATGAGAGAGGCGAGCCCCTGCGTCGGCGGCGGCGCATTGTAGAGCGTGCCGGCATTGAGCTGGACCGACAGCGGATCGGTGACATAGGCGCGGTACTTCTCCAGGTCGGCGCGCGTCACAGGAGAACCGATGCGTTCGAGGTCGGCGGCGATCTCGCGCCCGACATCGCCGCGATAGAAATCGTCGAGCCCGGCACCCGCGAGATGATCGAGCGTCGCCGCAAATGCGGATTGTTTCATCGTCGCGCCTGCATCCGGCACCTTGCCGTCGGCGAGGAAGGTTTGCGCGAAGCCTGTCGCCTCGCCCATCTCGCCGAGCTTGTCGCGGGTGAGCGCATGCTGGCTGCGGCTGACAACATAGCCGTCGCGCGCCTGCCTGATCGCGGGCGCCAGCAGCAGATCGAGCGGTATCTTGCCGCCTAGCGCTTTCGCGGCTTCAAGCGCCAGCATCCAGCCGCCGATCGCGCCGGGCACGGTCAGCGCCGCCAGCGGTCCGCGCGCCGGGATCGTGTCATAGCCGCGCTCGCGATAGAGCGCGGCGGTCGCCTTCGCCCCGGCCGGCCCCGGCGCCATCAGCGCCCGCACGCGGCCGTTCGGCTCGCGAACGAGCCAGAAGCCGTCGCCGCCGATATGGTTCATGTGCGGATAGACCGCGGCGATGGATGCCGCCATCGCCACCATCGCCTCCAGCGCATTGCCGCCCTCGGCGAGGATCAGGCGGCCGGCTTCAGCGGCGGCGTGGTGAGGAGCCGCAGCAACGCCGCGGCGATGGCCGGAGGTGTGGGGGGTCATGTGTCGTCTATCGCTGCAGCTCACGTAAGAGCGTCAATCTCACGCTGTATCACATCCCGCAAGGGCGGCAGGTCCCGCTGGACCGTTTCCCATACAAAACGTGCGGCAACATCCTCGTAGTCGTGCCGATAAACGTTGCCGGCCCCAGCCATCTGCTTCCAAGGAATGTGCGAATGCCTTGCCTTCAACTCGTCGGGCAAGCGACGTGACGCTTCGGAAATAATTTCGAGACAGCGAGTAACAGCATAGATGGTGCGCGGATCGTCGATAAAGGCGGCTCGATCAAGGCCCACGATAAAGCGCTGAGCCAATTCGATGTGATGTAAAATATCTAGAAGCGCGGTATTTGCCGCTTTAGAAGGCATAGACGGCATCAGCCATCGCGGGCCGGATATGCGGCTTCAGCGCGTCGCGACTGACCACGTCGACGGGCCCAGGAAAAAGGCCGGCGATGTAGTCCTTAAGCGCGACATATTCGTGCACGCCGATCGGCGCATCCGGATCGACTTCGATCATGATATCGAGGTCGCTGTCAGGCCGCGCCTCGCCACGCGCGACCGATCCGAACAACGCAGCATGACGCACGCCGCGTGCACGCAGGTCAGCTTCAGCGCGGCGGAGGATGGAGAGTGCATCCTGGCTGTTCATAAGGCCATTATAGCACAATCGCGGCGTCACGCCTCCCCCGCCGGCACCGCATCCAGCAAACCACGCCGGGCCAGCAGAGCATCCGGCGACGGCAGCCTGCCGCGGAAGGCGATATAGGCCTCGTCCGACGAGCGGCGCCCGCCGGCGGCATAGATGTTGTCGTGCAGCTTCTTCGCCGTCGCCGGATCGAAAATGTCGCCCGCCTCCTCGAAGGCGCGGAACGCATCGGCGTCGAGCACCTCGGACCACATGTAGCTGTAATAGGCCGAAGAATAGCTCATCCCGGCGAACACATGCTGGAAGTGCGGCGAGCGGTGCCGCATCACGATCTCGCGCGGCATGCCGAGCCTGTCCAAAGTGTCGCGCTCGAACTTCGCGACGTCGAGCGCCTCCGCCGATTGCAGCGAATGAAATTCCAGATCGACCAGTGCTGACGATACATATTCGACCGTCGCGCAGGCCTGGTTGAAGGTGCGCGCCTCCAGAACCTTGCGCAGCAGGTCTTCGGGGATCGGCTCGCCGGTGCGGTAATGAACCGCAAAGCGGCGCAGCACGTCGGGCTGCTCGAACCAGTGTTCGTAGAGTTGCGAGGGCAGTTCGACGAAATCGGTGTGAACGCGGGTGCCGGAAATCCGCGGATAGGTCACATCCGACAGCATGCCGTGCAGCGCATGGCCGAATTCATGGAACAGCGTGCGCGCATCGTCGTAACTCAAGAGCACCGGCTCGCCCTCGGCGCCCTTGTTGAAGTTCATCACGTTGACGATCAGCGGGCGGACATCGCCTATGAGTTTCTCCTGATCGCGCAATGAGGTCATCCAGGCGCCGCTATGCTTGGAAGGCCGTGCGAAATAATCGCCGAAGAACAGCGCGACATGCTTGCCATTCGCGTCGGTGACGTCCCTCACGCGCACATCGGGATGCCATGTTGGCACGCCCTTCACTTCCTTGAAGCGCAGGCCGAACAGCCGGGTCGCGGTGTCGAAGGACGCCTCGATGATCTTGTCGAGCTGCAGATATTGCTTGATCGCGGCCTCGTCGACGTCGTGCAGCTTCTTGCGCAGCTTCTCGGCGTAGTAGCGCCAGTCCCAGGGCTCGATCCTGAAATTGCCGCCCTCGGCCTGCGCCAGCGCCTGCAGCGCATCGCGGTCGGCGAGCGCACGCTTGAGCGCACGCGGCCAGACCTCGCCCAGGAGATCGCGCACCGCGCGCGGCGTCTTCGCCATCGAATCGTCGAGCCGGTAATCGGCATAGGTCGGAAAGCCGAGCAGCTTGGCGCGCTCGGCGCGCAGCGCCACGGTCTCGGCGATGATCGCCTTGTTGTCGGTCGCTCCGCCCATGTCGCCGCGGGCGATCCAGGCCTTGAAGGCCTTCTCGCGCAGATCGCGGCGCGACGAATATTGCAAGAAAGGCTCGACGCTGGAGCGCGACAGCGTGATCGCGTAGCGGCCCGATAGCCCGCGCGCTTCGGCGGCCTGGCGCGCGGCGGAGCGGACGTAATCCGGTAGACCTGCGAGATCCGCCTCGCCATCGAGTTCGATAATGGTGTCGCGCTCGTCGGCCAGCACGTTCTGGCTGAAGGCGGTACCGAGAGAGGCGAGCCGCTGGCCGATCGCGGCGAGACGCTCCTTCGCCGACTGATCGAGATGCGCGCCGGCTCTGCGGAAATCGGTGTGATAGCGCTCCAGTACGCGCATCTGTTCGGGGTCGAGGCCGGCCGCCGGTGCATCGTGCATGACTTTGTCGATCCGGCGGAACAGGTCGCCGTTCAGACGAATCGCGCTATGGTGGGCGGACAGCCGCGGCGACATTTCGCGCTCCACCGCCTGGATCGCGTCGTCGGTATGGGCGCCGGCAAGGACGTAGAAGACGTCGGAGACCCGGCCCAGCGTCCGGCCGGAATTCTCAAGCGCGACGACGGTGTTATCGAAGCTCGGCGGCTCCGGATTGGCAACGATCGCGGCGATTTCGGCATTGTGCTCGGCCATCGCCTGTTCGAAGGCCGGGACGAAATGCTCCGGCTTGATATCCCCGAAGCGGGGAACCTCGAAGGGGCCGATCCAGGGGGCGAGCAGCGGATTGTCGGCGATGGTCGGATCGGAGTTCGGGCCTTTGGTCGCAGCTTGGGCGGTCATGCTCTGAAATATCCGGCTTTTCTGGAATTTTGGCGAAAGGCTGACCCGGGACATGGGGTCGTATACTTGTCAAATCCAGTCTTGATCGGCGGGCGCCTTTCGAGGACATTGCGCCGCCATTCGAACCTGGACCGAACCATGAACGCAGACGCCACCCCGAAGACCGCACGCCCGGCTGGCGGCAAACAGGTCATCTGGATCAACGTCATGACCGTGATCAGCGCGGCGATCCTGATCGGGGCCGAGGTGTTCGGCGCGGCCTTCGCCGGTTCGTGGGCGATCGCGAATCTGTTCGGGTTCGACGAAACGGTGCGGCGCGTCCTCGACGTCGCCTTCCTGGCGCTGGGCGCCTACATCATGTTCCGGTTCATCCAGTTCGCGCGGACGGTTGAGCCGTTCAGCCGCTAGGCTGACAGCGGGCCGGCGCCGAAGCGCCGACGCGCCGCCAGAGTTTCGGTTTCAGCCACGCACGCAGAACGCGCTTCGGTCAGCGCCACCGGCGATCGACGATAACGTCGTCCGGATAGGGCGTGCCCTTCCCGGTCTCGATCAGCGACTTCAGGCTTATCAGAAAGGTCGCCCATTTCGTGCTGCAGTGGTGCATGAATTCGACCGGCTCCGCCCAGCCCTGATGCTTGAACAGGACGACAGTGAAGTCGTCCTCGCGCCTCAGATCGAAACTGATTGTCGTGCCGATCCAGTCTTGCGGTCCGTCGACCACCTGCCACGCCACCCGCTTGGCGGGATCAAGCTCGAGCACTTTCATGTCGAACCCGCCATTGTCCCCGAACCGGAACTTGATGGTTTCACCGGGCTTGCTTTGCCCCGTTGTGTCGTTCGTCCACCAGTTCGAAAGCCGCTCGATTGCAGTCAACGCCTTGTAGGCCTCGTCAGGTGACGATTTGATGCCTACGCGGTGCAGAATGTCGGGCATGGGAGATTCTCCTTCTCGGTTGGCCGCCGCATGAGATGCGACGCGCTGGCGGCTCCGAAGTAGCGGCGCGGCCCCGCCTCGTGAGAGTGACAAGAGTGACGGGATTTCGAACCGGCGGCAGGCGATGGACTCGCTGATCACCGCAGCAGGACGCGCACTGGCGGCCGGCGACCCGCTCGGCGCCCTGCAGCGCGTCGCGCTCCGCGACGACGCGCCCGCACTGGCGTTGCGGGGCATCGCGATGGCGCAACTCGGCGACTTCGGAAAAGCGAAGGACCTCCTCCGCCGTGCGCAGCGTGCATTTAGTCCAAGAGAAGTCGTCGCACGTGCGAGGTGTGTTGTTGCCGAAGCGGAAATCGCCCTCGCCTCGCGCGATCTCGGCTGGCCCGCAACGGCGCTGGATGCGGCCCGCGCGACACTTGAGGCTCATGGCGATCGGACCAATTCTGCGCTTGCGCAGCATCTCGCCATTCGCCGCATGCTGCTGGTCGGCAGGATCGATGAGGCTGAGCGCGCCCTCGCCGCGCTCGATCCCGCGTCGCTGCCCGCGGCCTTGAGGACGGCACACGAACTGATTGCTGCAGGAATTGCGATGCGCCGGATCCGGACGAAGACGGCGCGTGCGGCGCTCACCGTAGCGGCACAGGCCGCGCGCGAAGCAGCAATCCCTGCCTTGTCGGCCGAAGTCGAAAGCGCGTGCCGGATTCTCGACACCCCTGCCGCGCGGCTGATCGAAGCCGGGACCGAGCGCCCCCTGCTCCTCGCCGATGTCGAGGCGCTGTTCTCGTCGAAGGCGCTCGTCATCGACGCCTGCCGCCACGCCGTAAGCGAAAGGGGAATGGCGGTTCCGCTGGCGCGCCGTCCGGTCCTGTTCGCGCTGGCCCGGGCGCTGGCGGAGGCCTGGCCGCAGGATACATCCCGCGAAGCGCTTCTGCGCCGCGTGTTCCGGGCCAAGCGGGCCGACGAATCGCACCGCGCGCGTCTGCGCGTCGAAATCGGACGGCTTCGCCGCGTGTTGCGGCCGCTCGCCGATGTGAAAGCAACTCGGCTGGGCTTTACGCTGGCCCCGCTTCGCGCGCGGGAGGTCGTGGTGCTGGCGCGTCCGATCGAGGAGGAGCACGCCGCGGTGCTGGCCTGCCTTGCCGACGGCGAATCCTGGTCGAGTTCCGCGCTTGCCATCGCGCTCGGCACCAGTCAGCGCACCGTGCAGCGCGCGCTCGATGAGCTTGCGGCAGCCGGCAAGGTTCAGTGGATTGGGCGCGCACGCGCGCGGCGCTGGATGTCGCCGCCAATCCCCGATTTCACGTCAATCTTGTTACTCTCGGGACCGCTGCCGGGCGGCTAACCTCCCATCACAACGCTGCGGAACCCGCCTCGGAGCATCAACATGTCAACCATCGAACGCCCAGCCGAAGTCCTCCGGGAATACGGGCCATTTCCAGGCATTCAGGAAGTGGCTGGCGTCACGTTTGACGGCCGGCATGTCTGGTTCGCCGCCGGCGACCGCATCTGCGCCCTCGATCCGCAGAGCGGCGGCATCGTGCGGACGCTCGACGTCCCCGGCCATGCAGGCACGGCCTTTGACGGCAAGCATCTGTTCCAGATCGCCGAGGACAAGATCAACAAGATCGATCCGCAAAGCGGCCGCGTGCTCGCCACCATCCCGGCGCCGGGCAGCGGCAGCGATTCCGGGATGGCCTGGGCGGAGGGCGCACTCTGGGTCGGTCAGTATCGCGAGCGCAAGATCCATCAGATCGATCCGGACACCGGAACGATCCTGCGGACCATCGAGTCGAACCGCTTCGTCACTGGGGTCACCTGGGTGGACGGCGAGCTCTGGCACGGCACATGGGAAGGCGATCAGAGCGAATTGCGGCGCATCGATCCGGTCAGTGGCACAGTGCAGGAGCGGCTTGAAATGCCTGCCGGCGTTGTGGTTTCAGGCCTGGAATCCGACGGCGGCGACCGCTTTTTCTGCGGCGGCGGCAACCGCGGCAAGCTGCGCGCGATTCGCAGGCCGAAGTGAGTGCGCCAGCGCGACGCGGTGCTCCACGTCGATACGTCCAGGTGCGCGCGAGGTGTCGCGACGTGTCAATGCGGCACGCGCGACGCAAGCTCGCCACGCCATCGCCGCATCGAACGATGCGCAAGACGTTAACGTCTGCGTAATCTCTGAAGATTTTTGGCGCTCGACCGCACCTAATGCTTGACACGCAGCGTGAAAGGATTAATTCCGCACTTGCCCAATTTCGCACGTGCCTGTGGTCGCGTGTCGGTCGGTAGGTAGCGGGACAAGAGGCCCGCCAGCCGCCTGGGGAGACAAAGCTCTCTAAGGAGAGTCTCTCCAAGAACTCTGACCGGCAGCCGGAGGCGAAACCGGCGAACTCAGTTCTCCGCTGAGGACGCGACTTAAAGCAACGACGGAGCGGGCTTTTTTGGCTATCGCCGGCTGTCCAAAAGCCGGTTTGGTTCCGAAAGGGCTTGTCCTTCATTGCCAGGTGTGCGGACGGGGTCTCCCCATCCAATCCACGGCAGCACTGTCCGGTGTCGAACACCGCTCGTCGTGTCCTCCATCGCACGGCAGCGTGGGTTCGCCATCAGACGCCTACCGAGGGTGTTCGCCAGGGCCTCTGGCGCGCCCGCAGCGCTGTTTGGGGAAGACCAATGACCGACCGCATCCGCGAATTTCTCCGCAACCGCCGTGACGACGGACCTGTGCTGGTCGTCGATCTCGACGTTGTGCGCGACAACTACAACGCTTTTGCGAAGGCGCTGCCGGACAGCCGCGTGTTCTATGCCGTCAAGGCGAACCCGGCGCCGGAAGTGCTGTCGCTCCTGGCCTCGCTCGGCTCTTGCTTCGACACCGCCTCGGTCGCCGAGATCGAGATGGCGCTCGCGGCCGGTGCGACGCCCGACCGCATCTCCTATGGCAACACCATCAAGAAGGAGCGCGACATCGCGCGCGCCTACGAGATCGGCGTTCGGCTGTTTGCGGTGGACTGCAAGGCCGAGGTCGAAAAGGTCGCTCGCGCAGCGCCCGGCTCGAAGGTGTTCTGCCGTATCCTGTGCGACGGCGCGGGCGCCGAATGGCCGCTTTCGCGCAAGTTCGGCTGCGAGCCGGCGATGGCCGCGGACGTGCTTGAGCACGCGCACCGTCAGGGTCTCGTCGCCTATGGCATCTCTTTCCATGTCGGTTCGCAGCAGCGCAACCAGCATGCCTGGGACCGTGCGCTGGCGCAGTCGGCGGCGGTGTTCAAGGAGTGCGGCGAGCGCGGGATCAACCTGTCGATGGTCAATCTCGGCGGCGGCTTCCCGACCAAGTACCTGAAGAACGTTCCGACCGTACGGACCTACGGCTCGGCGATCTTCAAGGCGCTGCGCAAGCATTTCGGCAACCGTATCCCGGAAACGATCATCGAACCGGGCCGCGGCATGGTCGGCAATGCCGGCGTGATCGAGACCGAAGTCGTCCTCGTCTCCAAAAAGAGCGAGGAGGACGAGGTGCGCTGGGTCTATCTCGACATCGGCAAGTTCGGCGGTCTCGCCGAGACGATGGACGAGGCGATCCGGTATCCGATCCGCACCCCGCGCGACGGTGGCGAGATGGCGCCGTGCATCCTCGCAGGCCCGACCTGCGACTCGGCCGACGTGCTGTACGAGAAGCAGCCATACATGTTGCCGGTCTCTCTGGAGATCGGTGACAAACTGCTGATCGAGGGTACCGGCGCCTATACGTCGACCTACTCGTCGGTGGCCTTCAACGGCTTCCCGCCGCTGAAGACGGTCCATATCTGATCGGTCCGAGATCGCGCCACATCTGACACCAGCCTCGGTGTCCCGGACGCAGCGCAGCACGTCGTGCTGTGCTGCTGATCCGGGACCGATCTTCCCATCAATCAGAATGGGCCCCGGCTCTGCGGCGCACCGCTGCACGCTGCGCCGCGTCCGGGGCACGAGGGTGAATGCCATGATCCAGTTTCGCCAGGAACGACACGCCGACCACGACGCGCGTGAGGCGCTGCTCGACCGCGCCTATGGCGACGTGCGCTTCACCAAGACTTCGCAGCGCCTGCGCGAGGGCCGCCTGCCTGCGGCCGGCCTGTCTTTCGTCGCGACCGACAAGGACCAGATCGTAGGATCGGTACGCCTGTGGAACGTGTCGGCCGGCCCCGGCCGTCCGGCGCTCCTGCTCGGACCGCTCGCGGTCTCGCCCGAACATCAGGGCAATGGCATCGGCGGCAAGCTGATGCGACAGGCGATCGCGGCTGCGCGCATGCGCGGGCATGGCGCGATCCTGCTCGTGGGCGACGCGCCCTATTACGGCCGGTTCGGCTTCTCGGCGGAGAAGACCGGCCTGCTCTGGATGCCCGGTCCCTACCGGAAGGACCGGCTGCTTGCGCTCGAACTGAATGCCGGCGCGCTCGATGGGGCCCGCGGCATGATCGGCGCCACTGGCCGGCTCGCACCGAAGCCCGACCTCGGCGCTCTGGTGGCAGCGGCATCCAACGGGGCTGTCAAAAGCCCGACACCGCGCGCAGCTTAGGTTTGCGTCGCAAAGCCTGGGCGGGTATCGCAGAGGCCGCGATACCCGCCCATTCCCTTTTTGCCTCCCCCTACCGACTGGAGTGACGCGAGATGACCGACTGGCCCGTACACGGCAAGATCGATGGACCCATTGTGATGATCGGCTTCGGTTCGATCGGAAAGGGCACGCTGCCGCTGATCGAGCGCCACTTCACCTATGACAAGTCGCGCTTCGTGGTCATCGATCCGGAGGACAAGGACCGCAAGCTGCTCGACGAGCGCGGCATCCGCTTCATCCACGAGGCGGTGACGCGCGACAATTACAAGCAGCTTTTGACGCCGCTGCTGACCGCCGGTGGCGGACAGGGCTTCTGTGTCAACCTGTCGGTCGACACCTCCTCGCTCGATATCATGGAGCTCTGCAACCAGCTTGGCGCACTCTACATCGACACCGTGAACGAGCCCTGGGCGGGATTCTATTTCGATCCGAAAAAAGGTCCTGAAGCGCGCTCGAACTATGCGCTGCGCGAGGCCACGCTTGCGGCGAAGCGCAAGCGCAAGCCCGGCTCGACCACCGCGGTGTCGTGCTGCGGCGCCAATCCGGGCATGGTGTCATGGTTCGTGAAGCAGGCGCTGCTCAACATCGCAGCCGATACCAACACCAAGATCAAGGAGCCGAAGACGCGCGAGGACTGGGCGCGGCTCGCCAAGAAGCTCGGCGTCAAGGGTATTCACATCGCCGAGCGCGACACCCAGCGCGCGAAATATCCCAAACCGATCGAGACCTTCGTCAACACCTGGTCGGTCGAGGGCTTCGTCTCGGAGGGCATGCAGCCGGCCGAACTCGGCTGGGGCACGCATGAAAAGTGGATGCCGAAGAACGGCAAGAAGCACAAGACCGGCTGTCAGGCCGCGATCTACCTGCTGCAGCCGGGCGCCGACACCCGCGTGCGCTCATGGACGCCGACCGCGAAAGGGCAGTACGGCTTCCTGGTCACGCATAACGAGTCGATCTCGATCGCGGACTATTTCACGCTGCGCGACGGCCGCAAGGTGATCTACCGGCCGACCTGCCACTACGCCTATCATCCCTGCAACGACGCGGTGCTGTCGCTGCACGAGATGTTCGGCCGCGCCGGCAAGAAGCAGGACAAGATCCACATTCTCGATGAGAACGAGATCGCCGACGGCATCGACGAGCTCGGCGTACTCCTCTACGGCCACAAGAAGAACGCCTATTGGTACGGCTCGCAGCTGTCGATCGACGAGACCCGCAATATCGCGCCGTATCAGAACGCGACCGGCCTGCAGGTGACGTCGGCCGTGCTCGCCGGCATGGTCTGGGCGCTGGAAAATCCGAACGAAGGCATCGTCGAGGCCGATGAGATGGATTTCCGCCGCTGCCTTGAGGTGCAGATGCCGTATCTGGGTCCGGTTGTTGGCGTTTACACCGACTGGACGCCACTCGAAGGGCGGCCGGGGCTGTTTCCGGAAGACATCGACAAGCGCGATCCCTGGCAGTTCAAGAACGTGCTGGTGCGGTAATCTTTGCTCACCGGCTGACGGCGGGCCTGTCGTCGTCCCCGCAAAAGCGGGGACGGCCCATCCTTACGGCAAGCACTTGCTGCCCATCGGCAGCTTGGCGCGCTTGCCCCATTCGCTCGACGGCACCTTGTCGAAGGGTGCCGCAAATTGCTGCCGCTGCATCCGGAAGCTCACCGGCACGCGCGAGCCGCCCGTGCCGAATTCCACGATCCAGAAATAATCATAGGTCTGCCCCGGCCAGGTCTCCGGCACGTCCGGCAGCTTGTCGAGATTGAGAAGCTGACGCAGCGTCACCTTCTGGTCGGGGAATTTGAGCTCCAGCGCCTTGTCGGCGATGTGACGGTGCTCCCACACCATGACGACGGTCTTGCCGTCATAGCGCGGATCGTCCATCAGCGCACCGGCCGCCTGTTGCGTGCGCAGATTGATTTGCGGCGTCAGATCGATCCCAGGCAAGGGCACCGCGGAAAACGTCGTGACCGGCATTTCCCACGTGGCTGCGGCGGGCGATGCCAGTTCGAGCGTATGCAGCGTGATCGCAAAGATCGCCGCCGGCCTGTCGCCCGGAGCAAACAGCGATTGCTTCGCACCCTGCCCGAGATATTGCGCGGCGAGCGCGAGCGAGCGGTCGACACCGACTTTGCACAAGGCAAAGTCGTTCTCCTTCTCGCCGTGCCGCAGGATGATAACGGTCTTCGGCAGGGCCAGCGCCGGGCTGGCAAAGCCCCCCAGCAGCAGAAAAGCGAGGAGAAAGGTCCAGCATCGCCGATGCATGACAGGCGCCCTCCGACATTTGCGTCGGCGCAAGTCTACCGCCGCGTCATGCCAAGTCCACCACACCGGCCGCGCGATCCTCGCAGGCGAAGGCGAGCCGCAGGCCGTCCTCGCTCCAGGCCAGAGCGGTGACCGGCGTATCGAGATCGGACGAATGAACCAGCACCTCGGCACCGTCGTCGAGCCGTACCAGAAGCACGAGCCCGTCCTCGTAGCCAGCCGCCACCACCGGCTGCTTCGGATGACAGGCCACGACCGCCAGCTTCTTCGCATGCGGCGCAAGCAGCGTCGGCTGCTTACCCATCGGTCCGTCCTTGCCGGAAAACGGCCACAGGATGAGTTGATCGGACCCTCCGGTCGCAAGAAACGCGCCATCTGCGGTCCAGCTCATCGAGCGCACCCGCGCCGCGTAGCCCGACATTCGCATGTGCTTGCCGTCGGCCAGGCGCCAGCCATGCAGCATGGGCTCCTGCATGGTGGTGACGAGAAAACGTCCGTCCGGGCTGACGGTGACGCCCAGATGCGAGCCTTTCCATTCGAGAAACTCGGGCTTCACCTGTGCGTTCGGAAACCACAGCGAGGCGCCGTTGTAATGCGCAACAGCGAGCCGGAAGCCTTTCGGCAGGAACGCGAGTCCGCCGGCGGTGGACGGCAGGTCGAGTGATTTGATCTCGCCTTTGCGATTGGCCGCAGACGCCGTCTTGCCAACCGACCATGCGGTGGCGCCATCCGGGCCCAAAGCAACCTGGTCGATCCATTTGCGCTTCGGATCGATGAAGATTGTGCGTGTTGTCCCGCCGCGATCGATCTCCATCACCTTGCCATCGTCGCCACCGGTCACGATCCGCGTGCCGTCACCGGCCGAAGAAAGTATGCCGCCATCATGCAACGCAATGCGCTCGGTCTTTCCGTCGAGACCAGCCAGCAGGGCGGCCTCCTCGGCCAGCACGAAAGCGGCCTTGCCGCCAAGGAAATGGACAGCGATTACCGGACCGCCGGTGTCGACGGGCTTTGTGCGATCGGCGACGGAGGGTTTGTTGGTTTGGGATTGGGTATCGGACATCGTTTCAATCTGCGCTCATTCCGGCGAGGGCGGGAAGCCGGCGAGCAAAGGACTGGGTCCCGCTTTCGCGGGGACGAACGGACAAGGCTTAAGCCACGCATTCCGCGAAGCCCTTGCGGATTTTCTCTTCCGGCAGCTTCTTGCCGATGAACACGATCCGGCTCGTGCGCTTTTCACCATCCTTCCACGGCCGCTGATGATCGCCGTCGAGGATCATATGCACGCCCTGAAAGACAAATCGGTCGGGGTCGTCCTTGAACGACAGGATGCCCTTGGAACGCAGGATCGCCGGACCGTCTTCCGCGACCAGCTTCTGAATCCAGGGAAAGAACTTGTCCGGATCGAGCGGCTGGTCGGTTGCCAGCGAAATCGATTGCATGTCCTCGTCGTGATAATGCTTCACGCCGTGATGGTGATGACCGTGATCGTGGCCGTGATCGTGATGGTGGTCGTGATCATGGTGATGATGGTCATGATCATCACCGTCGCCGTGCAGGAAATCCGGCTCGATGTCGAGAATGCGGTCGAGATCGAACGCCTTGCGGTCCAGCACCTCCTCAAGCGCGATCTGTGAGCGCTGCGTGCGGTGCAGTTTCGCATACGGATTGATCCCGCGGATGCGGGCCTCGACCTCCTGCAGGTCGGCCTCATCCACAAGGTCGATCTTGTTGAGGAGGATCACGTCGGCGAAGGCAATCTGATTCTTGGCTTCCGGCGCATCCTTGAGGCGATCCTTCAGCCACTTGGCGTCGGCGACCGTCACCACCGCATCGAGCCGGGTCTTCTTGCCGATGTCCTCGTCCACGAAAAAGGTCTGCGCCACCGGTGCGGGATCGGCGAGCCCGGTCGTCTCCACGATAATGGCGTCGAACTTGCCCTTGCGGCGCATCAGGCCCTCGATGATCCGGATCAGGTCGCCGCGCACGGTGCAGCAGATGCACCCGTTGTTCATCTCGAACACTTCCTCGTCGGCGTTGACGATCAGGTCGTTGTCGATCCCGATCTCGCCGAACTCGTTGACGATCACGGCGTATTTCTTGCCGTGCGGCTCCGAGAGGATGCGGTTGAGCAACGTGGTCTTGCCGGCGCCGAGATAGCCGGTCAGCACCGTAACGGGGATCTTGTCGGACATGAACGCTCCAGCCGATGTTCCGGGCCGCCCCGAAAGGGCGGAGCGCGGCGGCTAGCTCTGCAGCGCCGCGCTGAGCGTCCTTATATTGTGCCGGATAAGGTCGATGTAAGTGGGGGCAGGCCCTTTTTCGTTGGTCAGGGCGTCGGAATAGAGCGTTCCGCCCAGCTTGGCACCAGTTTCGCCTGCAATCCGGCTCAGCAGCCGCGGGTCGCTGATATTTTCCATAAAGACGGCCGGAATTTTCTGCTTTTTGATCTGGGTGATGATGCGCGCCACGTCCCGCGCCGAAGCCTCCGAATCGGTGGACACGCCCTGCGGCGCAATGAAATCCACCCCGTATGCGTCCTTGAAATAGCCGAAGGCATCGTGGGTGGTGATGATCTTTCTCCGCTCCGGCGGGATTTTGGAAACGATCTCCCGAACCTCGCGATCGAGCGCATCGAGCTTGGCGAGATAGGCGGCGGCATTGGCTTCGTAGACCGCCTTACCGGCCGGATCGGCCGCGATCAGACCGTCACGGATATTGGTGACGTAGATTTTCACGTTCGCCACTGACTGCCAGGCATGCGGATCGCCGTCACCATGGCCGTGACCGTGATTGTGCCCATGGCTTCCGGAAAGCTTGCGGGGCTTGATCCCCTTGCTGGCGACGATGTTCGGCGCCTTGGTGTTCGACGACTTGATCAGCCGCGACAGCCAGCCTTCGAAGCCTAGCCCGTTGGTCACGATGACCTTTGCATCGGACAACGTCTTCGCGTCGGCGGGTGACGGCGAATAGACATGCGCATCGCCATTCGGGCCGACCAGTGTCTTCACGGCGACGCGGTCACCGCCGACATTGCCGACCATGTCACCGAGGATCGAAAAGGTGGCGACCACCGGCAGTTTCTCTTGCGCATGTGCCGATGACGCAAGCGTTGCGACGGCGGCGGCGATAAGAATGCGTCTGGTCAGCATAAGAGCCTCCTTGACTTCAGGCCTCGAGGTGGCGTCCGGGAAAGAGCTGGCGAACGAGTCCCCCGACGCTGCCAAACAGCAGCGAAATCGCGTAAAGGATGCCGGCGACCAGGATGACCGCGGGTCCGGCTGGCGCTGCAGTGTGGAATGAGAGAAGGAGCCCGGCATAGCCGGACAGCATTCCCGCGAGCACGGCGATCACGACCATCATCGTGACATCGCGTGCCCAGAACCGCCCGATCGCAGCAGGAACCATCATGATGCCGACCGCAAGCAGCGTGCCGAGCGCATGGAATCCGGACACCAGATTGATCACGAGCAGCGCGAGAAAAATCAGGTGCGCCGGGCCGCCCGACTTGCTGACCGAGCGCAGATAGAGCGGATCGACGCATTCCAGCACCAGCGGACGGTAGATGATGGCAAGCCCGAACAGAGTGACCGTGGCGTTGATCGCGATCAGGGTCAGGGTCTGATCGTCGAGCGCGAGCACCGACCCGAACAGGAAATGCAGGAGGTCGATATTGGTGCCGCGCACCGAGATGATGGTCACTCCGACTGCAAGCGAAATCAGGAAGAACACCGCAAGCGAGGCATCCTCTTTCAGCTCGGTCGAGCGTGCAATGAGGCCCGCGAGCAGCGCGACCACAAAGCCTGCAATCAGGCCGCCGGCAGTCATCGCAAAGATATTCAGCCCGGAAATCAGAAAGCCGATGGCCGCGCCCGGCAGCACCGCATGCGCCATCGCGTCACCCACAAGCGACATCCGCCGCAGCATCAGGAACACGCCGATCGGGCCGGCCCCGAGCGCAAGCGCCATCACCCCGACCAGCGCGCGGCGCATGAAATCGAATTCGGCAAACGGGGCAACGAAGATGTCGTAGAGCATGGTCTGTCTATTCCGCTCGTCCCCGCGGATGCGGAGACCCAGCGCGAAGATTTCTGGATTCCCGCTTTCGCGGGAATGAGCGGAGTTTGTGGCGCTCTCCGCGCAAACCAAACTTCACGCCGCGCATGCCGCTGCCTCCTCGTCGAAGGCCTCGCACATATGCCGCGCCTTCTGGAGATTGTCGGCCGTCAGTACGGATGCGGTGTCGCCCCAGGCGACTGTCTCGCGCGCGAGCAAGAGCGTCTGGGGAAACGTTTGGCGCACCAGATCCATGTCATGCAGCGCAGCGAGGACGGTGCGGCCTTCCTTGTGCCAGCGTTGCACCAGCGCAATCAGGTCTGCGGAGGTCTTGGCGTCGATCGCGTTGAAAGGCTCGTCGAGCACGACGAGCTTTGCGTCCTGCAGGAGCAGGCGCGCGAACAGCATCCGCTGCATCTGACCGCCGGACAGCGTACCGATCGCACGCCGCTCGAAGCCGGTCAGGCCGACGGCGGCAATCGCCTCGTGAATCTTCGCGTGATCGCCTTTCGAGAAGCCGCCCCAGATGCCGATCCTGCGCCACAGGCCCATCGCGACGAGGTCGTAGACGGTGATTGGAAAACTCCGGTCGATCTCGGCGGCCTGCGGCAGATAGGCAACGTCGCGGGCAGACAGGCCCTTGAGCTCGACGCGGCCGGAGAGCGGCTTCAGCGCGCCGACAATGCCCTTGAACAGCGTCGACTTGCCGGCGCCGTTGGGCCCCACCACCGCCAGCAACGCGCCCGGCGGCACATCGCCAGACAGATGGTGCACCGCCGGGTGGCGATCATAACCGAGCGTCAGATTCGAAAAATGCAATTGGGGTGCCGCGACGTTCACATTCATGTTCGCATCGCCCAGATCACAGCCGCCCAGACCAGCGCAGTCAGAGCCGCGGCGCAGACAAGACGCTGCACAACCGACAGCCGCAGGATCGACGGCCCGATCGCGGCGGGTGGATGCGCATGGCCATGCGGATGATGGTGATGATGATGTTCGGTCATAGGCTTCGCTCTTTGCATGTTGTTATAGTATAACATTTCGACATGCCAAGGGCCCGTCGTCCCTGCAGGACGTCCCTGCAGGAGGCATGGCCGGCCGAATTTCAGCGGTTCCCGGCCAGTTTGATTGCCAAATCGTGTCCGGACGGGTCATGGTGCCCCAATCTCATCAAAGCGCGGCCAATCCTATGAACGACCAGACCAAGCGCATCGTCTCGATCGGCGAAGTCATGATCGAAATGGCGCGCGGCCAGGACGGCCGTTTCAGTCAGGGCTGCGGCGGCGACACCTTCAACACCGCGGTCTATCTGGCGCGGCGCGGCTTGCCGGTGGCCTATGCGACGGCGCTTGGCGACGACATCTATTCCGACCGCATCGTGGCGCTGGCCGCGGCCGAGGGCATTGCGACGGACCTGATCGTGCGGGTGCCGGGCCGGCTGCCCGGTCTTTATCTTATCGAAACGGATGCCAAGGGCGAACGCAGCTTCAGCTACTGGCGCGACACCGCGCCGGCACGCGAACTGTTCGAACTGCCGGACTGGGGCCGTATTGCGGAGAGCATCATCGGCGCGCGGATCGTCTATTTTTCTGGGATCACGCTGTCGATCTATTCCAATCAGGGGCTCGGCCGCTTCCTTGCGCTGCTCGAACTGGCCCGCAAGGCGGGCACCAAGGTGGTGTTCGACGGCAATTACCGGCCGCGCGCCTGGAAGGGCGATCTGCAGCGCACGCGCACCGTGTTCATGGAGGCGCTGAAGCGCGTCGATATCGCGCTGCCGACCTATGACGACGAAGCGCTGCTCTGGGGCGACCCCTCGCCCGACGCAACCATCGAACGGCTGCAGGCCTTCGGCATTGCCGAGATCGCGATCAAGAACGGGCCAAATTCCGCGCTGGTCGCCGCCGGAGGCCGCAAGGAATTCGTGCCGGTGCCGGATGTGGTGGTGCCGGTCGATACCACGGCCGCGGGCGACAGCTTCAACGCGGGCTATATGGCGGCGCGGCTCGCCGACGAAAATCCGACCGACGCCGCGATCGCGGGCCACCGGCTAGCATCGGAAGTGATCCGCCATCGCGGCGCGATCATGCCGCGTTCGGCGAGCGCGGTGCATTGACGTTCACGGCTTCCCGATCAGCATGGCGAGCCACGCGGCAATGAACGGCAACGGCAGGCTCGCAACCACGCGCAACCACACCACATTTGCCGGCATGATCGGCAGTTCGTAGGTCAAAAGCCGCGGAAAGGCATAGAGCGCCCAGGCGGTCGAATAGGCGATGACCTGCGGCGCGCCCGCCCCGCCCTTCAGCGCCGCGGCAGCAATCGCGAAACCGACCACCGGCCCGCCCGGTGTCATCGCACCTGCAATTGCGGCGAGCGCAATGCCGAGCACGCCCGACGACGATCCGAGCCAGGCCACGACAAAATCCTGAGGCAGCGCCGCGGCGATAAATCCAGAGCCCAGAACGCCGATCGCCATGCGCGGTACCAAGCGCACGAATTCGAGGCTTCCCTCTTTCGCACTTTCCCGCAGCAGCGGCCGGCTGCGTTTCGCCACGCCGAGCGCCAGCGCCATAACGATGATCCAGAGCGCGGATGTGACGATGATGTCGATCACGGCCGGACCTTCACGTCCTTGCCTTCACGTGCCAGTAGCGCTCGATCGCCCGCACGATCAGACCGGCAAGGACGGCGAGCGGCAGTGCCGCGATCCATCGCCACAACACGAAATCGAAGCCGAGAAACGGCAATTCCCAGACCAGCGAACGGCTCAGTCCGAGGGTGGTCCAGCTGGTGATCAGAGTGACGACCGCTGCGGCATCGGCGCCCATGCCGATAAAGGCCGCGGCGATCGGGTAGATCGTGAACGGCCCGCCCGGCACGATGATGCCGGCACCGGCGGAGATCAGAATGCCCTTGAATCCTGCGTCGCGGCCGACCCACCGGCTGACGGTTTCGCGCGGCAGCAGAATGGTCACCAGCGCCGCGATCAGGCAGCCGGCCAGCACGTTCGGCATCATCCAGACGAACAGGTCCGCGTCGGACCAGATCACATCGACGAAGCGCTCCGCGCCGTCGCGCCAGTAGACATAGGCCGCTGCACTCACCACGATGGCGATGAGGATTGCAGTCGGCCAGTCGAAGGCGCGGCGCTTGCGGCGCGCAGGTGGCGTAGACGGTGTCCCGGATTGCATCAAGCGCGCAGACCCGCGGCCTCGCTTGCAAGCTTTCTGATCCGCGCGAAATCCTTCGCCGCCAGCGCGTCCTGCGGCACCACCCAGGAGCCGCCGACCGAGACAACATTCGGCAGTGCCAGATAGTCCCGCGCATTGTCCGCATCGATGCCGCCGGTCGGACAGAAGCGGATATGCGGCAGAGGAGCAGCCACCGCCTTCAGCCAGGCTGCGCCGCCCGACACCTCGGCGGGAAAGAACTTCAGGATCTCGAAGCCGAGATCGGACAGCACCATGGCCTCGGTCACGGTCGCGCAACCGGGCAGCACCGGAATTTCGATCTCGGTGAAGGTTTCGGCGAGGACGGAATCGGTGCCGGGGCTGACGAGGAATTTGGCGCCCGCATCGATGGCAAAAGCCGCATCGACATGCCGGACCACCGTTCCCGCGCCGACAACGCATTCCGGGACTTCGACGGCGATCGCGGCGATGGCCGCCAGCGCCGCCCGGGTGCGGAGCGTGACCTCCACCACCGGAAGCCCGCCCTCGCACAGAGCGCGCGCAAGCGGCACCGCAATTTCGTAATCGTGGATGGTGAGCACCGGAACGACCGGTGCCCGGCTGAGGAGATCTGCGGTTTCTGCTGCGTTCGGCATGGCCAAGACATGCCTGCGAAGCGCGCTTCGTTCAAGTCGCAGCCCGGCATGGCCGGGCCGCGTCCAGAATTATTCCGCGGGTGTGGCCGCAGCCTTGGGTGCCAGTGCCGGGACCGTGACGCCAAGGCCCTGCCGGCTCATCCCGTACAGGAAGGCCGCAACCAAAGCATAGGCCAGGGCCACCGAGGGCGTCACGGCGAAGCCGACCGCCTCGCCATGCATGAACCCGAAGAAGGTGAGCACAGCTCCGGTAAAGGCGAAAGCGGATGCCTTCACGAATTCCCGTTCGACGATAAACACCCCGATCGCGCCGAGGATCAGGCCGGACAGAATCGCACCACCGCCCATGACTTCGAGGCCGTGATAGATCACGCCCTGCATCGCCATCTTGTCGAAGCCCACGGCCGCGGCGGTGGTCCCCGCCGCACCCAGCGCGCCGTCGATCAGGGTCTTGGCCCAGGCCGCGAGATGTGGCGTCAGCGCCAGCGCGATGGCTGGTGCATGATGCGTCGGCGTGGTCTGAAACGCCTGCGCGCCGATCAGCATGCCGATATAGAGAAGGATCGGTGAGATCGCGACCAGCGGGATCAGCGCCAGCATCAGCGCGACAATGCCGAACCACGACAGGACGATCACCATGATCCCGGTCGCGGCGGAATAGCCGATGCGCCCGCCCATCGCCTTCCAGCCGGGATGGCCAATATAGACCGCGTTGATGAAGGGGTTGCCCATCAGGCAGCCGATCAGGCTGACCACGCCGTCAGCCGTCAGCACCTGCGTGGTCGGGAAGTGATCGCCGGCCGCTTCCGCGCTCTCCACGTTGTCCATGGCCTCGACGAGATCGTAGATACCGAACGGGATCGCGGTGACGAGGATGATACCGAGGAATTCGAAGCCGGAGAACACGTGGCCGATGGCCGGGACCGGCACCGAGAAGCCGAAATGGGCGAAGGCACCGGTCACCTTTTCGAGGCTCATGCCGCCGATGCTGTAGCCGAACAGTGTCGAGCCCCAGGCAATCAGCATGCCGGCCGCGATGGCGATCAGGCCCGCCGGAATGCCTTTCGGATATTTCACGCCGCCGAACCACGCCACCAGAATGATGGCAAAGCAGATGAGACCGATCTGCGGCGTGAGGAACATTTCCAGAGCAGGCCGCATCGAGATGAAGGTGATCGACACGCCGGCGAGCGTGCCAAGGAGCGCGGCGCGCGGCGTGATCTTGCGGATATAGGGCGCGATGAAGCCGCCGATCATCAGGATGAAGCTTTGGAAGAACACCCAGACGAGGCCGGCTTCCCAGCCCTTGATCGGATCGTTGGTCTTCAGCGAGATCGGCAGCATGATCACAAAGGTGACCACGAACATGTGCGGCACACTGATGCCGGAGGGCAGCGCGCAGACATCGGAGCGGCCGGTCTTCAGCGCCAGTTTGTAGGCGAGCCAGGCATAATACATCGTGGACAGGAACATCATCAGGCCCATCGCGGGCAGGATGCGTCCGAACACGATGGAGTCCGGCATCTTCAAGACGAAGCGCAGGAGCCCGGTCAGCACCAGCATGTTGACCAGAATGTTGGTGCCGAAGCCGAAGAAGGCGTTCCAGTCGCCCGGCGTCCACAAGGCGGGACGGGATTTTACCAATTCGGTGTTCGCAATATCGGTCATCGCACTCCCCCTTCGATGATCCCAAACGGCACTTTCGATGCACGCGCGCCGTGCGCGGCAATGGCGGCAATCGCTTTTTCGGAATCGGAGACCCAGCCGAAAATCCCGCCCTGCGCCTTGATCATCGCAAGACCCATGGCGTGGAAATCCGGGAAATAAGACGCGCAGCAATCGGACAGCGCGATACAGCGGAAGCCGCGGTCATTGGCTTCGCGGATCGTGGTGTTGACGCAGACCTCGGTCGTGACGCCGCACACCAGCAGCGTCTCGATGCCGCGGTTCTTCAGCATCAGTTCGAGATCGGTCTGGTAAAAGGCGCCCTTGCCGGGCTTGTCGATGACAGGTTCGCCCGTGACCGGGTAAAGCTCAGGGATAATGTCGTGGCCGGGCTCCCCGCGAATGAGAATGCGGCCCATCGGACCGGGCGCGCCGATCCGGGTCTTGGGGTCGCCGCGATCCACCTTCAGCGGCGGCGCGTCCGAAAGGTCGGGCCGGTGGCCTTCGCGCGTATGGATGACCAGCATCCCGGCTTCGCGCGCGGTCTTGAGCATGTTGCCGATGGGTTCAACTGCGGCCTTGAGCAGCGAAACGTCGTTACCGAGGGCAGCACCGAAGCCGCCCGGCTCAAGAAAGTCGCGCTGCATGTCGATAATGACGAGTGCAGACCGGCTGACGTCGATCTGAAGCGGATATGGCTCGGCCTCGATCCTGACTGGCACAGCATCCCCCGATCCCGGCTGAGGGTTGCCTCGCAAGTTCGGGGCCAAGTCCCGGCAATTGTATGCAAGAGATTTTCGGCGGTTCGGTGAAGCTAAGGTATTGATCTAAATAGAAATCGCTTGCGCATCCATTCGCCATCAGACATCTGGCCGTTGCGGTAATGCTGAAAACAACAGCAATTCTGCTCCGGCTTTCATCACACCAGCGACCGGACGATCCACAGTCCGGCAAACAATCCGGCAATCGACAGCGCCACAGAGCCGGCCACATAAGCCACCGCGAGGCCCAGTTCGCCGCGCTCGTAAAGCAGCGCCGTGTCGAGAGAAAACGCCGAGAAGGTGGTATAGCCGCCCAGAATTCCCGTGGTGAGGAACAACCGCGCGCCCTGCGAGGCATCGGCCTTCAGCGCAAACCAGCCCGCGATCAGCCCCATGATCAAGGAGCCGGTCACATTCACGCAGAATGTGCCCCACGGAAAATTCGTCCCGAGCCAGCGGGCGGCGCCGAGATTGACCCCATGACGGAGCATGGCGCCGAGCCCGCCCCCCAGAAATACCAGTATGTAGCCCATATCGGCCAGACCTTCTGCAATGGCCGCCACTGTTCTGACGGCCCCGTTGCGACCCGGTTATGGCCGACTTTCCGGTTGCGTCCAACCGGCGCCCCGGCCATGGTCCGCCCGCCATGCGATCCCTCGACCTGTTCGCCCGCGACAAACTTGCCGGGCGCGAGCGTGACAATCTGCGCCGCAGCATCGTGGAGACGGCCGCCGGCGACGGCGTGCGTGTGATCCGGAACGGCCGCGCGCTCGTGTCCTTCTGCAGCAACGACTATCTCAATCTCAGCCAGCATCCGGCGGTGAAGCGGGCTGCGGCCGCTGCGGCGGAGAAGTATGGCGCGGGCGCCGGCGCGTCGCGACTCGTCACCGGCAGCCATCCGCTCTATGCGGAGCTGGAAGCCCGGCTTGCGCGGCTGAAAGGCGCGGAGGCGGCCTGCGTCTTCGGCTCCGGCTACCTCGCCAATACCGGCATCATTCCGGCGCTGGCTGCCCGCGACGACCTGATCCTGATCGACGCGCTTGCACATGCCTCGATGCATACCGGCGCGCGGCTGAGCGCCGCGACAACGCTGCAATTCCGTCACAACGACGTTGCGCATCTGCGCTCTATCCTCGATTCCGAACGCACCAGGTTCAGGCATGTGCTGATCGTGACCGAGGGCGTATTCTCGATGGACGGCGATCTGGCGCCGCTTCCCGAATTGTCCGAGGCCGCGAACCGCTACGATGCCTGGCTGATGAGCGACGACGCACATGGCATCGGCGTGCTCGGCGCCGGCCGCGGCTCGGCTTTCGTCACAACTCCTCCGGCTGACATTCCGTTGCAGATGGGCACATTGTCGAAGGCGATCGGCAGCTATGGCGGCTATCTCTGCGCCTCGCGCGAGGTGATCGATCTGATGCACAACCGCGTGCGAACGCTGATCTATTCGACCGGGCTGCCGCCGGCCGCGCTCGGTGCGGCGATTGCCGCCCTCGACATTATCGAAAGCGAGCCCGATTATGCCGCCCTGCCGGTGCAAAAGGCGCGCGCTTTCACGCGTGCGGCCAACTTGCCGGCTGCGGAGAGCGCCATCGTGCCGGTGACGATCGGCGACGCCGATGCCGCGCTGCGTGCCTCGGCGCTGCTGGAAGACGAAGGGTTTCTTGTCGTCGCGATCCGACCGCCGACCGTGCCGGAGGGAACTGCGCGGCTGCGCATGACGTTCACTGCGGCACATCGTGAGGATGACATTGAACGGCTGGCGAGTATCGTGCGCAAACGCATTCTGAGCTGAACCGGGGGCATCAGCGCATGGCATCCGTCTTCATCACCGCAAGCGGGACCGATGTCGGCAAGACATTCGTCGCCGCAGGCCTGATCCGCTACCTGCGCGCACAGGGCGAGGAGATCGATGCGATCAAGCCGATCGTCAGCGGCTTCGATCCGGCGCGTGCGGGCGACAGCGATTCCGGCGTGCTGCTGCGCGCACTCGGCCTCCCGCTGACCGACGAGGAGATCGAGGATATTTCGCCATGGCGATTCAAGGCGCCGCTGTCGCCCGACATGGCGGCGCGCCACGAAGGCCAGGAAATCGATTTCGATCAGCTGATCTCGTTCTGCGAGACCGCGATCAAGGAGGCGGACGGATCGCTTCTGGTCGAGGGCGTCGGCGGCGTGATGGTGCCGATCGATCATGACAGCACCGTGCTGGACTGGATCGCCGAACTCGAGCTGCCGGTCCTGCTGGTCACAGGAAGCTATCTCGGCAGCATCAGCCATACGCTGACCGCAGCGGAGGTGCTTGACCAGGAGGATTGCGACCTGCGCGCCATCGTGGTGAGCGAGAGCGCGGGCAGTCACGTACCGCTATTCGAAACGGTCGCGACGATCGCGCGTTTTCTTCCGGCGGTCGAGGTGATCGCATTGCCGCGGCTCGAACCGGGCGCCGATCATCCGGCCTTTGCGCAGATCGCGAAAGCGTGCGGACTGGTGTAAGCGCGCTCGTGTCCTGGGCGCAGCGCAGCGGCACACCTTTACGCTTCGCTTCATGCTGCGCCGCGTCCGGGACACGAGACTTTCAACGTGCTGAGCAGTCCCGCACCACCTCGCCGATCACCCGCGTGAGGAACGCCACGTCTTCCTCACCGATCGTCAGCGCGGGCGCGAGATAGATCACATTGCCGAGCGGCCGGATGAAGGCGCCCTTCTCCACGAAAGCGCGGCGCAGTGCGTTCAGGTCGGCGATGCGTTCGAGTTCGACGACGCCGATGGCGCCGCGCGCCCGCACATCCGTCACACCCGGAAGATCGCGGCACGGCGCGAGACCTGCGGCGAGCCACTGCTCGATCCGGGCGACCTGACGCAGCCGCTCGCCGTCTTCGAACAGATCGAGCGACGCATTGGCGGCGGCGCAGGCGAGAGCGTTCGCCATATAGGTCGGGCCATGCATCAGCGCGGCCATCGGATCGTCCGACCAGAAGCTTTCGAAAATGCGGCGGCGCGCGACGGTTGCTGCGAGCGGCAGCGTGCCGCCGGTCAGCGCCTTGGACAGCGTGACGATGTCCGGAACGATGCCGGCGGCCTCGTATGCGAACATCGTTCCGGTGCGGCCGAAGCCGGTGAATATCTCGTCGAGAATGAGAAGAGCGCCGTAGGAATCCGCGATCTCGCGCAACCGCCACAGCACCTTCGGGCAATGGAAGCGCATGCCGCCGGCGCCCTGGACCAGAGGCTCGACGATGATGCCTGCGATCCGGTTTGCATGGCGCCCGATCAGGGCAACGAGTTCGGCGTCGGTTTCGGGACTTTCCGGCAGCGCCGCACAGAAATGCCTGTGCAGGATGTCGCCGAACTTCTGATGGATCCCGGTCTCGAAATCCGAGACCGCCATCGTGCCGAGCGTGTCGCCATGATAGCCGCCGCGAAAATACACGAAGGTGTCGCGCTTCTCACCGTGATTGAGCCAATACTGGATCGCCATTTTCATCGCGACCTCGACCGAGACCGAACCGGAATCGGTAAAAAACACACGGTCGAGATCGCCCGGCAGCATCTCGGATAGCCGCCGCGCCAGCGTCAGCGGCTGTTCGTGAACGAGGCCGCCGAACATGACATGCGGCATGACTTCGAGCTGACGCTGTACGGCATCGCGGATATGGGGGTGATTGTAGCCGTGGCAGGCGGTCCACCACGAGGCGATGCCGTCAACGAGTTCGCGGCCATCGGCGAGATAAATGCGGGTACCTTGCGTCCGCACCACCGGCAGGGGCGCGGGCGCGGTTTTCATCTGCGCATAGGGCAGCCAGATATGATCGAGGCCGGTCGCATACCAGTCACGCTGATCGAGCATTGTCCGGCTCACACCTGCATGGCGCGCAGGCCGAGACGATCCATCAATTGCCGGTCGCGGTCTGCCGCGGGGTTCGGCGTCGTGAGCAACTTCGGACCGTAGAAGATCGAATTGGCGCCGGCGAGGAAGCACAAGGCCTGGGTTTCGTCGCTCATATCCTCGCGCCCGGCCGAGAGCCGCACCATGGAGCGCGGCATGGTGATGCGAGCCACCGCAATGGTGCGGACGAAGTCAATCGCGTCGATCGCGGCACCGCCGGCGAGCGGCGTCCCTTCCACCTGCACCAGCATGTTGATCGGCACGCTTTCGGGATGCACCGGCAACGTGGCGAGCGCGTGGATCATGCCGACGCGATCCTCGACCCCTTCTCCCATCCCGACGATACCGCCGCAGCAAACATGAATGCCGGCATCACGCACATGTTCGAGCGTATCGAGCCGCTCCTGATAGGTCCGCGTGGTGATGATCTCGCCGTAGAATTCCGGCGAGGTGTCGAGATTGTGGTTGTAATAGTCGAGACCGGACGCTTTCAGGCGCTTCGCCTGCGCCCCGGTCAGCATGCCGAGCGTGACGCAGGTCTCAAGCCCCATCGCACGCACGCCCTCGATCATGGCGCAGACCTTGTCGAGGTCGCGGTCCTTCGGCTCACGCCAGGCCGCACCCATGCAGAAGCGGCTCGCGCCCGCATCCTTCGCCGCCTTCGCCTCCGCCAGCACCTTGTCGAGGCTCATCAGCTTTTCGGCCTTGACGCCGGTGTCGTATTTCGCGCTCTGCGGGCAATAGGCGCAATCCTCCGGGCAGCCGCCGGTCTTGATCGACAGCAGCGTCGAGACCTGGACCTCGGTGGGGTCGAAATTGGTGCGGTGGACGGTCTGGGCCTGGAACAGCAGCTCCGGAAACGGCAGCGCGAACAGTTCGCGGATCTCGCTCCGCGTCCAGTCGTGGCGCACCGCGCCCATCGCGCCGGAAAATGCAGCTTTTTCGTAGGTTCCGAGGGTCATGAGTGAGATCCCGGGCCCGTCCTGGGCCCGCTCTTGCATTATGCCTGTGGCTTCATGTCATAGTGCCGCCGCCAAGCCAAGCTAGCCGGTGGGATGGGAGCGGCGGCCGGCGGGACGATGGGGAGAAGGATGCTTTCACGACGGTCAATTCTGGCGGGCCTCGGCGCAAGCGTTGCGGCTCCGGCCGTTCTCCAGCAGGCGCGGGCCCAGCACCATGCCGGCCACGATCCGGTCTATTCCCACCTGACCGATCCGAAGATCAAGACGCCGCCGCTCGACACCATGAAGCTGCAGCATGTCTTCGATTCGCCGGCGCCGCCGGCGGCGCAGCAGGGCCGCTGGGTGACGAAGGCGCCGCTGCCGCTGCCGCGCAGCGAGATGGCCTGGGCCGCCACGCTCAACGACCGCATGCACGTGGTCGGCGGTTACGGCGAACAGCGCGTCGACCGTCCCTACCACCATGTCTACGATCAGGCCTCGGACAAGTGGCTGGAGGCTCCGTTTCTGCCGCGCGGCGCGAACCATGTCGGCGTCGTTGTCCTGAACGGCAAGCTCTACGCCATCGGCGGCTTCATCGAGCAGAACCGCAAGCCCGACAATCTCTGTTTCGTGCTCGACGGCGAGAGCTGGCGTGCGATCGCACCGCTGCCGAAGCCGTTTGCTGCGATCGGCTGCGCCGCCATCAACGGCAACCTGCATGCGATCGGCGGTGCGATCGGCGATACCTTCCCGACCAAGAAATCGGTGGACTGGCATCTGGTCTACGATCCGCGCATCGACCAATGGTCGGCCCGCGCCCCGATGCCGACCGGCCGCGACCATACCGGCACGCTCGCGGTGAACGGCAAGATCCATGTGATCGGCGGGCGGGTGGATTCGTTCCACACCAATTCGAACCTGCACCATGTCTACGATCCCAAGACCGACAAGTGGGAGCCGCGCGCGCCGCTGCCCACGGCACGCTCCGGTCATGGCGCGGTGTTGCTGCACGGAAAGATTTTTGTCATGGGCGGCGAAGGCACCAACCGCGTCTACGGGCAGAACGAGGGCTATGACATCGAAAGGGATATCTGGGAGTCCTATGCACCGATGCCGACCCCGCGCCACGGCCTCGGCGCAGCGGCGATCGGCAACTATATTCATGTGGCCGGCGGCGGACCGGTGATGGGCGGATCGGTGCAGAGCGCGATCCACGAAGCGTTCACGCTCGATTGACGCCGCAACCGCATTGCGTTGATTGTCGTAACGCCTTAGGACGGCAGCCTGATACGACGAAGCACGAGCTGAAATGACCGACACTTTCCCCGACCGCCTGAGCGTCGATCCGGATAGTCCTCATTACAATGAGGAATTGCTGTCGCGCGATATCGGCATCCGTTTCGACGGCAAGGAAAAGACCAACGTCGAGGAATATTGCATCAGCGAGGGCTGGATCAGGGTCGCTGCGGGTAACGCGAAGGACCGGTTCGGCAAGCCGCTGACGATCAAGCTGAAGGGCAAGGTCGAGCCCTATTTCAAAGACCAAGCTTGAGGACAAAACAGAGCCAAGCGGCTGCCCGGTTCAGGGCAGCGTCTGCGTCCGGATCGTGCGACCGGTCCAGCGGCGATAGAGCCATTCGGCTGCAACGGCTGCGCCGGCAATAAGAACCAGCGCCGCGATCGCCGCCGGCTGCTGCTGCCAGGTGTAAACGGCGAGGACCGCGAACATCGCAAGGCAGGTAAGCAGCGACAGCCAGACAATGACGGCATTCGCGCCGGTCTCTTTCAGAACACGCAGATGGCCGCTATTCACGGCCGCGTAGACGAGAAGAAATGCGGCGCTGCCCATCATCGCGATGCCAGACAGATCGAACAGCAGGGTGATCGCGATCACCAGCGCGGCAGTGAGCAGAAGGCCGCCGGTCGCCTGTTTCCATTCGGTGCGCGACAGATCCGCGGGCAATTCGCCGTCGCGCGCGATCATGTAGCAGACATTGGCAGAGCCGAAGAGCGTCGCGTTGATTGCGGACGCGGTCGAGAACAAGGCGGCAATCGCGATCAGCCGGAACCCGGTCTCGCCGAGAAACGGCTTTGCGGCCTCCGCCAGCGCGTAGTCCTTTGCCTGAACGATCTGTCCGGTCGACAGGTTTCCGGTGACGGTCACCGCCACTGCGAGATAGATGACGATCACCAGAATGACCGCGGTATAGAGCGCCCGCGGCAGCAGGACGCGCGGATTGCGCATGTCGGCGGCAGCGTTGGTGACCAGACCGAAGCCCTCATAGCCGATGAACAGCACGCCCGCACCGAACAGGATGTAGGCGGCTTCCGGCGAAAGCTGCGGCGAGAAGTTTGCGGGCGTGACGAACCACAGGCCTGCGGCCGCAAACAGAACGAGTATGGCAACCTTGATCGCGACAATCAGCGTCTCGCTGCGCCCCATGATACGCGCGCCGAAGGCGTTGAGGATCGTCAGCGCAAGGATAGAGCCGACCGCGAGCGCCTTCACCAGCAGCGGCTCGGGCGTTGCCGTGATGAAGGTCGCGGCATAGCTGCCGAAAGCGGTGGCATAGAGCGCGAGCGAAATGATGTATCCGGCCCACATGAACAGGTTGAGGCCGCCGGACAGCACGCCGTCGCCGAAGCCTTTGACCAGGAAATGCACCGCGCCGCCCGCAGACGGGAACACCGCGCCGAGCTTCGCATAGGAATAGGTCGAGAGCAGCGCGACCGCGCCGCCGATCAGGAAGGCGAGCCACATCATGTTGCCCGCGGCCTGAGCGACGACGCCGAGGATCGAGAAGATGCCGGCGCCCACCATGCCGCCGATGCCGATCGACACGGCTGCGACCATGCCGATCTGGCCGGCATCAGGATTCGTCGAAGAAGAGCCGGGGGGCGTGAACGTCATGACGGAAGCGACTCAGGGGCGCAACGCCCGATGCTAGCACACGCGCGCCGCTTCCGATCTCGATAGCTCTCCCCGGCAAGCGGAGAGGGATATACCAGCTACTCCGCCGCCTCCTGCAGCGGGATCGCCTCCACCTTCGCCGCGCAATACTTGAATTCGGGAATCTTCCCGAACGGATCGAGCGCCGGATTGGTGAGAAGATTCGCCGCCGCTTCCACATAGGCGAACGGGATGAAGACGACGCCGTCCGGCACCGCATCGTCCTGCCGCGACTGCAGATCGACCGACCCGCGCCGGGTCGAGACACGGATCATGTCGCCCGGACGGATGCCGAGTTTCGCAATCGTGCCGCGCGAGACCTGGGCGATTGCGGTGGGCTCAAGCGCGTCGAGCACGGTGGCGCGCCGGGTCATCGAGCCGGTGTGCCAGTGTTCGAGCTGGCGGCCCGTTGTGAGAATGAACGGATACTCGTGATCCGGCGTCTCGTCAGGCGGCGTGAGTTTGGCCGCCACCAGCTTGCCGAAGCCGCCCGGACGCGGGAAGCCCTTGTCGAACACCACGTCGCGGCCCGGCTTGTCGGGCGCGTCCGCAGGATAGGTCACCGCATCCTCGCGCTCCACTCGCTCCCAGGAGATATTGTCGAGCGCGGGCATCATCGAGGCCATTTCCGGATAGACATCGCGCGGATGCGTGTAGGTCCAGTTCAGACCCATGCGCTTGGCGATCTCGACGGTGATCCACCAATCCTGACGTGCGTCTCCCGGCAGCGGCAGCGCAGCGCGGCCCATCTGCACCTGACGATTGGTGTTGGTGACGGTGCCGTCCTTTTCCGGCCAGGCCGACGACGGCAGCACCACATCGGCATAAACCGCAGTCTCGGTGAGGAAGATGTCCTGCACTACGAGATGTTCCAGATGCGCCAGCGCCTCGCGGGCGTGGTTGAGGTCCGGGTCCGACATCGCGGGGTTTTCCCCCATGATGTACATGCCCTTGATCGTGTTGGCATGGATCGCGTCCATGATCTCGACGACGGTCAGACCGCGCTTCGGATCGAGCTGCACGCCCCACTTTTTCTCCGCGGCGGCACGAATCTCCGGATTCTCCACCGACTTGTAGTCCGGGAAGAACATCGGGATCAGGCCGGCGTCGGATGCGCCCTGCACGTTGTTCTGGCCGCGCAGCGGATGCAGCCCCGTACCCGGCCGCCCGATCTGACCGGTGATCAGCGACAGCGCAATCAGGCAGCGCGCATTGTCGGTGCCGTGGGTGTGCTGCGACACGCCCATGCCCCAGAAAATAATGGCGCTTTCGGCGCGCGCGAAGGTGCGCGCCACTTCGCGCAACGTATCGGCGTCGATACCGCAGATCGGCGCCATCTCCTCCGGCGTGAAGTCCTTGATGTGCTCGGCGAAGGCCTCGAAGCCCTCGGTATAGGTCTGCACATATTGCTTATCGTAGAGATTCTCCGTCACGATGACGTTGAGCATCGCGTTGAGCATCGCGACGTCGGTACCGTTCTTGAATTGCAGCATGCGCCAGGCGTGACGCTTCAGTGACTGCCCGCGCGGATCCATCACGATCAGTTTCGCACCGCGCTTGGCCGCCTGCTTGAAATAGGTTGCCGCGACCGGATGGTTTTCGGTCGGGTTGGCGCCGATGACGATGATGACGTCGGAATTCTTCACCTCGTTAAAGGTGGCAGACACCGCGGCGGAGCCGACACCTTCGAGCAGCGCGGCAACCGACGACGCATGGCAGAGCCGGGTACAGTGATCGACATTGTTGGTGCCGAACCCGGTGCGGACCAGCTTCTGGAACAGATAGGCCTCCTCGTTCGAGCATTTCGCCGAGCCGAAGCCGGCAAGCCCCTTCGGACCATGCTGCTCGCGTATTTTCAGGAAGCCCTGCGCCGCCTTGTCCAGCGCCTCGTCCCAGGTCGCTTCGCGGAAATGCGTCCACGGATTCATCGGATCGATGAATTCATGCGGGATTTTCGGCACGCCCTCCTTGCGGATCATCGGCTTCAAGATGCGCTGCGGATTGTGGACATAGTCGAAGCCGAAACGGCCCTTCACGCAAAGACGGTTCTCGTTCGCCGGACCCTGCTTGCCAGTGACATACAGGATCTTGTCGTCCTTGATGTGGTACGTGAGCTGGCAGCCGACGCCGCAATAGGGGCAAACCGAATTCACCTGCTTGTCGGCATATCCGGTCCGGACATTGTCGGCATTGACGAGCGAGGACGGCATCAGCGCGCCGGTCGGACACGCCTGAACGCATTCGCCGCAGGCGACGCAGGTCGACGCGCCCATCGGATCGTCGAAGTCGAACACGATCTTTTCGTTGTGACCGCGGCCGGCCATGCCGATGACGTCATTGACCTGCACTTCACGGCAGGCGCGGACACAGAGGTTGCACTGGATGCAGGCATCGAGATTGACCGCCATCGCCACATGGCTGCGGTCTGGTGCCGGCTTCTTCTCACGCTCGGGGAAGCGGCCGGTCTCGATACCCATCCTGTCCGCCCACGACCAGAACTTGGAAGCCGGATCGTGCGACGTGGCGCGCTCCGGCTGGTCGGAGACAAGCAGGTCGAAGATCATTTTACGCGCGGTCTCGGCCCTGTGGTTCGAGACATTGACCTTCATGCCCTCGGTCGGCTTGCGGATGCAGCTTGCAGCGAGCACGCGCTCGCCCTCGATCTCAACCATGCAGGCGCGGCAATTGCCGTCGGCGCGATAGCCGGGCTCCGGCGAGTAGCACAGATGCGGGATGTCGATGCCCTCGCGCTTGGCCACCTGCCAGATGGTCTCGCCTTCATGCGCATGCACCTGCCGTCCGTCGAGGATGAAGGTGACGCATTTCTCGCCGTGAATGTGTTTCGGGTTCTGGGTCATCGTCTCACCAACCCTTCAGAGGCTTTTTCAGATCCTCTGGAAAATGTTTCATGACGCTCTGCAGCGGATTCGGCGCGGCCTGGCCAAGCCCGCAGATCGAGGCGTCCCGCATCACCGCCGAAAGCTCGTTCAGCAAATCTTCGTTCCAGGGCCCCTGCTCCATCAGCTTCACCGCCTTCTCGGTGCCAACGCGGCAGGGTGTGCATTGGCCGCAGCTCTCATCCTCGAAAAATTTCATGAGGTTGAGTGCGACCGCTTTCATGTCGTCCTGGTCGGACAGGATCACGACGGCGTGCGAGCCGACAAAGGAGCCATATTTCTCGATGGTTCCGAAATCGAGCGGGATATCGGCCATGCTGGCGGGAAGCACGCCGCCCGATGCACCGCCCGGAAGATAGCCCTTGAAGGTGTGGCCCTCCTGCATCCCGCCGCAATATTCATCGATCAGTTCGCGCATCGTGATGCCGGCCGGTGCGAGCTTCACGCCAGGCTTCTTCACGCGGCCCGACACCGAGAACGAGCGGAAGCCCTTGCGGTCATGGCGTCCAAAGGACGTGAACCAATCGACGCCCTTTTCGACGATGTCACGGACCCAATACAGGGTCTCCACATTCTGTTCGAGTGTGGGACGGCCGAACAATCCAACCTGCGCGACATATGGGGGACGATGCCGCGGCAGACCGCGCTTGCCCTCGATCGATTCGATCATCGCGCTTTCTTCGCCGCAGATGTAAGCGCCGGCGCCGCGACGCATATGGAAGCGGGTGTGCCGCAACAGACCCGCGGCTTCGACCTTCTCGATTTCCTGCAGGATCAGCAGGCGGACTTCCGGATATTCGTCTCGCAGATAGAAATAGACATCCGGCGCCTCAACCACCCAGGCGCCGATCAGCATCCCCTCGATGAAGCGATGTGGATCGCGGGTGAGGTAGTATCGATCCTTGAACGTGCCCGGCTCGCCTTCGTCGCCGTTGACCGCCATCAGCCGCGGTGCAGGCTCTGCACGAACCAGCGCCCATTTGCGGCCTGTGGGAAAGCCCGCGCCGCCGAGACCGCGCAATCCGGCATCGCTGACGATCTTGATGAGTTCGTCGCGCGTGCGCTTGCCATCGAGACAATCCTTCAGCAGCGTGTAGCCGCCGGCCTTGCGATAGGCGTCGAAGTCGGCCTCCGGTGTCGCAGCATGGGGATGTGCGCCGCGCTTCACCGCTTCGTCTACGCGCTTCACGTCGGCGTGGAAGGTCTGCACATGGCCGACCGCGGCTACCGGCGCAACGTCGCAGGCGCCCATGCACGGCGCGCGGATGACGCGCACATCCTTGCCATACTTCGCTTGCAGCTCGCTCAGCAGCTTCTCCGATCCGGCCATGGCGCAGGAGAGCGAATCGCAGACCCGCACGGTCACCGCGGGCGGCGGCGTTTCGCCCTCCTTCACGACGTCGAAATGCGCGTAGAAGGTCGCAACCTCGTAGACTTCGGCCAGAGCCATCTTCATCTCGTGCGCGAGCGCAGCGAGATGCGCGGCCGAGAGGTGACCGTACTTGTCCTGAATAAGATGCAGATGCTCGATCAAGAGATCGCGGCGGCGCGGGCGGTCGGTCAGCAGCGCCTGGATTTCGGCCAGTGCGTCGGGATCGACCTGGCGCCCCTTCGGGGTCTGGCGGGCCTTGCGGCCTCGCCCACCCGAACCGTCAAAACCTGTGGGCCTGGAACGAGTTAGTGTGTCTGCGGTGCTCATACTGCACCTTCGCGAACGGGCCTCCTTAGAACAATCCCCAACTACCGATACATCGATAGATAATTTCTATCGTGCTTGCGGAGCCCTGAAAAGCCGGTAATTTTCCGATCGATGTTGGACAAGCTCGAATATCTGATGGCGCTCGCCCGCGAGGAACATTTCGGCCGCGCGGCCGATTCCTGCGGCGTCACGCAGCCCACCCTCTCGGCGGGCATCAAGCAGCTCGAAGAACAACTCGGCGTCATGCTTGTGCGCCGCGGCTCGCGCTTTATCGGGCTGACCCCGGAGGGCCAGCGAACGCTGGATTGGGCACGCCGTATTGTGGGCGACAGCCGCGCGATGCGGCAGGAGATTACTGCACTCAAGAAGGGCCTGACCGGCCGGCTGAAGATTGCCGCGATCCCAACGGCACTCGCGATGGTCGCCGCCATCACCACACCGTTTCGCGCACGCCATCCCGATGTGCGGTTCACCATCCTGTCGCAGACCTCGATCCAGATCCTGACGCATCTGGAAAATCTCGAGATCGACGCCGGCATTACCTATCTCGACAACGAGCCGCTCGGCCGGGTGAACACCGTGCCGCTCTATCAGGAGCGATATCAATTACTGACGGCGCCCGATGCACCGCTCGGCAACCGGCAGCGCGTCACCTGGGCCGAGGTCGCGCAGGTGCCGCTCTGTCTTCTGACGCCGGACATGCAGAACCGCCGCATCATCGACGGACTGCTGCGCTCGGCCGGCGGCAATCCGCAGCCGACTCTGGAATCGAATTCTGTGGTTGTGCTGTTTGCCCATGTACGCACCGGCCGCTGGGCCACGGTGATGCCCTCGAAGCTCGCCGAGACGCTCGGCCTGACCGACACGATCCGCGCGATCCCGATCGTGGAGCCGGAGGCGGTGCACACGATTGGACTGGTGGCGCCGGCGCGGGAGCCGATGACGCCGCTTACCGCCGCGCTGGTCGCCGAAGGCAAGCGTGTGGCCAAGGAGATGGGCGAAGCGTGACGCGCAGGCGCGTCACGCCATGGGTCGATTACGCCACCTTCACGTCCATATGCCGGAACATGGCCTTGCGCGCTTCGTCGTCCATCTCGGTCTTGAAGGCGTGACGATCCTTGAGCGCGTTTGCAATCTTCGCTGCCGGCCGCGCGCTGATCTCGTCCACCAGACGCTTCAGGTTCGGGAATTTCGTCCACATGTCGTCGCCGGCCACAAACGGCGCCATGCGCGCCCAGCCCCACAGCGCCATGTCGACGATCGTGTAGGTGTCGGCGACCATGTATTTGCGGGTGGCGAGCCGCGCATCGACCACGCCGTAATGGCGCTGCGCTTCGTAGACGTAGCGGTTCACCGCATAGTCGAGGCCGTCCTTCGGCGCATAATGGCGGAAATGCACCGACTGCCCGGAAAACGGACCCAAGCCAGTAGCGACGAACATCAGCCATGACAGCAGTTCGCCGCGATTCTTGTCCGATTGCGGCGGCATGAACTTCCCGGTCTTGTCGCCGAGATAAAGCAGGATTGCGTTGGAATCGAACACGGTCACGTCGCCATCGACAATCGCCGGCACTTTCGCGTTCGGATTGATCTTCAGATAATCCGGACTGTGCTGTTCGCCTTTGCGGGTATCGACCGGAATGGCTTCGTAAGGAATGCCGGCCTCTTCAAGAAACAGCGCAACCTTCACCGGATTGGGCGCGCCGCTGTAATAGAACTTGAGCATGGAATGGTCCTCGTTGGGGGCGTGATCCTATCGAAACGATTGCCCCCGCGAAAGCGCAGACCCAATTTTTATCGCGCGTCGCGGTCATGCTAACCCTGATCGCTTACGGGCCGCGAAGGAGATGCCGCCAAACAAAACCCCTCCCCGCAGACGCGGAGAGGGGTGTTTTTGCATGCAGTGTTTAGGCGCTGATCTCAGAACAGGCCGACAATTCGGCCTTCCGCATTGACGTCGATCGAGTCCGCCGACGGCACCTTGGGCAGGCCCGGCATCGTCATGATCTCACCGCAGACCGCGACCACGAATTCCGCGCCGGCCGAGAGCCGCACTTCGCGCACCGGAATGGTGAAGCCGGTCGGCGCACCCTTGGCGTCAGGATTGGTCGAGAACGAATACTGCGTCTTGGCGATGCAGACCGGAAGATGGCCGAAGCCCATCTCTTCCCATTGCTTGAGCTGATCCTTGACCGACTTGTCGGCGGTCGCATCGTCGGCGCGGTAGATTTCCTTGCAGATCGTGCGGATCTTCTCGAACAGCGGCATCTCGTCGGGATAGAGCAGCTTCAGATTGGCCTTGCCTTCGTCGATGATCTTGACCACCGCCTTGGCCACATCGGCCGCACCCTCGCCGCCCATCGCCCAGTGATCGGCCATGATGGCCTCGACGCCAAGCGCCTTGCACTTCTCCTTGACGAGATTGATTTCCGCCTCGGTATCGGCCGAGAAGCGGTTGATCGACACCACCGCGGGCAGACCGAACTTCTTGAGATTCTCAATGTGGCGCTGAAGGTTCGCCATGCCGGCTTCGAGCGCCTTCAGGTCTTCCTTCTTGAGATCTTCTTTCTTCACGCCGCCATGCATCTTGAGCGCGCGGATAGTGGCGACGATGACCACGCAATCCGGCTTCAACCCGGCCTTGCGGCACTTGATGTCGAGGAACTTTTCGGCGCCCAGGTCGGCACCGAAGCCAGCCTCGGTCACCACATAGTCGGCGAGCTTCAGCGCGGCGGTGGTCGCCGACACCGAGTTGCAGCCATGCGCAATGTTGGCAAACGGGCCGCCGTGAATGAAGGCCGGCGTGCCTTCCAGCGTCTGCACGAGGTTCGGCGCGATTGCGTCCTTCAGCAGCGCGGTCATCGCGCCGTCCGCCTTCAGCTCCTTGGCCCGGATCGGCTTGCGGTCGCGGGTATAGCCCACGATGATATTGCCGAGACGTGCCTTGAGATCGTTCAGATCCTTGGCAAGACAGAAGATCGCCATCACTTCCGACGCCACCGTAATGTCGAAGCCGGCTTCGCGCGGATAGCCGTTGGCGACACCCCCGAGCGAGCAGACGATTTCGCGCAGCGCGCGGTCGTTCATGTCGAGGACGCGGCGCCACGCGACGCGGCGCGAGTCGATGCCCAGGGCATTGCCCCAGTAGATGTGGTTGTCGATCAGCGCCGACAGCAGATTGTGCGCCGAGGTGATGGCGTGGAAGTCGCCGGTGAAGTGCAGGTTGATGTCTTCCATCGGCACCACCTGGGCATAGCCGCCACCCGCTGCGCCGCCCTTCACGCCGAAGCACGGGCCGAGCGAAGGTTCGCGCAAGGCGCACATGGCCTTCTTGCCGATGAAGTTCAGCGCATCGGTGAGACCGACCGTGGTCGTGGTCTTGCCCTCGCCGGCCGGGGTCGGGTTGATCGCGGTGACGAGGATCAGCTTGCCGTTTGGCTTGTTGGCCAGAGACTTAATGTAGTCCATCGACACCTTGGCCTTGTAATGGCCGTAAGGTTCGAGGTTCTTCGCGTCGATGCCGAGCCGTTCCTTGGCGACATCGACGATCGGCCGCATCTTGGCGGCCTGGGCGATTTCAATATCGGACAGCGGTTTCTGATGCTGGGAGGCGGGCATGGTGTTTCGATTCCATCAAAAGCAAAACAGGTGGCTGGATTTCCGGTCTTTCAGTCTTTGTCTTTCGTCATGCGAGAGCGTAACCCGCGCATCCGGTTTCAAGGCGGCATGTGCCTCCCCTATCGCGATGGCCGGGTCAAGCCCGGCCACGACGAAACGGTGACGAAACCTCGATCATGTGAAGCGTGCGCCCTTTTCGATCTTCGCGGCCGCGGCCCATTCTCCCGCGCCAACTTTTGGCCCATCGGCCTGCACGCGCGTGATCTTGATGCGGCCGTCGGCGCAGGCGACGGTGACGCTGTCGGCATCGACCGCTACGACTTCGCCGATCTTTCCTCCGATCCCCTTGGGATCGCGGGCGGGCAACGGCGTAGCATCGAAGATTTTCAGCTTGGCGCCGTTGATCGTGGCCCACGCACCCGGCGAGGGATTGCAACCCCGGATCAGCCGGTCGATCTGTTCCCACGGCTTGCCGAAATCGATGTGCGCATTGCCCGGTCCGCAGATGCCTTCGTAAGTCGCCTTGGAGTGATCCTGCTTGATGCGCGGCGCCTTGCCGGCCTTCACCAGATCGACCGATTCGAGCATCGCATCGACGCCCATCGGGAACAGACGATCGAAATAAACGGTGCCGAGCGTGTCCTTGTCGGAGATCGGAGTCTTCTTCTGAAGCAGGATATCGCCGGTATCGAGTCCGTTATCCGGCCAGAAGATCGACAACCCGGTCTCCTTCTCACCCTTGATGATCGGCCAGTTGATGGCCGATGCGCCACGATACAGCGGCAACAGAGACGGATGATATTGAATCGAACCGTGGGTCGGAATGTTCAGGAACTCTTCCGGAACGAACAGAGTGACGAAGGCCATCACCTGCAGATCGGGCTTGAGCGCCTTGAACTGTTCCCACACCGCCGGATCCTTGTAGGAGGACGGCTGATAGACGGGCAGGTTTGCCGCGAGTGCGGCTTCCTTCAGCGGATCGGGCTTTGCGCCCGGCTTTTCCGGCGCGACATAAACCCCGATCACGTTGTCGCCGCGCTTGAGCAGCGCTTCCAGCACAGCCTTGCCGAAAGCCTGCTGGCCGTGGACCACGATACGCATTCTCTCCCCCTACTCATTCTCGTGTTGTCCCGGGTGCGTCGCAGCACCAACGAAGCGAAGTGGTGCGATGCAGAACCGGGACCTTTTGCATTCGCCGCATGTCATGATGGGTCCCGGCTCTGCGGTGCACCGTTTGGCGCTGCACCGTGTCCGGGACACGAGAGCCGTTACGCCGCTGCCTTGTCTTCCTTCTCCGGAGCCGAGAGCGCGCCCGAGGCCTTGATCTCGGCAATGGTCTTCTTGTCGAAGCCCAGGACCTTGGCGAGAACTTCATCGGTATGCTCGCCGAGCAGCGGCGAACGCTTCACCTCGGAAATCGAGTCCGACATCTTGATCGGGTTACCGACGGTCAGATACTTGCCGCGCACCGGATGATCGACCTCGACAACCGTACCGGTCTTGCGCAGAGACTGGTCCTCGGCGATTTCCTTCATCGACAGGATCGGACCGCAGGGGATGTCGTATTTGTTGAGGATTTCCATGGCCTCGAACTTGGTCTTGCCCATGGTCCAGGCCTCGATCCGCTCGAAGATCTGATTGAGCTTCGGCAGACGCGCTTTCGGCGTCGCATATTCCGGATCGGTCTTCCAGCTGGGCTCGCCGATGACATCGCAGATCGCGCCCCAGACAGGCGCCTGCGTGATGAAGTAAATATAGGCGTTCGGATCGTGCTCCCAGCCCTTGCATTTGAGGATACGTCCGGGCTGACCGCCGCCGGAGTCGTTGCCCGCACGCGGAACGGTGTCGCCAAACGGAATGCCCTCGCCATACTGGCTGTATTCGGTCAGCGGTCCGTGCGCGAGCCGCTGCTGGTCGCGCAGCTTGACGCGGCAAAGATTGAGCACGCCATCCTGCATCGCGGCGAGCACCTTCTGGCCGCGGCCGGTCCGGTTGCGCTGATAGAGGGCGGCGACGATGCCGAGCGCGAGATGCAGGCCGGTCCCGGAGTCGCCAATCTGCGCGCCGGTGACCAGCGGAATGCCATCGCGGAAACCGGTCGTGGATGCCGCCCCGCCGGTGCATTGCGCGACGTTCTCGTAGACCTTGCAATCCTCGTAGGGGCCGGGGCCGAAGCCCTTCACCGAAGCGACGATCATGCGCGGATTGAGCTTGTGGATGTGCTCCCAGGTCAGTCCCATGCGATCGAGCGCGCCGGGCGCGAAATTCTCGACCAGCACGTCGCACTTCTTGATCAGCTCGTCGAGCACGCGCTTGCCCTGCGGGTGCTTGCTGTCGATCGTGATCGAGCGCTTGTTGTGGTTAAGCATGGTGAAGTAGAGCGAGTCCGCGCCCTTGATGTCGACCAGCTGGCCGCGGGTGATATCGCCGACGCCCGGACGCTCGACCTTGATCACGTCCGCACCGAACCAGGCGAGGAGCTGCGTGCAGGTTGGGCCAGACTGCACATGCGTGAAATCGAGGATACGCACGCCGTCGAGCGCCTTGCCGGCCTGGCCGTACGGCTTTTTGGAAGGAGGCGGCAATGTCGACTTCGCGCCGTTCTTCGCGGCCTTCTTTGCCGGAAGCTTCACCACTTTCGCCGACGAGCGCTTGGCGACCGCCTTCTTCGCGGCCGGTTTTGCGCGAGACTTGGCGGGCTTGCGGGCTTTCGACTTCGCTTTCTTTGCCATCTTTCTCTCCATTCTCCGCTCCGGCCCGCAGGCGGGCCTTCAGAGGCATCGGTCTGCGGTGCGCCTTGTCCCGGCCGTGGCGAGGACGAGCGGATCACATTGCTTTCGTAAGCTCAGGCTTTCTTTTTCAGAGCGCTCTGCGGGTTGAGGTTGCCGATACGGCCAGACTCGCTGCCCGCCGCCGGGTCGATCACCGCATTGATCAGCGTCGGCTTGCCTGAATCCATTGCCTCATTGACCGCGCGGCGCAGTTCGTCCGGTGTTGTCACATTGACGCCGACTCCGCCGAATGCTTCCGCCATCTTGTCGTAGCGGGCGCCTTTGACGAACACGGTCGTGGCCGGATCCGAGCCGGCTGGATTGACATCGGTGCCGCGATAGATGCCGTCGTTGTTGAAGATCACGACGCAGACCGGCAGCTTGTAGCGGCAGATGGTCTCGATCTCCATCCCGGAGAAGCCGAACGCCGAGTCGCCTTCGATCGCCAGCACCGGCTTGCCGGTCTCGACCGCCGCCGCGATACAATAACCCATACCGATGCCCATGATGCCCCAGGTGCCGACATCGATACGCTTGCGCGGCTTGTACATATCGATAATGCCGCGCGTGAGATCGAGCGCATTGGCGCCTTCATTGACGAGGATCGCGTCGGGTCGTTCCTTGATGACCTGACGCAACACGCCGAGCGCGCCGTGATAGTCCATCGGCGAGTTGTTGTTCATCAGCCGCGGCGCCATCTTGGCGATATTCTCCTCGCGCTTCTTGCTGACGGCATTTATCCAGTCGGCGGGCGGCGCCGGCCAATTGGCCCCCATGCCCTGCAGCATCGCCGATACGCAGGAGCCGATATCGCCAACGACCGGCGCGGCGATTTCGACGTTGGAGTCCATCTCCTTGGGCTCGATATCGATCTGGATGAACTTTTTCGGCGCGTCGCCCCAGGCCTTGCCCTTGCCGTGCGACAGCAGCCAGTTCAGCCGGGCGCCGATCAGCATCACGACGTCGGAGTCCTTCAGCACGGTCGAGCGTGCCGCGCCGGCGCATTGCGGATGCGTGTCCGGCAACAAGCCCTTGGCCATGCTCATCGGCAGGAATGGCGCACCGCTCTTTTCGACGAATTGGCGTATCGCATCGTCAGCCTGCGCATAGGCCGCACCCTTGCCGAGAATGATCAGCGGCTTCTTCGCCGATTTCAGTATGTCGAGCGCGCGCTTGACGGCGTCCGGTGCCGGAATCTGCGCCGGCGCCGGATCGATCACCTTAACCAGCGACTTGCGGCCCTTCTCGGCGTCGATCACCTGACCGAACAGCTTGGCTGGCAGATCGAGATAGACGCCGCCGGGACGGCCGGAAACGGCAGATCGGATCGCGCGCGCCAGGCCGATGCCGATATCCTCGGCGTGCAGAATGCGGTAGGCCGCCTTGCAGAGCGGCTTGGCAATCGCAAGCTGATCCATCTCCTCATAGTCACCCTGCTGCAGATCGACGATCTCGCGCTCGGACGATCCGGACATCAGGATCATCGGAAAGCAGTTGGTGGTGGCATGCGCCAGCGCGGTCAAACCGTTGAGGAAGCCCGGCGCCGACACCGTGAGGCAGACGCCCGGCTTCTTGGTCAGAAAGCCCGCGATCGACGCCGCATAACCGGCATTCTGCTCGTGGCGGAAAGACAGCACGCGAATGCCTGCAGCCTGCGCCATGCGACCGAAATCGGTGATCGGGATGCCGGGCACGCCGTAGATCGTGTTGAGCCCGTTCAGCTTCATCGCGTCGATAATGAGATTGAAGCCATCGGTCAGCTCCTGCTCGGCTTCCGGTGTCGTCTCTGATTTTTTGGCGACCGCTGCTTCGGCCATGATTGAACGCTCCCTAGACCCTTAATCCAGATAGTCGGCGTATTGCGCCACATGCTCGGCCAGGCCGAGCGCATGATCGCGCACGAGGGTTTCGGCTCGCGCGGTATCACGCGCCTCCAGTGCCTCGATGATGTTCATGTGATCGCGGATCGAACGATCCACACGGTCGCGCTCGACGATCGTCTTGCGCCGGATCATGCGCATATGAGTGAACAGATTCTCGGCCAGATCGATCAGCACCGAATTTCCGCTCATGCGGATGATGCTCTGGTGAAACTCGATATTGACCTCTGAATATTCGTCGAGATGCGCGCGCAGCTCGCCGTCGACGAAGGTCGCAAACATATCGCGCAGCGACCCGACATCGGCATCGGTCTTCTGCGTGATGAGGCGCGCAGCCATGCTTTCGAGCGCAGCCCAGGCAGTGATCAGCTCGATCACCTCTTTTTTGGTCTTGCGCACGACATAGACGCCGCGGCGCGGCACCGAACGAACAAAGCCTTCGCGTTCGAGCTGCGCCATCGCTTCGCGCACCGGAGTCCGGCTGATGCCGAAATCCTGCGCCAGCTGGCGCTCGTCGAGCCGGATATCCGCGCGATTGCGATAGATGTCCATCGAGACGATGACATTCTTCAACGCGGCATAGGCCTTGTTCTTGAAACTGAACGAGGTGTCGATCGGCTCGATGGCGAGCCGGTGCGCCTCGCCTTCCGCGCGGGGGCGGGGGCGGGAGCCCGATGGCGAAACCTTCGTTGTGTCCGAATTCATGTCTTCACCACTTTCCGGGCTCTGGAATACAATATTCCAGAGCCCGGTTCAATGATTTCACACACCCCGGGCGCGACTTTTCCCGCCCGCAGGTATCGCCGTCACGCCGGCCTCGCCCGCAGCCGGGTGAAGCCTTCCTGGATCGCCGACCAGAACAGCGCGATCAGGCCAAGGATCATGATGCTGGACACCAGCCCGTTGGAGAAGAAGACCCCGAGATTGCCTTGCGAGGACAACAGCGACTGCCGGAAGGATTCTTCCGCCATCTTGCCGAGCACCAGCGCGAGAACGAGCGGCGCCAGGGGGTAGTTGCACTTCTTCATGACGTAGCCCAGCACACCAAAAACCATCATCATGATCACGTCGAAGACGTTGTTGTTCACCGTGTAGGCACCGATCGCGCACAGCACGAGAATGATCGGTGCGATGATGCTGAACGGGATCCGCAGAATCGCGGCCAGCACCGGCACGCATGTGAGCACGATGATCAGGCCGACGAGGTTGCCAAGATACATCGAGGCGATCAGGCCCCAGACGAACTCTTTCTGTTCGACGAACAGCATCGGTCCAGGCTGCAGGCCCCAGATCAGGAGACCGCCGAGCAGCACCGCTGCGGTCGGCGAGCCGGGCACACCAAGCGACAGCATCGGCAGGAGTGCGGCCGTACCGGCGGCGTGCGCGGCGGTTTCCGGAGCGACCACGCCCTCGACCTCGCCCTTGCCGAAATTACGCCCGTTCTTGGAGATGCGCTTGGCGATGCCATAGCTCATGAACGAAGCCGGCGTCGCACCCGCAGGCGTAATGCCCATCCAGCATCCGATGATGCAGGAGCGAAGCGACGTCATCCAGTACTTTGGCAATTCGGCCCAGGTTCGCAGTACGACCTTGAGATCGATCTTCGCCTTGCCGCCGCGGAAATTCAGCCCCTCTTCCATCGTCAGAAGAATCTCGCCAATGCCGAACAGGCCGATCACCGCGATCAGGAAGTCGAAGCCATTCAGCAGTTCAGTGAAGCCGAATGTCAGGCGCAACTGCCCGGTGATTGCGTCAAGACCGACCGCGGCAAGCGCAAATCCGATCATCATCGACGCAATGGTTTTGAACGGCGGCTCTTTAGACAGCCCGACGAAGCTGCAGAAGGCGAGAAAATAGACCGCAAATTTTTCCGCGGGGCCAAATCTGAGCGCGAAGCTCGCAACAAGCGGCGCCACTAGCGTGATCATGATCACCGCGAAGAGCGCGCCGATGAAGGACGAGGTGAAAGCCGCCGTCAGCGCTTCACCGGCCTTGCCTTGCTGCGCCATCGGATGGCCGTCGAATGTGGTTGCGACTGACCATGGTTCGCCGGGTATGTTGAACAGGATCGAGGTAATCGCGCCGCCAAATAGCGCCCCCCAGTAGATGCAGGTCAGCATAATGATCGCCGAGGTCGGCGACATGCTGAACGTGAGCGGAAGAAGAATGGCAACGCCATTGGCTCCACCCAATCCCGGCAGCACGCCAATCAGGATGCCGAGCACAATGCCGATCACCATCACCAGGATGTTGAACGGCTGTAGTGTCACCGCGAAGCCGTGAAAGAGATTTGCAAATTCTTCCATCGTCGTAGCCCCAATCAAACCCCTAAGACGAGATGCGAAACGTCACAGATTGAGCCATTGCTCAATCGGGCCCTTGGGCAGCGCGACCAGGAACCACTTTTCGAAGACGAAATAGACGATCAGCGGCATACCGATCGCCACACCTGCGACCTTGGTCCAGTTGTACTTGCCGATCCATCGCATGAACCAGGCGATGAAGACCGCCGATGAGAGGTAGATGCCGGCATAGCCGACCGCGACCGCGTAGATCGTGGCCGGGATGACCACGAGCATGACCTGACGGAGCTGACTCCATTCGGCGAAAATCCCGCCGGGCGCATCCGGACGCACCGCACTCCACAGATTGACCGCGCCCGAAATCACGATCGCGACGCCGATATAGAACGGAAAGAAGCCGGCCCGCGGGCCCTCGGCACCCCAACCAATACCGACACTGACGCTGCCGAAAATCACGATCGCGCCGAAAGCGATAACCAGCAAAGCGACGGCGACTTCGAAGGTTTTATGGGACGGACCGGTGCCGCTGGACTCTTGTGTATTCATAATAACCTCGACCAGGTCAAAAAAAGGCCGGCAGTCCGAATGGACGCCGGCCCTTTGCGGTTTAGTTTCCGGCCAGGAAGCCGGCTTCTTTCATCAACTGCCGGTGACGTTCTTCTTCCTTGGCGACCCATTTGGCGTAGTCGTCGCCAGTCATGAAGGTCGTGTTAAAGGCCCCGCTTTTCATCAGGTCCTTCCACTCGGGCGTCTCACGCACCTTCTTGAACAGGTCGACATAGAAGGCGACCTGATCCTTGGTGACGCGGGCCGGCATGAAAATGCCGCGCAGCATCAGATATTCCATATCGATGCCCTGCGACTTGCAGGTCGGGATATCGGACCAGGACATGTCCGCGGTGACCTTGTCCTTATAATCGAGCGGCTTGCCGTCAAAAACGCAGAGCGGGCGCAGCTTGCCGCCGCGCCATTGCGCGACCGCCTCGATCGGATTGTTCACGGTCGAATCGACGTGATTGCCGACGAGCTGGACGGCCACCTCGCCGCCGCCCTTGAACGGAATGTAAGTCATCTTGGTGCCGGTCGCCTTCTCAAGCGCGACCGTGATGATCTGATCTTCCTGCTTGGAGCCGGTGCCGCCCATCTTCATCGAGCCTGGAGGCGCCTTCTTCAGAGCATCGACGAAGTCCTTGACGTTCTTGTACGGCTTTTCGGCGTTCACCCAGAGCACGAATTCGTCGAGCGCCAGCATTGCAACAGGCGTCAGGTCCTTCCAGCTGAACGGAATCCCCGTCGCAAGCGGCGTCGTGAAGAGGTTCGACAACGTAATGATGATCTTGTGCGGATTGCCGGCCGAGGCCTTCACGTCAAGGAAGCCTTCACCGCCCGCGCCGCCGGCCTTGTTGATCACGACCATGGGCTGTTTCATCAGATTGTGCTTGGTCACGATCCCCTGGATCGCGCGCGCCATCTGATCGGCGCCGCCGCCGGTGCCGGCCGGAATGATGAATTCAACCGGTCGCGTTGGCTCCCACGCCGCCTGAGCCGGCAGTGCAATGCTGCCCGCATAGAGGGCTGCCAGCGCCCCAAGTGCAACTTGCGCCTTCGAAGATTTCATATTGCGTCTCTCCCTTTCATGGATCGCGCCAGTCTTGTGCCGGCTTCGACAGCGTTGCCACAGTGAAGGTGAGCCACCATGCGACAAATTCGCATTCGCCGATACCCGCATCTGCAGAACTACAGGGTAGGCATATCGGACCGAGTTTGAAAAGAGAATTATTCATAATAACGTCGACGTAACGACAGATTTTTTGAAGGCCGCAGAAATTTGCCGATTGATGTGCAGCGCAAAATCTATTGCTGCGCTGCGAACAGCCATACTCTTTTCATGGTATGCGCTGTTTTCATATTATGCGCTGTTTGGTTGTGCGCTGTTCGGCGTTAAGCGGCGCAAGCGACAGATCGATCCGCCGCCTCTACCGTTGCCTACATGACGAATGGCGTCAACGCTTTGCCATAGGCCTCTGGCGGCTGCGAGCCCCAGCGGTCGAGCACATTGCTTGACGAGTTGAACTCCCAATTTCCGGGTTCGTAGACTGCATCGTTATCGATGCGCTCAAGTCCGAACGATACCTCGACCACGCAGCCGTTCGGATCGAGATAATAGGAAAACAGATTATTGCCCGGCCCATGCCGGCCGATGCCCCACAACAAACTGCGCCCCTTTGCAACAAGCGCGTCGGCAACACCGGCAAGATCGTAAAGTCCATGCGAGTCGAACGCGTAGTGATGCAGTCCGCTGCCCGGGCCGCAGGCAAACGTATGATGAAATCCGTCGGCGCAGCGATACCAGGCACGCTCGTAGTTCGTGGTGCGATCCGAGAGTTTGAGCCCGAGCATGCGCGTGACGAGATCGTGAAATCCCTTGGGATCGCTCGCGCGCAAATTGACATGCTCGAGCCGGCGCACCCGCCTGCCATTGCCTGAGGCCGGGGAGATCTCGTCACGTGCCACCGGCGTATGAACCTCAATGATTGGACCGAACGGTGTGACGAAACGCACCGCCCGCGCCACGTTCGGCAGCAACGGCGTATCCGCAAGAATCGTCAGCCCTTCCGACTTCGCGCGGCGGTAGACCTCGTCGACCGCGTTTTCGTCCAGTGCCTCAAGCCCGACCGCGCGAATGCCGGTGCGATCCTCGCGCAGATATGCGACCTCGCAGAAGCGTGCATTGGACGACACGTAGACCGCCCCGCCGTCACGATGGCTGATGCGGACCCCGGTCAAATCGGCAAGATCGCGCGCCGACCCGTCGGGATCCGGCGTTGCGATCGCGACATAGCCCATCTGGCGAATAAGATGTGTCATGAGATTCCCGCGCGAATTGGCGCGCGATCATGCCACCCGTATCAATCGCATCCAAGATGCTTCCGGCTTGGAAGGATGCCGTGCCTTGACAGGCTATTGCGACGATGTCGATGGCTGCGCCGCCTCCGCGGGCTTTGCCTCGATCACCGAGACCGGCGCCGGTGCCGCAGACGCTTCGACCTTGACCGATGGCGCCGTCGTCGCTGTGGTGGCCGGGCCTGCGTTATCCGCCCGCTGCGGCGCAGCAGCGGGCGATTCGGAAATGGCCGGCCGCAATTGCCGGCGCATAGCGATGTCTTTTCGGGACGCAAGCAGAACATTCGACTCGTTGGTCCGCCAGCGATAGCCCATGCCCCAGTCGATCGGCCTGGCCTGCCCGCGATTATACAGGTCGGCGAGCTGCGGCTGGTGCCGGCCGGGGAAGATCGCAATCGGCCCGAGATAGCGTCCGAACGGCTGGAAATTCCATTGATCGCGCTTGAAATAGGCGATCGGGATGCCGGAATCGTCCTGCACGATGTGATCGGCCTTGTCGAGGATGAAGTCGCGCACCTGCGAGAAGTTTCCGCTATGCGGCAGATAGGATGCCGCCTTGAACAGCGCGTCGCCCCGTCCAAAGGACTCAGCGAATTTCAGAAAGCCGGAATTCTTCACGCCAGAATCCGAAACGTCGGTCGAGAAATAATAGAGCGTCTGCTTCGGCTTTCCGGGACTGTGAAACGTGATCTTCGCGCCCTGCACGCCGCGCTGCGGCGCATTGCGGTCGGACGGCGACACCTTGCCCTCCGGATCGAGCGTCACCAGACTGACGTCGTCGATGGTCTTGCCGGCCCGCGCAACATAGACCATCAGGATCGGCAGCGTGCCCGACAGCGCCGTCTCGCGCAGCTGATGCTTCATGTTCTTGGTGATGAAGAAACTGAGCGAGATCGACGACGCCATCGACTGACGCAGATTGCCCAGCGCACGGCGGGTATGATCGTTGATCACCGGAATGCGGCCGACCGGCTCCAACCCGCTCAGGATGTAAGTCGATGCCTCGGGGAAGAAGGCGTTGGCATAAAGAAAGTCAGGGCCGCTGAACATATAGTACATCGGCGCGCCGGCGCGGTCCTTGATGTTGGCCGCCGACCAGGCGCGGATTTTCGACAGGCGCTGCGTTTCGAGCTGACGCCAGGAATTGTTGAATGATGCGGCGTGGCTTTGCCAGGACGGGTCGCGGGTGACCTGATCGAGCGCCGCATTGTCGATCGGCAATCCTGCGAGAAAGCGGGCGGTGTCATCGAACGTTGCCTTCTCGGCATAGGGCGCCGGGACCAGAGCCTGGGCGGGCAACGGCGCCGGGACAGCGTCGCGGTTCGGAACGTCGCGCGGCGGTACCGGACGGGACGCCGGTTTGCGGCTCGGGGGATCGCCAAAGATGAAGAACTGCGCCTGCGCATGAGGAGCGGCAGCCGCAATAACGGCGGCCGCGAGGACCGGAGTCAGGAAGCGCGAAAGGTGCAGCATGATGATTGAATGCCTGTGGTCGGGAGCGACTTGCGAGCCGGCGGAACGTTAACGCATGAAACGTTAACCAAAGGGCGTATCGGCGGGATTATCATGAAAAGCCCGTGACCATGTTCCGGTCGAGATTCCACCTTACCGGGGTGCCTAGTTTGGTTCGATTCGTCCAGTATTGGGATCACCCCGGCGATTAAAGCGTGCCATTGAGGGCAGGAGCCCGGTTACAGCCTCGGAACCATGCGCGAAAGCCAGGTGTCAGGAACCATGGGCCTGAACGCATTGACAGGAATTCTTGCCACGGCCGCCATGGCCGTTTGCATCATGGCGTCCGATCACGGCATCATCGCGACGGCTTATGCCACGGGTGCCGAAAATCTAGCCATTCCCCTGCCCCGGCCACGCCCGCAAGTCCGGGTGTCGCGGCCGCGGATGGGGACGTTCCCCGGCAAAACCGCGTTGATGGAATTTGAGTCTGCGCCGTTTCCGTATGACGGCAAGAACCCTGTATCCGGCCAGCCATTTTTCAACGTCTTCTACGATGGCCGTTTCGGCAGACGCGGCGCGCGCGGTCAGGTTTACTGGGAGAACGAAACCTATACCGACCCGCGCGTGCTGCTGCACATCCCGAAGGGCTTCGACATCCGCAAGCCCGCGGTCATGGTCGTGTTCTTCCACGGTCATGGCGCCAGGATCGACCGCGATGTCCGCGACCGCCAGCAGGTCGCAGCGCAGATCACCCGCTCCGACGCCAATGCCGTTGTCGTTGCTCCGCAGTTTGCCGTGAACGCCGCGGATTCCGCGCCGGGCGCATTCTGGGAGCCGGGCTTCTTCGACGAATTCCTGAGCGAAGCGTCCGAACAATTCGCGCTGATGCTTGGACAGCCCAAGGCGGTCCGGACATTCTTCAAGATGCCGATTATTTTTGTGAGCTATAGCGGCGGCTTCGTCCCGACCGCCTGGGCGCTGCGGCTTGGACACATCAAGGACCGCTTGCGCGGCATCGTGCTGATGGATTCGCTCTACGGCGAACTCGAGCAGTTCGAGAACTGGATCCTGTCGAACCGCAAGGGCTTTTTCATCAGCGCCTATCTTGGGTCGACGCGGGCCCGCAACCTGCAGCTCCAGCGCGACCTCGCCGACAAGGGGATCAAGATCAGCAAATCGCTCGACGGCACGATCAAGCCCGGCAGCGTGGTCTTCATCCCCGGTCATGCCGAGGATTCGCATCGCGACTATGTCACGCAGGCCTGGACGGCCGATCCAATTGCCGACATCCTCAATCGCCTGCCCGAATTTCATCAGTAGAAAGACAGCCCTCGCTTGACCGACATTTCAAAGCCCCTCGCCGGCCGGGTCGCCATCGTCACCGGCTCGGGCCGCAATATCGGACGCGCAATCGCGATCGCATTTGCGACAGCCGGCGCCCGCGTAGTGATCAACGGTCATCGCGACCGCGCAGCGCTCGATGCTGTGGTGGAGGAAATCCGCCGCCGCGGCGGCGAGGCCATTGCCTGCCTTGCCGATGTGTCGCGCGACGAGGACATCGCGCGCATGGTCGCGCTGGCAAAGGAGGCCTACGGCCATGTCGATATTGCGGTGTCGAATGTCGGCAAGCGCCCCTATGCCGCGTTTCTCGACATCACGCCGCAGGACTGGGACGACGTTCTGCGCACCAACCTGTCGGCCGCGTTTTATCTGGCGCGTCACGTCATCCCGATGATGCGGGAACGCCGCTTCGGCCGCATCATCAACATTTCAGGCTTCTCCGGCTTCTTTGCCCATGTCACGCACCGCGCGCACAGCGTGTCCGCGAAGTTCGGCATGCACGGCCTGTCGAAAGCCATCGCCCGCGAATTTGGCCCGGACGGCATCACTGCAAATACCGTCGCACCGGGCATGATCGACACCGAGCGCGACTGGTCGCAATACAAGCATATCGACGCTGAAAAGCTGGTCGCCGAAATCCCGGTCCGGCGCGCCGGCTTGCCGCAGGACATCGCCGAGGCCTGTTTGTTCCTGGCAGGCGAGAGCGGCGGCTTCGTGTCGGGGCAGGTACTTCACGTCAACGGCGGCCAGATGATGATCTGACCGCCGTGCGTGTACGGGACTGGTCTAAGCGGCCGTCCTCTGAGGGACCGGCACAGGCTTTGCGGCCGGGACCTTGGCTTCGGTGTCGTAGCGGAAATACCCGACGCGCTGCGCCATCGCCGCTTGCTGATCCTCCAGCGTCTTGGCGGTCGATGCATTCTCCTCGACCAGCGCCGAATTCTGCTGCGTGACCTCGTCCATCTGGCTGAGCGCCCGGTTGACCTGGTCTATGCCGGTGGCCTGTTCGGCGCTCGCCGTCGCGATATCGGCTACGATATCCGCAACGTCCTTGATCGACCGCAGGATCTCTTCGAGCGACTGGCCGGCGCGATTGACGAGTTCGACGCCTTCCCTCACCTCGCCCGAGGAACTTGCGATCAGGTCCTTGATGTCTTTGGCCGCTTGCGACGAGCGCTGCGCCAGGCTGCGCACTTCGGATGCGACCACCGCAAAGCCCCGGCCGGCCTCGCCGGCGCGCGCCGCTTCGACCGCGGCGTTGAGCGCGAGCAGATTGGTCTGGCGCGCGATCTCGTCGATCACCGAAATGATCTCGGAAATCTTGCGCGACGACTCCTCGATTCGCGCCATCGCATTGACCGCTTCGGCGACGACCGCGCCGCCGCGGCCGGCGATTTCCTGAGTACCCTGCGCGAGCTGGTTGGCGTGCTGCGCATTCTCGGCGTTCTTCTTCACCGTCGCCGCGATCTCCTCCATGGAGGCGGAGGTTTGTTCGAGGCTTGCGGCCTGTTCCTCGGTGCGCTGCGACAGGTCGGTGGTCGATGTCGAGATTTCCGCGGCGGCGTTCGAGACTTCGAGGCTGGACATCGCGATGTTGCGGATTGTGTCCTGCAGCTTGGCGATGGCGCCGTTGAAATCCTGCTGAATCTTACGGTATTCCGCGGCCCATTCATCGTTGACACGATAGGTCAGATCGCCGCTCGCAAGCCGCTCCAGACCCCGGCCGAGGCCCTCGACCACCTGCGCCACCTGACGTGCGGCCTCCTGCTGCGCAGCCTCGCTACGTGCGCGCTCGGCTTCTACAGCCTTGCGCTGGTCGTCGGCCTCCTGTTCAAGCCGCAGCTTCTCGATCCCGGCATCGCGGAACACGACGACGGCGCGTGCCATCTCGCCGATTTCATCCTTGCGGTCGGCGCCATCGATTTCGCTGTCAAGGCGGCCACGGGACAGAGCCGCCATGACACCGTTGAGGGACAGAATTGGCCGCGTGATGCCACGGGCGATGAACCAGGCCAGCAGAACGCCGATGATGACGGCAATCGCCGAAACGACCATGCTGGTCATGATGGTCGATTGAATGTCTTTTTCGCCGGCAGCCCGTGTTGCGGCCAGCGCCTCATCCTGACTTTTCTTCAGATCGGCACGGCTTTTGATCAGATCGACCGACAGCTTGCCCTCACTCCCGCGCAGACGCGCCTGCTCGGCCAGCAGCTTCATGGTTGAGTCAAAGGCTTTGCTGTAGGACGCGACCAGCGGCATCATTTGCTGGATTTTCTCGCGGCGCTCGGGAGTTCGCGCCGTAGCTGCCATCCTTTGCAGCGTCTCCCCCATTGCGGCGAACTGGGCACGCGCAGCTTCTTCAAGCTTCGGATTGCCGGTCTGGTTGTGCAGGAGGCCATTCACCCGGCCCCAGAGGAATTGCTCGGTGGCGACGCCCGCAAGCGACACGAGAGCAAGGTCGTTGTCCGCGATCGCCCCCTGCATGAGCTCCTTCATCTGGCCGTGCAGACGGTTGCCGAGGGGAGTCGTCTCGTCAGCGATCGTACGCCGCAGCGCAGCCTGGTTTTTGGCAATCTCGTCGAACAGCGTCATATACTGATCGACCTGAGCAAGAATCGTCCGCGCCATGTCCCGCCGCTCCTGGGAGAGCGCGGTCTCTGCGGTGAAGCCGTATCCGCCGCGAACGCTCTCAGCCAGTTCGCGAATTCGGGTCAGGAGTTTCTCATCGCCCTTGTCGAAATACATCTGCATGTTCAGACGCAGTGCGACGAAGTCCCGATCGGCTTGCGCAACGCGCGAAGCGGTGTCGGAAATATGCGTGAAGCGGGCGAATGCGTCGCTTGCGCTCCGCAGGCCGAGATAGCCGGCTCCAGCCACAACCACCAGAAGGCCGAGGACAAGGAGGTAGCCCGCGCCAATGCGGGTGCCGATCTTGAAACGGGAGTTCAGATTCGTAAGCCAGGACATCTGTTCGTCTCTTCGGGCCGCGCGCATGACGGCGACCCAGGTTCGGGGTTCCTGTCGACGAAAAGACGCTTCGGCTCGCTCACACCGGCTTGGGAGTGCCGCCCAAAGCCGCTATGAGCGCTGCATTCCGGCCGCCGCAGGAGTCCTGTTCGTCCAACAACGCATTGCGGCGCGATAAATCATTCGCCTTCTTTATGATCGGTAAAGCAGTGCGGCTTTCCATGAGCGCGCCGCATGGCTTTTAGCCATCGTTCCGCGCAAGGCGCATAACGCCCAAAAGCTGGGCAGAAACATTCACCGCGACACAGCTCATGCTGCCGGGGCATTTGAAGCCGGCGTCATTGACAGCGACAGGCTCAGTCCGCACGCCGATGCTCCGCGAAACGCCCGTTGACCGTACCGGCCAGGGACCTTCGCGGAGCGGTCGGCAAGCAATCAACGCTCCTTGCCTGCACCCAAAATGTTAAGGAGTGCCGGACCGAACTCAGCGCTACGGACCGCGTAACCGGTATGAGCGCCCGGAAGCTCCACGAAAGAAGCGCCGATCGTCTTGGCCAGGTTCGCGGCAGTGGGGTACAGCGGATAGCCTCGCGATCCCTCGCCGGCGGCCACGACGATGCGACCCGCATTGGTCTTCAATGTATCGATATCGAGATCGGCCGCGGTATACTGACGAAGCTCGTGCTCAAACCAGTATTCCACGGCAGCGCGGCTTGCAGGGTTGCTCGTGTCACGCATGCGCGCAAGATGCTCGACCGTCTCGGGCGGGAAAATGGTGTTGAACTGTTCGAGCGCTGGTATCGGGCCAGACTTCTTGTAGAGGTCGTATTGCTCGCCGAACCGCTGGAGAATCGTCTGTCCCTCTGCCCCCAATTGTTTCATGACCGGCGGCTCGTAGGCGACGAGCTTACTGATTGAGCCTGGCTCCTGGGACATTGCCTGAAGCGCGACAATTGCGCCGGAGCTGGGACCGAATACGGCCGCCGGTGCGCCGGCGACGCGCTTGATCAGTTGAAGCGCATCATCGGCATCGGTTTGCAGACGGCGCCCGTAATCTTGTGCGCCAACAAGCCCGCTCCGCGCGAAGCCGCGTCGGTCGAACGTGATGACTGTGAAGCGCGCAGCCAGAATCTGCGAGATCGGGCCAAAGATGTGAGCGGTTCCGTTGCCCCCTGGAATCAAGAGAAGCGGCGATCCACTGCCCAACGACTCGTAGTAGAGGCGGGCACCCGGTACCTCGAGCACACCTTTTTGGATTGATCGTTCCGCGGTTTGGGCGGACGCCGCTCTGGCAAGGCCGCCCAGCGTGGCCGCCGTCACGAGCGCGCCGGCCGCGGCAAGCACATTGCGCCGATTGAACGGGTGGAGCGGTGTTGTGGTCATGGTGCTTCTCCTTAAGGAGCCAAGAACTGTTCGGCCGGGGGCAAATAAAAACCAGCCTCGCGGCAACCAAAGTCAACGAATGTTGACTTTTTAGACCGCGCGATTGTTTTTGTCAACAAGCGTTGGCATATTGGCGTGATGAAAAAATCAGGGCGCGAGAGCAAATCCGACCGCACCCGCGCAGCCATCCTCGCGGCGGCGCAGGAGGTATTTGCTGCGCATGGCTACGAACGGGCCACCGTCCGCGATATTGCCGCACGCGCCGCCATCGATCCGGCCATGGTCATCCGCTACTTTGGCAGCAAGGATGAGCTGTTTGCCCGGGTCGCGGTGTTCGACCTGAAGCTGCCGGACATAGATGTTGGCGACCGCAACCGGATCGGCGAAGCGCTCGTCCGTCACTTCCTCAGTCAATGGGAGGACCATGCCAACAACGGCCTTGCCGTCTTGTTGCGTTCTGCCGCTTCAAATGAGTATGCGGCCAAGAAGTTGCGCGACGTTTTCGCAGGACAGGTCATGCCCGCCCTCGCCCGCATCGATGGCATGGCTGGATCTGGCGAGCGCGCCGCTCTGGTCTCGAGCCAGCTGCTCGGGCTGGCGCTATGCCGCTACGTCCTCAAGCTTCCACCCGTCGTTGCCATGTCCCGCGAGGCGATCATCAAGGAAGTCGGCAAGACCATTCAACGATATGTAACGGGGCGATGATTGGCTTGTCCGCGGTTTGGCTGGCACGCGGCTGAGCGACCAATCCGGCTTTGCGCGCTCAGTTAAGTCCGCAGCACCGCTTGTATTTCTTTCCTGACCCGCAAGGACACGGATCATTGCGGCCGGTCTTTTTCATGTGGACTGGGCGAGAGGTCGTTTCGGTGCGTTTCGGTCGTTGGACATTAGACTAGCCAGCCTCCACGCATTGAGTGCAACGACCCAGCACGCGATTTTGTCGGGTGCGATCGCAGACAAGGCTTCGACCTTATCTCGCGGTTGTCGTGGATTTCCGCGGGCGATATCGGCAAGCATTCGCATTCCGGACATCGCTGCTGCTGTGCCGGCATCGGCAACGAGGAGCTTTTGCCAAGCCGCTGGACGCAACTGAATCGCCCTTTCGAACCCCTCGATCCAAAGCTCCCAGAGGATAACCGCGTGCGCGGCCGTCCCGTCAACAGGGCGCGCGTTTCATCGCTTGGGGGCACAAAGATCGACCGATCAAGCGAAGCTCGCGAGCGCGGTCATCGCCGTCGGCGACAAGGTCTCGTGGGACAACGCCGTCAAGCAGGTCAACCTCCCCGGCACCGGCCGCTATCCAATCGGAACTGCGGTCGACGCGGCGGGCAATGGCGTGACAACGGTCCGCGTGCGACTCGACGGGGTGGCGACGGCGGCAGCATGAGTGCCCCTCGCGCGTGCCGCCATCTTTAAGTCGAGCTTCTTTCAATTTGGAGAACGGCACGCGCCACTTGGACGCGCTCCCGCAACTGGCGCACCTCCTCCCCAAATTGGGACTCGTTCGCGCGGCCTAGGCGGTCAAAATCTACTTCAAACAATCCGAGCAGCATAAACTTGGCTAGGGCCGCCTGATCCTCGTGATACAGGCGGTCCTTGATAATTGGGAAAGCTCCTGCCGCCTTGGAAAGCGCTACTGTTCGGGACGCCACGTCTCTTTCAGCTTCCGCGATCTTCTCCTCGACAAAGTCGAGCAAGTCGAGGGCATACGCCTTCATCTCAGTGCGCTAAGCGGGGCTGGCCTTCATACCGGCTAATCGAGTTCGGCTACGCCTTCGACGATAGCCATCGCCTCGCCTTCGGTCCGTGGAAAGGCCCGTAGCAGCGCTTGGTTCTTGAACTCGGGTAGCTTCTTCAGGTTGCTGTTGCGGCCCTTCTCTGGCGGATAGCCGTCAAATGGAATGCCCAGCCCGTCCAAGAGCTTGCGCATCCTTGGCTCGTCTAACATCCACATCGGCTGTTTGGATGCGACGGCCTTGTCGAAGGCGACAACACGACCGTTCCTTCCAAGGAAGGCAGAAACGTATTTGGTTCCGTCCGGCTCGGATTCAGCGGGATGCTGCACGAAAATCGAATGAGCCTTCATCGAACTCAGGATCGCATCACGCACAGGATTCACCGGAATCGCCTTTCCCTCACCGGAAGATCGGGAGCCCGTCTTACCCGGGCGTGCCTTCGTGCTTGGCGCTCGCCCCGTTGAGATCGGCGCTGCCATAGGAGGCTGATCTACTGCCTCGCCAAGCGCGAGACGAACAGCGGCCTGGGCCGCCCGGCGTTTATCGCCTTGGGTGCCTTCGCCTTCGAACCAAGCGGCGATGTGGTTCTTCCCAGGACCGCCCACATGAATGATGTGAACCCACGTCATCTGATCGTCCCCATACGACACCGCATTGATCCTGCGAGTTCCAGGCCGAAGCCGGCGGATCGCTGCGAAGCAGACCTCGACATACTTGTCGTCGTTCGAAAGCAGAACGACAACTCGAAGGCTTGCCGGGAGCGCGCTGAGGAATGTGGATGAGCAGCGCGTGATCCAGCTGTCCCCGATCGGCATGGCGGCGAGCCGCTGAACAACAGTGCCAGAACGTTCAATTGAATTATCCGCCTTCGGCAGTCCCAAGGCGCAACGCACCATCGAGCCGAACGCCCACTCCTCCTCGGCGGCGGAAATTTTGTCATCAATGGCTTCTGTGGATCGAAGCAAGCCGAGGACTTGGAGTGCTCTTGTAAGAGCCGGCCGAAAGCCATCGAATGGCACTTGCTCGTGCGGTTTCCTGGCGATGGCATCGCACTGGGTTGTGCCCTTCGAGACACCGAGAAGCAGGAACCGCGGGGTGGCCGTTCCCCACGACATAGGATTGTTGACGACGTGCCAGCCATCCACCCGCAACTCGGTCTCGTTCCAAACCGTGAGACCGGGAAAGCATTTGGAGCAGGAAACGCGACCGTGTTGCGGCAGGCTCGAAAGCGGCTCAGGCATAGGGTTCCCCTGGTGATGGAGGGTTCTATCCTATGTGGTCTGAGCCCCGCTAACTCCTCCAAGAATAGGTAGAGTCCATCACCTCGGAAGGGGATGGACCATGAAGCCGAGCCGATTTACCGAAGAACAGATCATCGCAATCCTGCGTGAGCAGGAGGCTG
>JBMOOQ010000035.1:0-5580 GCA_049324435.1 Pseudomonadota bacterium
TAGCGGGGGCCGTAATAGCCGAAATACGGACGGTAGTAGCCGCCGTAATAGACCGGCTGATACGGACCGTAGCCCGAGTAATAGGCCGGGGCGCCGTAATAGCCTGCATTCGCGATCGCGGCACCGGTCAATACGCCGGCGGCAACACCCGCGCCAACCCAGCAGCCATAGCACCGTGCCTCGGCAGGCTTCGGCGCGGCAAGGGTCGCAGCGGTGAGCGACGCGGCGGCGACAAGGGTCAACAGAATCTTGCGCATGATACTCTCCTCAGCACGCATGGGACGTTTCCACCCGGATACGTGCCCGTGCGGAAACTAACACATGCCGAGGCTTCGAATGTCTGAACGCGGTTCACACTTTCATGAATGAAGGTGAACGAATTGCCAGACACCCAGCATCAATGTGGCAAGATCGCTACCGATCGCTACCGATCGCTCGGATCGCTATTGCGCGAGCGCACCGAGCGAGAACGCGCTGAGCAGCACCGGTCCGGGCTTCAGCTTGATCTGGTCGAACCACTTTTCGAACACCTTGAATATCAGGCCGGTCCGGAACACTTCGGCGAGCGCGGAATTCACCGCCAGCCGCAGCGCCCAGTCGCCGCGCGGCAGAGCGATCCCGTAGGGCTCGAACGACAGATCGTCCGGAAGCATCGTCAATGCGCTGGCGTCCTTGAATTGCGCGCCGACCAGCAGCAGCTTGTCGCTCGCGTAACCGTCGACCTCGCCCTTCTCGAGCGCGGCGATGCCGGCATCGCGATCCTTCACCGCGACCAGCGTGGCCTTCAGCTTGCCCTGCTTGATGAGTTCGGCGAGCGCGGCCTCATTGGTGGTGTTGGCGGCGACCGCGATCTTCTGGCCGTTCAGATCGCCGGCCTTTGTGACGCCGGCACTGGTGCGCACCACGATGCCGGTGCTCTCGACGAATGTGACCGATGAAAAGTCCACCTGCTTCATGCGCGAGAGCGTTATCGTGGAGGAGCCGCATTCCATGTCGGCCTTGCCCTGCGCAACCATGTCGAAGCGGTTCTGCGTTGTGACTTCCACCCATTCGATCTTGAGCGGGGTGTTCAGCGACTTGCCAATCCAGTCCGCTGCCAGGCGGCACAGGTCAATGGTGTAGCCGGCCGGCTCCTTGGCCTGCTGGTTGAAGAAGGAGAACGGCGTCGCGGCGGCGCGATATCCGATCTTGATCGTCTTCGAATCCGCGATCCGCTTCAGCCGGCTGTCTGCAGGCGTTTGCGCATTTGCGAGCGAGGCGGTCAGGATCAGGGCAAGACAGGCAATGGCAGGACGCAACATCAGGATACTCCCCCCAGGAACCGAATGAGGGGCGGACGTTACCGGGTGATGGCGGAACCCGCAAATGTCATACGCCGAAGCGGCCGGACCTCTGCAGTACGCACCGGCCTGGTCCCCGGCGTATCGCGGATGTGCCGCATGAACGGCGCCGCCGATCCGTTAAGACCGGCGATGGCGCGATCACAATCCCGGCATTGCATTCGCTAATGGGGGCGGCGGCCCGCTTCGAAATTGAGTGCCTGGGCGCGGTCCGGCGCATGCGATTGCAGCCAAGCCGCTTCGCTGAACGCGGTGCCGCAGTCCCGGCACTGAAACGACCGGCGCGGTGCGGTGGTGCCAGACTTGGTGCGAACCGGCGTCATCGGCCTTGCGCAACCTGGACAGACCGGACGGATGCCATGATCGAAAGCGAGCTTCATAGACATTTTCATTATCATTCCGGACGGACAATACCTTGATGAAAATCAAGCGGATGGAACGAGTCGTCGCGCAGTTTCATCGACAATCGTGTTCGTTCTGTCCGTCACGCATCGCTGCGCGGCGGGTGCCGTGATCACGCCGCTGTCACGGCGCTTTGATGGCAGCACGCCTCGCGGACCCGAACCAAGCGCCCACATTGTGTGTTGAGGGTTCGGACTTTCGATCACCGATTGGTCCGGCAGCGAGGGGCTCACATGAAACGCATCCTTATCGGCGTTGCGGTTGCAACGATCGCCTTAGCGGGCTCCGCGCAGGCCCAAACCACCGGCACCGCCACCACCGATCTTAATCTCCGTTCCGGACCCGGACCCGAACAGCCGGTCATCGGTCTGATCAAGGCGCGCCACACCGCGCAGATCATCGGTTGCGTCGAAGGCAGCCTGTGGTGCCAGGTCGAGTATCGCGGCAAGCAGGGATGGGCCTATTCGCAATACATGTCGTTGCAGGGCCGTGGCGGTACCGTTGTTGTGGTCCGCGAGCCCGTCAATGTCGCAGGCATGCCGGTCGTGACCTATGACGGCTATGTCGAGCCGACCTATCGCGCCGATGTCGCGCCGGTCGCCGCGGCCATCACCGCGCCGGCCATCGGCGCAGGAGGCACCGGCGCTGCCGCGATCGGTGCACCGAAGCCGACCATCTACGCTTCGACCTATCTGCCACCGGCGCCGGTGGCGCCTCCGCCTGCGGTCGGCAGTTACGTGACTGCAAACGCGGCGCCGTCCTTCGCCTATCCGGGCGAGGTCGTCGTCGGCGCGGCATTGCCGCAGACCGTGGTTCTGAACAACGTGCCCGACTATCGCTACCAGTATGTCTACGTGAACGACACCGCCGTCCTGGTCGATCCTCTGACACGACGCATCGTCTACGTGTTCCGCTGATCGAATTCCGCGCGAGCGCGATCCCGACCCGGATCGCGCAGTCTTCCAGGCGACGCGGATAGCACGGCGGATCAGCGTCCCGATCCGCCGGCGCAGAATGGGCCCGGGAGCGCCAGCCCGGGCCCATTCGTTATTGTGCGGCAATGGTTGCATGAGAACGCATGCGCGTGCCGCGTGTATGTCTTTCGCGATATGGACAAGCACATCATGCGGGCCGACAATTGCATGTTCTTGAGGAGAGGGGGCATTGGCTTGAGCCGCGTGTCATGGCGCGGCGCGATTTTGCATCGAAGGAGAGCCGCCATGAAAGTGAAAGACGCGATGCATGAAGGCTGTGAATGGGTGTCCCCCGAGACCCGCGTCACCGAGATCGCGAAGATCATGCGCCGGAGCGATATCGGCGCGGTGCCAGTCGGCGAGAATGACAAGCTGGTCGGCATGGTCACCGACCGCGACATCTGCTGCAAGGGCGTGGCCAACGGTCATGATATCGAGATGCTGACCGCGCGCGACGTCATGACGGTCGGCATCGCCTATTGCCGCGACACCGACGATGTCGAGGACGCCGCCGATCTGATGGAACGCCGCCGCATCCGCCGTCTGCCGGTGATCGACAAGAACAAGCGCATGGTCGGCATGCTGTCGCTTGGCGACATCTCGCATGCAGCGTCGCCAAGTCTCACCGCCGAATTGACGCAAGCGGTGTCAGCGCATCACGCCTGATCCGGCACCGCGCGTTATGCTTTATGGCGGGTTAGCGCCGGGGTGCATCGGCCCGCCATAGGCATGAGACTGCTGCATGAGCAGACCGCGAGCGGCGCTGCCGCGGTGCAGCGCTTTACACATTTTTTATCTGTTCTTCGCGGGACATTAAACTCTTTCTTCGTATGGTGCCGTATCGTCGAGTGAGCAACGAGCGTGCGCCATGGTTCAATGGACTGAGAAGCCAGCTGTAAAGCCGCAAGCCGCTGCAGCGGCGCAAGGTGCCGCACCGGCTCAAGGCGCTGCCCCGAAGCAGACCGCTGCGTCGAAACAGTCCGGCGCGCCGAATCCGTCCACTGTATCGAAGCCGGACGAGACCGTGGCTGCCCCGCCGCGCGCTGTGCGCAAGGCGCGCAAGAGCGCCGTCGCCGGTGCCTTGCAGGTGGTGACGGTCTGTACGTTCTTCGGACTGATCATCGGCTTCGTCGTCTACAAGGCCATCCCCGAGGCGACGACCGCTGCGGCAAAGCGCGAAGCCATGCAGGAACGCGACCGCGATCGCGACATGGCGACCGGCCGGATCGTTGTGATGGATCACCGCGCCGAGTGCCGCGAGATCGGCTTCGACAACCAGAGCGGCCGAACCGTGCACAAGGGCGAGATTGCCTGCCTCGACCAGCCGACCTACGACAGCAAGGGCAATCCCTCGCTCTACAAGCACCCGACCAACCGCCTGGATCAGATCCGCCGCTCGTTCGCGCAGTAGACCGCGGACGAAGCGCCGCGCGGGCTCAGCTCTTCTTCGGGCTGCGCTTGCTCAGACGCTTGGCGTTGGACTTCACCGTCTTCAGCGCCGGCTTCACCGCGGCCGCGCCGAGTTCCGCCGCCGCATGCGCTGCGCGATCGCCGGAGACCTTGCCGAGCGCGGCATCGCGCGACAGCCGCAAAGCCGCCTTCTGCGCCTCGAACGCCCCGCTCGACGCCGCCGCGATCTTCTCGTTGATCATGCGCGCCTTTTCGGCGGCGCTTTGCGGCGCAGACATGCGGTGCCACAGCACCGCACCCATTTGCATGTTGGCGACCATCAGGTCGCCGGCGAAAATCCACGGGTTAAAGCGCTGCTGCCCCATCACGCATACTCCACATCACCGGCCCCAAGACACGATGCGCACATTAGGCCGCGATGGCGCCAAATGTGCGGCATGCCGGTACCGGGCGGAGCGGTATTGCAGTCGGGTGTGTTTGACAGTGGATCGCTTCGCCCGCACTCCCGAAGCGACCGGAGCGGCTCAGCGCGACTTGAGCGACGCACACGTCACGCACAGATGGGCCGAAGGATCAACCTCAAGCCTCCCGTCGGGAATTTCGTTGCCGCATTCGACGCAATAACCAAACTCGCCGGCATCCATCTGACTGAGCGCGCGCTTGATCCGGCTGATCTGCACCTGCCGTTGCCGGTCCGCGGCCAGCGCCATTTGCTGCGCCTGCATTGCATCCATTCGCGACAGCCGTCCGACGCTCTGCTGGTCGAGCTGGACCGCCGCACGGTCCGCCGCGCCGGCATCGCGGAGCTGCAGCAATTCCGCGAGTTGTGCCTCAAGCCGTGGACGAAAGCGCGCAAGGCAATCCTGCTGCCGGTCCGTCATTTCTTGTTTGATCATCGTGGCAGTGTATCAACCCAAGCAGTTGCGCGCCACCGTTGGACGGCCGCGGCTGCGTAACGGCGTGATGCGCACCCGGTACGCCATGGCACGTTAGCGCGTCTTGTTCCGGTAGATATCCAGGAGCCGCTGCCTGAACGCGTCGGCGTCAAGTTCGGTATAGTGACCCGACGCAATCTCTGCCTCTGCCGCCTTCAGATCGGCTAGAAGCTTCGCGCGCTCGCCCTCGGTCAACACCGGCAACTCCTCCATGGTGGTGACGGGCACCATGGTGGTCGTGCGCGGTTCCGGATTGCGGTTCAGCTTGGCGTTCATCGCGGAAACATAGCATCCGTCGCCCGATTTCGCCACCAGCCTGTAGCCCGCATGGAGCGAAGCGAAATGCGGGAATGGCAGAACCGCCCGCCGCCGCCCCGGATTTCGCTGCGCTCCATCCGGGCTTCTGTAACGGGCCGTGGTGTGTCAATCCCTTTCTGCATCGTCCTTCTGCCGGGTACTGGCTTCTGTCCGGGGTCGGCGCAAGGCCGCCACCTGATGGGGTTCGATGAGGACAGGTCG
>JBMOOQ010000036.1:0-56823 GCA_049324435.1 Pseudomonadota bacterium
CATGGTCGTCCCTCGATGATGCTTGGAGCGGACGTGTCCGACTCCGTTGAATTGACACCATCAGTTTGAGGGACGACCACCTACCGCCGCCACAATCTCGGCGGCAGGCCCGTTACACCATCTACGGCTACTGGAGGAGTGGTGGCCATGCAGCCTGTTTCGAAGGATGGAGCGAAAGGGCATGCCGCGTTGATGCGCGAGCGATCAAATGCGATGGCTGTTTTGGGAGCAGTCGGAGCTTTCGCTGTCTTTCGAAACCCTCTAAAAGCCGCGAGAAAGCCGCTGAGGCGGCCCAAAATCGTGAGTTTTGCCCATGAACGCCCCCGTCACCCCGCCGCTCCCCGCCTATCGCCACACGCCCCTGTTCCCGCTCGGCAAGGACAATACGCCTTACCGCAAACTGGATGTCGCGGGTGTGCGCACCGAAAAAGTGCTCGGCCGTGAGGTGCTGGTGGTCCCCGCCGCAGCGCTGAAGGCGCTGGCGGAGGAGGCCTATAACGACATCAACCATTATCTGCGGCCGGGGCATTTGCAGCAGCTGCGCAACATTCTCGAGGACCCCGAAGCCTCCGACAACGACAAGTTCGTCGCCTACGATTTTCTCAAGAACGCCAATATCGCGGCCGGCGGCACGCTGCCGATGTGTCAGGACACCGGCACCTGCATCATCATGGGCAAGCGCGGGCGCAATGTCTTCGTCGAGGGTGACGACGAGGCGGCGCTGGCCGAAGGCGCGCGGGATTCATACCTGAAGAAGAACCTGCGCTATTCGCAACTCGCCCCGATCTCCATGTTCGAGGAGAAGAATACCAAGTCGAACATGCCGGCGCAGGTCGAGCTCTATGCGGAAGGCGATAACGAATACAAGTTCCTGTTCATCGCCAAGGGCGGCGGGTCAGCCAACAAGACCTTCCTGTTCCAGGCGACGCCCTCAATCCTGACCCGCGACCGCATGCTCGCCTTCCTCAAGGAGAAGGTGCTGACGCTCGGCACCGCGGCCTGCCCGCCCTATCACCTCGCCATCGTAATCGGCGGCACCTCGGCCGAGCTGAACCTGAAGACGGTGAAGCTCGCCTCCTGCCGCTATTACGACAACCTGCCGACATCAGGATCGGAGGACGGCCACGCCTTCCGCGATCTGGAGATGGAGCAGGAAGTCCTGAAGATGACGCAGTCGCTCGGGGTCGGCGCACAGTTCGGCGGCAAGTATTTCTGCCACGACGTGCGGGTGATAAGGCTGCCGCGTCACGGCGCCTCTCTGCCGATCGGGCTCGGTGTGTCATGTTCGGCCGACCGCCAGGCGATGGGCAAGATCACGAAAGACGGCGTGTTTCTGGAGGAACTGGAGCACAATCCGGCGAAGTATCTGCCAGAGATCGACGAGCGCGCGCTTGGCGGGCCGGTGGTGCAGATCGACCTGAACCGGCCGATGGACGAGATTCGCAAAACGCTGTCGCAATATCCGATCAAGACGCGGCTGTCGCTCACCGGCACCATGGTGGTGGCGCGCGATCTTGCCCACGGCAAGCTGCGCGAACGGCTGGAGCAGGGCAAAGGTCTGCCGGATTATTTCAAGAACCACCCGGTCTATTACGCCGGCCCTGCCAAGACCCCCGCAGGCTATGCGTCAGGCTCGTTCGGGCCGACCACGGCCGGCCGGATGGACAGCTATATCGACCAGTTCCAGGCCGCGGGCGGCTCGCTCATCACGGTGGCCAAGGGCAACCGCTCGGCAGCGGTGCGGGAAGCCTGCAAGAAGTATGGCGGCTTCTATCTCGGCTCGATCGGCGGGGCGGCGGCGAATCTTGCCGAACATTGCATCAAGAAGGTCGAGACCATCGAGTTCCACGAACTCGGCATGGAAGCGATCTGGCGCATCGAGGTGGAGAACTTCCCGGCCTTCATCATCATCGACGACAAGGGCAACGACTTCTTCCAGGAGCTGAATCTGGGGTGAATGAACACTCCTTTCGTGTCCCGGACGCGACGCAGCACAAGCAAAGCGAAGTGATGCGGCGCTGATCCGGGAGCCATCCGGGTCTTTGGGTCCCGGGTCTGCAGCGCACCGTGTACGCTGCGCTGCGCCCGGGACACGAGACCGCACGTTGGGGACGCTGCTCTCACCCAATTGAAATCGGCGCGGCTTTTGCTTATGGCTCTTGCGCAGAGGCCTCATCGATTCTGACATCATCATGCCCCGCGCCCGTAAACCATTCCGCCGTGCTTATCGCGTCGGCCGCTCCCGTACCGGACTTGGCTGTTTCGCCACCGAGGAAATCCAGAAGGGTCAGCTGATCGATACCTACCGCGGTCAGCTGCTCAGCAACGAAGAAGCCGAGAAGCGCGACAACCGCTACATGTTCGAGGTCAATTCGCGCTGGACCATCGACGGGTCAAACCGCCGCAACCTCGCGCGCTATTTCAACCATTCCTGCCGGCCCAATGCCGAAAGCGACGTGAAGGGCCACAAGGTCATCATCACGGCGCGCCGCAAGATCAAGCCGGGCGAGGAAATCACCTACGATTACGGCAAGGACTATTTCGATATCTTCCTGAAGCCGATCGGCTGCAAATGCGACAAGTGCCGGGAGAAGCGGGCGGCCGAACGGGCCGAGGCGCGGGCGAGAAAGCTGCGTGCCGAACGCCGCGCCGCCGCGGCTTCGGCCAGGAAGCCGCAGGTCGAATTGCGGGCGGCCGCCGCCGGCAAGAAGCCGCAGGTCAAGCGCGGCAAGGTCGGCGCGAGCCGGCCGAAAGCGAAGGCGCGGAAGCGAAAGTAGCGTTTCCGCTTCACGTCTAAAAACCGGACGAGATGAAGCCCGCTCCTCCAAAGTAGGCTCCATGCCATCCGGGTACCTCAGTTCGCGCTCAACAGGTCGATCTTGGTGTTGGCCTGCAACAGCCGGTGGGCGAGGAGCTTGGCCAGATTGCGCACGATGATTTCGGCGGCCGCAGGCCGCTGCGCACGGAAAGCGTCGAAGGCCGCAAGCGCAATGCGCCGGCAGATTACCGGGTTGTCGGCAAATACATCCGCGCTCCGCGGGCCGCCGATCAGCGCAAGTTCGCCGAAGGCGGTGCCGGGAACCAGCGTCGCAAGCCGCACGCCGTCGGCCAGCTTCACGCTCACCATGCCGCGCTGCAGAAAGAACACTGAATCCGCCGGATCGCCCTTGGTGATGATGCGCTCTCCGGAATGATAACGTTGCGCCTCGCAGAGTGCTTCCAGCGCCGCGATGTCCGCCACATCCAGATCCTTCAGCAATTCCTGCTCGCCAAGCGGCACATCGACGATTTCGCTGAATCCGCCATGGCGAAAGATCACCTGATCCTCCGTCCATTCGATGGCTTCGTCGAGCAGGGAGAAGGTGCGGATGGCGCCGCTGTCCGGCAGCAGATCGAGCAATTGCTGGATATGGCGGGCGTCGCGCTCGATGCCCGCGAGTACCGGGCGGGTGCCGTTTGCGACCAGCGCGCCGAACAGGCTCGTCAGCATTTTCGCCGCCGCGGTGGTGATCAGCGGCACTCGCCGCAGGTCGAGCACCGTGAACAGCCCGGGGTCCTGCGCAAGCAACCGCCGGGCGATGTAATCCACGTTCGAGAATGCGAGCGTCCCGGTCAGTTCCAAGATACGGATGGCGGAGGTGTGATGGTCGAGCAGGCGCTGCTCGTGCGGCTGACGGCCGCGACGCTGCAGCCGGCCGACATCGTAATCGGCAAGGATGCAGGTACGCACGTCGTTGGCGCGGTTCAGCACATGCAGGTCGAAATGCTCCGACAGCGACTCGTAAAAGCGCAGGCCGCGCGCCGAATTGCCGTGCTCGTCGAGGAGCGGTGAATAGGTGCCAAGTCCGATCTGCGAAGGCAGGGCCGCGACGATCCCGCCGCCGACGCCACTCTTTGCCGGAATCCCCACGCGGTAGGTCCATTCACCGGCATAATCGTACATCCCCGACGACGTCATGATCGACAGGGTCCGAGCGATGGCGAGGGGAGAGATCACCTGTTCTCCGGTGAGCGGATTGACGCCGCCGTTTGCGAGCGTGGCGCCCATCACTGCGAGATCGCGTGCGGTGACGAGGATGGCGCATTGCCGGAAATATACATCGAGCACGGCATTCACGTCGGTACTGACGATGCCGTAATTGCGCAGCATCCAGCCGATGGCGCGGTTGCGGTCGCCGGTCGCAGCTTCGGACTGGTAGACGGCCTCGTCGACCCCGAGTTCGCGGCCGGCAAAGCGGCCGAGCACAGTGCGGATCAGCTCGAAGGCGTCATCCGGCCGGGCTGCATAGATCAAGCCGGAGCAGGCAATGGCGCCGGCATTCACCATGGGGTTGAAGGGCTGGTTCTTGGCGTTCAGCCGGATCGAATTGAAGGCCTCGCCGCTGGGCTCGACGCCGACAAAGGACTCGACGTGATCGGCGCCCAGGAGTTCAAGCGCGAGTCCGAACACGAAGGCCTTCGACACCGACTGGATGGTGAAAGGAAAGGCAGAGTCGCCGACTTCATAGACATGGCCGTCGATGGTCGCGATCGCCACGCCGAATTTCGCCGGATCGGCCTTGCTCAGTTCGGGAATATAATTGGCGACCGCGCCGGAAAAATCGTCGCGATACCGGGCATGAGCCTCTTCCAGAAAGGCCAGAAGTGGCGGTCTGGCAGGCTGTCGGGTGCCGTCAGCGACGGCAACGGGGATAAGATGCATTGATGGAGCCGGCAGGACAAGAGATGACCAGCTCCCATGCAAATGCGATGCCTAATTCTTGGTCGGCTCGTGCCGCGCGCCTCCGCCAGCGCCGGTCTGACCCTCCGGACGGCTCGCGGCGCCGCGGCACCGGACGTGCTAGGCTGAAGCATGTCCTCGGGGGAAGCTCAATGGTTCGTGTCAGTCTGACCATCGCGGCTATCGCCGCCACACTTGCTGTCGCCATCTCACCGGTTTTCGCCCAGATGAAATCCGAAATGCCGCCGCTGCCCGATCTTCAGTTCGCCGAGATACCGGCTGCCTCACGCGCTAATTATCAGGGTGACCGCTTCAGCTATCTGGAAGCCGGGCGCCCGGATGCCCCGGTGGTTCTGCTGCTGCACGGCGTGGGCGCCAACGCGATGCACTGGCGTCACCAGCTTGCCGGCCTGTCGGATCGCTACCGTGTGATTGCCTGGAATGCGCCGGGCTACATGATGAGCGACGGCTTTGTGAAGGAGGTCGCCGAGTGCAAGGACTATGCGGATGCGGTGCGCGATTTTCTGACCGCGCTGAAGATCGAGGGCGCGATCAATATCGTCGGCAATTCCTTCGGCAGCCGGGTCGCGCAATGTTTCGCGATCCATTTTCCTGAGCGCGTCGCCAAGCTCGCCATGACCGGAACCGGCGTGGGTCCGAAGGACATGCCGGAGGACCAGAAGCAGAAGATCGTCGCCACCCGTGAAGGCCAGATCGCCAAAGGCTTCTACGGCTTCGGCGCGCGCGTCGATGCGCTGCTTGGGCCCAATGCGTCGCCCGAACTTAAGGCCGAGGTTCAGCGCGTGCTGCGCGCGACCATGCCGCGCGGCTTCATGCATGGCGTCAAGCTCGGCATGGTCAACGGCTATAGCCCCGACGAAGCGGGCGCCAAACTGACGATGCCGGTGCTGCTGATCCAGGGCCGCGCCGACAAGGTCAATCCCGGCGACCGGAATGCGGACATACTGATCAAGGTCCTGAAGAACGGCAGGCTGGAATACCTCGACGCCATCGGACACCTGCCGGAGGTCGAGACTCCCGGCACGGTCAACAAGATGCTCCGCGATTTCTTCGGATGAAACGGATCACCCTCGCGCTTGCGACGCTCGCGGCCGTCCTCTCTTCCGCGGCTGCGCAGGATATCTATCCCACACGCCCCATCATCCTGATCGTGCCGTTCGCAGCCGGCGGATCGACCGATGTGATTGGGCGTGTGGTCGCCGAGGCGATGCGCGGCCCGCTCGGCCAGACGATCGTGATCGACAATCGCGGCGGAGCGGGAGGCTCGATCGGTACCGCCGCGGTCGCGAAGGCGGCGCCGGACGGCTACACCATCGGCATGGGTACGGCCTCGACGCTTGCGATCAATCCGGCGGCCTACAAAGCGCTGCCCTATGACATTGCCAACGATCTGGCACCCATCGGGCTGATCGCGCAGGTGCCCAATGTCATCACCGTCAATCCGAAGCTGCCGGCAAAGACCGTCGCGGAGCTCGTCGCGTTGGCAAAGGCCGAACCGGGCAAGCTGACCTATGGATCGGCCGGCAACGGTTCGGTCAGCCAACTCATGGGCGAGCAATTCAAACTCGCCACCGGAACCGACATTATCCACGTGCCCTATCGCGGCGTGGGGCCTGCGCTGAACGATGCGGTCGGCGGTCAGATCGCGATCATGTTCGACAATTTGCCGACTTCGCTGCCGCTGATTCAGGACGGCAAGCTGCGTGCGCTGGCGGTATCCTCCCCCACGCGGCTTGCTGTGCTGCCGGACGTCCCGACCTTTGCCGAGCTGGGCCTCGCCGATCTCGACTGGATGGCGTTTTTCGGGCTGATCGCGCCGGCCAAAACGCCGAAGGTCGTGATCGAAAAACTGAATGCGGCGCTGAAAGATGCGCTCGCCAATCCGCAGGTGCGCGAGACGCTATCCAAGCAGCAGGCGCAACCCGAGCCCGGCGCGCCCGGTGATTTCTCCGCACTGATCCGCACGCAGTATGAGCGGATGAAGCGTGCGGTCACGGCAGCGAACATCGAAGTGAATTGAACCGCCGCCGGGGTCGGCAGCGCCAATCACCGCTGGGAGCGCGGCAGTGCGATCAGCGCGCGCAGCCCGGCCGGCCTCCGGTTCGCCAGGGTGAGGGTGCCACCCTGCGCCTCGACGACGGTGCGCGCGATGGCCAGTCCCAGTCCGACCCCGCCGGTGTCGCGGCTGCGCGATTCCTCTACGCGGTAGAATGGCTCAAACACTTTAGCGAGCTGATCCTCCGGGATACCGGGGCCATCGTCCTCGACCGCAATCTCGACCGCTTGCGGCGAAGCTGTGAGGGATACCCGCGCACGCTTGCCGTATTTCACCGCATTATCGATCAGGTTGGTCAGAGCGCGTTTCAGCGCCGTCGGCTGGCACTCGACGAAGAGCGGCTGGCTTTGCGTTATCGCCACATCGAGCCCGGCATCGGCCATGTCGTCGACCACGCTCTGCACCAGCGCGGTCACATCGGTCGCGCGCCGCGGCTCGTCTGCCGCCTGCTCGCGCGCATATTGCAATGTCGCGCCGATCATCGCGTCCATGTCGGCAATGGTGGCGAGCATCTTGTCGCGCTCCTCGGCATTCTCGACATTTTCGGCACGCAGGCGAAGCAGCGTCAACGGCGTCCGCAGGTCGTGCGACAGCGCCGCCAGCATACGGGTACGGTTTTCGATCAAGGCGCGCAGTCTCGCCTGCATGGTGTTGAAAGCCGAGGCCGCCTGCTTCATTTCGGCCGTGCCGGATTCTGCAAGCGGCGGCGCGTTGACGTCGCGGCCGAGGCGTTCGGCGGCCTGCGCGACCGCGGCAAGCGGCGCGGTCATGCGTCGCACCGCCCAGATCGAGATCGCGACGATGAACAGCGCCATCACCAGCATCGAAATCAGAAATTGGTATGAGAATCCGGAATTGCTCTGGGGCAGGGCGGTGGCGAAGAACAGCCATTGTCCGTCGCGCAGCGGCACCGCGACCTCAAGACCGCGCGCGCGCATCATCATGGGCATGCGACGGTCGCGCTCACGGCCGCGCCACTCGCTGCGCTCGCGTTCGTCTTCATGCTCCCGCATCATCCGGCCGCGGCCCATGCCGGGCCCTCTGCCGAATTCCCGGCCGCCCGCGTCGGGCAGATCGCGAAAGCGCCGTCCGCTGGAGCGCGGTCCGCCAGCCTCATCGACCGCGATCATCGGTTCGCGGCCCGGCGGCAGCCGCAACTGGTGCATCAGATAGTCGCGGATCACGTCCGCAACGGCGCCGGAGTCGCTCGTGGTCAGAGGTGGCGTGTCAGCGAGCGCGACGGTCAGGATGCGGTCGCTCAGGCCCGCTACCAGCCGGTCGCGCCAGTCGGCCGGCATGTCCTCGACCAGCCGCGACACATTGGCGATACGTTGCGCGGTAGCGAGACCGCCGACATTACGCACCGCAGCCTCACGGTCGAGCGAATAGATGAAGGAGCCGATCGCATGCGAGACGATGAGACCAGCCAGCAGGAGCAGCAGGGTCTGGCCAAACAGGCTTTTGGGAAGGAAGCGTGTCATTCCGCGGTCACGGCGGCGGTGAAGGTGTAACCGCCGCCCCAGACGGTCTTGATGATTTTCGGATCGGCCGGATCCTGCTCGATCTTCTTGCGCAGCCGGCTCACCTGGGTGTCGATGGCGCGGTCGAAATTCGCAGCCGCGCGGCCGCGCGCAAGGTCGAGCAATTGCTCGCGGCTCAAGACGCGCTGCGGGCGTTCGACGAAGGCAATCAGAAGGTCGTATTCGCCGGTTGACAGCGGCACGGTGACACCGTTGTCGCCGATCAGTTCGCGTGCCGCAATGTCCAGCCGCCACCGGTCGAAACGATAATGTGACGAGGCCTTCGGCGCCGGACCGCTCTGACGCCCGCGGCGCAGCACGGCGCGGATGCGCGCGATCAGTTCGCGGCTGCCGAACGGTTTGGGCATGTAGTCGTCGGCGCCCATTTCGAGCCCGACCACCCGGTCGATTTCGTCGCCTTTGGCTGTGAGCATGATGATCGGAATGTCCGATGTCGCGCGGAGACTCCGGCATAACGAGAGCCCGTCCTCGCCTGGCAGCATCAGATCGAGCAGGATCAGATCGATGCGGCTGTCGCTCAGCGCCTTGTGCATGGCGCGGCCGTCGGCGGCGCGCGTCACCCGGAAGCCTTCCTTGACGAGCGCGCGCGTCACCAGTTCGCGAATTTCGCGATGATCGTCGACGATCAGAATATGCGGCGCGGAGAGTGAGCCAGCAGACATGCCGCCAATATAGGAAAACCTGCGGATTAATTCGCGGAAATGTTGCAACCGGATGTGACGGGGCCGGGTGCCGACACACTTTGTCACAAACTGCGCCGGACCCGAAAAACTTCCGCCAAACCGGCCGCCCATTGTCTTTCGATGCAACGTCCCGGTTGCGAGATCATGGAGACACGAGATGAAACGGACATTGTTGATTCCCGCCGTTCTGATGGCCGGTCTTGGAGGACTTGGCGGAGCTGCGTATGCAGCCTCGGCTCATGACTGGCGCGATGGGATCCAGCAGACGTTTGAGGGCGCGGCCGATTACAGCTGGAGCGCTCAGCGCTGGCGTGACGATGACCGGCGGGATGACGATGACCGCGGCCCGCGCTGGCGGCGCGGGGACGATGACGATCACCGCGGTTACGGCCCACGCTATGGCCGCCGCGGCGATGACAATTGCGGTCCGGGCATGGGGCGCGGCCGTGGTCATGGCGAGCATGGCTGGCGCCATCACGGCCGCGGCTTTGACCGGGATCGCGATGACCGGCGCGACGATCGCGGCGGCGGGTGGCGCGAAGGCCGCAGGTTCGATCGTGACGATTCCGGCCGCGGGTATGGCCGGCATGGCTATCATCACCGCCATGAGGGAAACAATGACGGGCGGGAGGGACCGCGCCGCATGGGCCGCGGATTCGATCCCGACCGCCTCGATCGCGTGAAGCGCGAAATCGGCGTCACCGCAGCGCAGGAGCAGGCCTGGACGAAATATACCGGTACGCTCAAGGAGGTTGCCGATGCGCGCCGGGCGCGGCGCGACAGTATCGACCGCAGCGCGATCGCCAGGATGTCGACGGACGAGTTTCGCAAATTCCGGGACAGCATGATCGAGCAGCGCCGCAAGGAGCAGGATCAGGTGCGGGCCGCCGTCGATTCGCTTGTGGCGTCGCTCGATGAGAAACAGGTCGCAATCGCGAAAGAAGTGCTGCCCGGCTATGCCTTTGGCCGCATGGGCATGGGCGGCATGGGTATGGGCATGGGCGGCATGGGTATGAATGGTATGGGCGGCGGCATGGGCATGGGCCGCAATCGCTGAACGGTCACACGGTTTTGCGCGTGTGTGACTTACAAGGCCGGCGGGCGGCCGCCGGCCTTTTTTTGCGCGTGCACCAGAACTTCGGCGCTCGCTTGAGCGGGCCCTCTCTATTTCAGCTGGGAGCGTGCGGTTTCCACCCGCGATTCGCGCAGGAATTCCACGAAATCGGTGCCGCCGGTGCCTGTCGTGCCCGGACCGACATGAGTCGATGCCTGCTTAACGATGTATTGCGAGGTGAGCCCGATATGCTTGCGCCGGAATTCGTCCGTGGCCGCGATGCAGCCGTTATAGGCGTCGCGCAAGGCCGGCGCGCCGTGCAACGTGCGCTCGCGGATGCGGCTTGCCTCGCCCAGAGCCGCGACGAACGCTCGATGTCTCGGCGGCATGTATTGCAGCATCGCCTTCAGGAAGTCGCGCGTTGCCGCATGTTCGTGCCGGATACCGAGCCCGGCATCGATCGATTGCAGGAGCGAGCTTTGCGCGGCGCTTCCGCCCGCCCAGACCTGCGGCGGCATGCCGGTGCCGGCATAGGTTACTCCGGGCGCGGGCCAGCCCGCTAGATAGGGCCGGATGCGATTGTAGAAGATGTACGGATCGCATCGCTCGGTCAGCCGCATCAGTGCGGTGGACATCGCCTTGATGCCGGTTTCAAGCGTTACAAGATGTGTGAGGAGCGCGGCATCGTCGCCGCGCTGTGAGGCCGCAGCTGCTTCGGTCAGCGCGACAATTGCCGGCGCACCGGCCAGTTCGACGCCGAGCGTCGCGAGATAGAACCATTTCTCGTCGAACGAACCGGTGAAGGTGAATTGCGTATCGAGATTATCGAGCGCCACCGGCCGTGCCGGATCGAGCCTGCGCCAGTTGTTCAGTACGAGCGTCGCATGCATCACGATCGGCGGACGGCCGAGCCGCTGCGACAGCGCGATCAAAGGCACCGCAATATTGCGGGGCAGGGTGACGTCGGGATGCGAGCCGCCCCAGACATGGGCCATTGCGAGAGCTGACAGGATCAGCATCGCGCGTTCGGCCTGCGCCTCGTCGGACAGCGCTGCGACATCGAGCTCGGGAAAGCTGGCGAGAAAGCGCCGTATATCCCGGTTCATGACCAGCGCCGGGATCAGCGGTGCGACATCGTCCAGTGCGCGAAATGGTTCGGGCAGGCGGCTGAGCGGGTCGGACTCGGGAACGAAGCCGCTGACAGGACTGACGCAGAATTCGGCAAGATCGATGGGATACGACGCGCTCATGACACTGCCCGGTGAACCTGAATGCGCAATTCAACCCCGATCACGCATGAAGCCGCAACCCGAAAGCTGCGGCCTCACGTGTAGTTCCGGTCGCGAATTCAGGCCGTGCCGAGGCTCAGCGAAAGTGTCTGCGGCATTGCGGGCTGAGCTGCCGTTTGTTCGCGGTCATGCATTCGGTGATGCGGGCGACGTCGGGAATGAACCGCCCGCACACCATCCTTGCATCGTCGGCGCAATCCTTGCGCTGCTGCAGCGTGCCTTCGGCGGGCTGTTTGCGTTGTGCCCAAACCGGGTCTGAAGATACCGACGTCCCGAGCAGGACGATGCAGGCAAGAAGGCCGATATGCAGCAATGATCGCTTTGTCATCTTTTCCCCGGACTTTGTGCGAACCGAAAAGCAGAACGCCCCCGATCATTCATGACTCGGCTCGGGCACGCAATGGCCGTTCAGTGCGCTGTCGTTCGAACTCGTACCGGGGGCTGCTGACTGCGGTTGCAGACGATTGTTCTTGTTGGCCGTCCGGCCGTTGAGACCCAAAGAAAAGGCCGCAACCCGTTCAACGGTTGCGGCCCAAGGTACCCTCGTTGCTTGGGAGGCCCGAGGTAAATTTAAGCCGCCCGCCGCTCCAGATGCTTGCCTTGGAAATGCGGGGCGACCTCGCTCATGAAGCGGTCCATCTCCTCTTTGACCTGAAGGTGCGGCTTCATGCCCACATTGAAATACAGGATAACCTCGTCGAAGCCCGCGGCTTCCACCTTCTTGAGGGTTTCGGTGATGCGGGCGGAGTTGCCGATCAAAACCGAATTCTCGGTCAGGTCTTCGGGCTTCACCTTGTGCAGCCGCTCGACCATGTCGATGAAGTAGCGGTAGCTCGGCGGCGCGGTGCGCGGGTCGCCCGGGAAGGAGGGGATCACGCATTCCTTGTAGTAGCGGATCTGTCGTGCGCGCTGTGCTTTCTCGCTGGCCTCGTCGTCGGCGAAATGCGTGAAGTAGCTGCACATCAGACGGTGCGGCTTGGTGCCGTATTTGGCGCAGCTCTCGTGATAGAGGTCGGCGACCTGCTTCAGCCCGCCGAAGCTCATGGCGGCGGCGAAGGGGGCGACGATCAGTCCGCAATTCAGCCGCGCGGCGAGCTCGATCGATGGCTTGGAGAAGGATGCAACATACATCGGCATCGGGTTTTGCAAGGGCTGCGGGGTGATCCGCACGTCCTCGAACTGGTAATGCTTGCCCTTGTGGTCGATGCGCTTGCCGCCGGAATTCCAGAGCTTGCGCACGATCTCCATGCCTTCGTCGAAGATTGACTGGTTATCCTCGAACGACACGCCAAACGGGATGTATTCGCGCCGGTCATAGCCACGGCCCGCGGCGAAATCGACGCGCCCGCCGGACAGAAGATCGAGCGTCGCCCATTGTTCGGCGACACGGATCGGATTGTGCAAGGGTAGCACAGTCACGGCCGGCGCGAGGCGGATGTGCTTGGTCTGCGCGGCGATATAGGCCAGCACCATCTCGGGCGAGGAATTCACGCCAAGCGAGTTGAAGTGATGTTCGCCGATCCAGGCGGAGTGCATGCCGAGCTTGTCGGCATAGAGCGCTTCGGCCGTGAGATCCTTGACGAACGTATTGGCGTCGCGCGTATTGCCTTCGTAATGATTGTCGGAAAGTGTGAAATAGCCGAATTCCATCCTGGCTCTCCCTTGCGATGAGGCTTTTGCTTTGAAGCGGCGTTGGGTGCCGGCAATGTCAGCCGACCGGCACGACCCAATCGACGCCCTGTCCGAGTCCGACGGTATATTGGCCGTCCTGATAAAGCAGCGGGGCAACCTGTCCGCGCACCGCAACGTGATGGACCTTCCCGATCACGATCGAATGCGTGCCGTAACTGGATACGGCATCGGTCTCGCAAAAAATGCTCGCCTGAGCGGGGATGAGGTAGGGCACCTCGTCGTCGTCGCTCGCCCATTCGCCGCACAGAAAGCGGTCCGTGGCCTGGGTTTTTCCGCTGAAGGCGTCGGCGATGTCGATCTGGTGCGCGTGCAGGATGTTCACGCAAAAGCGGCCGGCCCGGATGACCGGATCGTGCAGGCGCGAAGCACGATTGACACAGAACAAAAGCGAGGGCGGCTCCATCGAGACCGAGGTCACCGATGTTACGGTGATGCCATGACGCACGCCGTCGTGGATTGTCGAGATGACGCTGACCGCGCTGGTCAGCCGCCGCATGGCCTTGCGGAAATTCCCGCCGAGTTCAGGTGAAATGGCGTCCATGGGTCTGCTCCCGTGTGGGCCGAGGATCGGCTGTTGTTCTTGCTATTGGCGCCATCATAATTGCATATGCAATAGTTGTAAATGCAATAATTGGACAGCATTGCTGACCTTTTGACAGGCCGCTATTCGCCTTGCAAAGAGCAGCACGGACCCTGGCTGGAGCCGCCGAATGGCTGATCGCCCGCATCTCGATCTTTCCGAATACCTTCCGTATCTCGTCAACCGCGTGGGCGCGGGCTTCGTGGCCGGTTACGAGAAATATCTCGCCGAGCATGGGCTTAGCATCGCGATGTGGCGGGTGCTGGCTGCCCTCTCGACCGGCGACAAGCACCGGCAGATCGATGTTTCGGAAATTACCTCGATCGATGTCTCGACCATCTCGCGTTTGATCACGCGCCTTGTGAATCTTGGCCTCGTCACCCGCACGCGGTCGGACACCAACAACCGCGAAGTCAGCGTGGAACTCAGCCCGAAGGGCAGGACGATGGTGAACCGCCTGATCCCGCGCGCGAGAGAGCTTGAAGGCGAGGCTGTTGCCGGCATTCCGGCGGCGGATCTTGCGATCACGCGGGAAACCTTGCGGCGTATGTATGACAATATGACTGCGGCCCTCGATGGCGGCGCGGAACGGCCGCCGAAGATCGCCAAGAGCGGTTGATTGGATTCGATCGACTCCAAACCAGCGCCTGACGCCGATTGATCTAGCGCAAGGAGCGGCTCTGCCTCACACGCAATTCTTCGTGCCTCACGGAGGATGCTGCATGAAGGTGCGCGATGTGATGACCCAGCCGGTCGTCTCGGTCGATGCTGAGGCGCCGATCAGTCTGGCGATCCGGCTGATGCTGCAGAAAAAGATCAGCGGTCTTCCTGTAGTCGATGCGTGCGGCAATCTCCTGGAAGTCGTGACCGAAGGCGATTTCCTCCGGCGCGCCGAAACCGGGACCGAGCACCATCAGCCGCGCTGGCTGGAATTCCTGATGGGGCCAGGGCCGCTCGCGCGGGACTACGTCAAGGCGCATGGCCGCAAGGTTTCGGAGGTCATGACGCGCGACGTCAAGACCGTAGACGAGCACACCCAGCTGAAAGACGTGGTAGCGCTGATGGAGCGGCATCGCATCAAGCGCGTTCCGGTGCTGCGCGGCAAGAAGCTGGTCGGCATCGTCACGCGCGCCAATCTGTTGCGGGCGCTCGTCAGTTATCTGCATCCCGCGAGCGCGCCGGCCAGCGGCGATGCCGCAATCCGCGAACGGATTCTGCAGGAGCTGAACACCGAGAGATGGGCGCCGGTCGCAACGATCGATGCAATCGTGCGTCAGGGCGTCGTGACGTTATCGGGCTTCGTGCTCGATCAGCGGCAGCGTGAGGCGGTCAAGGTGCTGGTGGAAAACATTCCGGGCGTGAAGGCCGTGCACGACGATCTGGTCTGGATCGACCCGGTTTCGGGTGCAACCGTGGACTCCGAAGAGAAAGAGAATTCAGAACCGGCGTTAATCGCAGTTCGTTAAGCTTTGCCGCGCGGCAAGCGCGGCGGGATTGGTGTTAAGTGAGGTGAAAGGAGGTCGTCATGAGTTTGAAATCTCTGATTCCGGTCGGCCGTGGCCGCAACGCCATGACCTATCACCCGTTTGCGAACCTGCATCGTGAACTGGACCGGATGCTTGAGGATTTCGGACGCGGATTCCCGGGTTTCGGGGCGATTTCGGAATCGGTACCCCAAGCGCTCACGCCGGCGACGGATGTGATCGAGACCGACAAGGAGATCCAGATCACTGCCGAACTTCCCGGCCTTGAAGACAAGGATGTCAAAATCGATCTGTCGGACAATGTCCTGACCATCCGCGGCGAGAAGAAAGCCGAGAAGGAAGAGAAGGATCAGAATTACCGGATGATCGAGCGCAGCTACGGCGCCTTCATGCGTTCGATTGAACTGCCGTCGGGTGTGGATGCCGGAGCGATCAAGGCAACGATCGCCAACGGCGTTCTGAAGGTCATTGTACCGAAACCGGCGCCGGCGCAAGCCAAGACCATCGAGGTCAAGTCCGCGAAATAGCGAACCGCTTCGATGTTCCGGAGAATGCCCCGCCGTGTGGCTGCCGCGGGGCATTCTTTTTTGCGCTTACCGGTAACGTTGCGCGATCAAGTGATCCAATGAGACTTTCCCCGGCCCCTGCGTCATCAGAATCAGGAAACAGGCGGCCCAGGTGCCGTGGGTCGGCCACGCATCGGGATAGACGAAAATCTCGATCACCAAAGTCATGATCAGGAGCGCGAGAGCTGCAAAGCGCGTAGCCAATCCGAGCACCAGCAGCACCGGAAAGACATGCTCTGCCAGTGTGGCGGCATAGGCGGCCACCGTCGGGTCGATCACAGGCAGCTTGTACTCATCCTTGAATAGCATGATCGCACTGTCCGATACGTGCCAGCCATCCAGTTTGGTCTGGCCGGAGCGCCAGAACACGCCGGCAATCGAAAGACGAGCGACGAGTGCGACCAGCCCATAGGGGATGGCCGCCATCAGCGCATTGAGGCGGACGATCAGTCCGGCCAGGCCGGATTGCGGCCGCATGGCGAGCGTGTGGTCGGTCATGACGGGGATCCTTCTGCGGAAGCATGGGCGAGCGCAAATGCAGTTGCTGCGCCGGAACCGATCAGCCCGGCGATGCTGGAGGTCGGGTCGAAACGCGCGTTATCTGCACTGGCGCGCTCCGCAGCCTCGCCGAGCGTGAGGCCATTTGCCAGCGCCTCAAGGAAGGTCGCGGCGCCGGGCGGCAGGCTGCGGACGATGACCTCGCGATGAGGGCGAACGACCAGCGCATCTTCGGCCAGGCTATCATCGACCGGGCCGAGTTCGACGTCGCCTGCATTCATCGCCCAGATCGTCACCACCGAATGGTGCGAACGCAGGATTTGCAGAGACGGGTGCATGGTGAGGCGGAGCGACGCGATATGATCCGGATCGAGCCCCGCAAAGTCCTCGGCACTGAGCGGCTCCGCGTCTGGTGCATGATAGGCGCGGGTGCGGGCCGCCTCGATCCGCGCCACGTCGGCAAGATAGGGCAATCCGGCAGCCGGCTCGAACGTGGCGATGAAATCCCCGAAATCGTCGCCATAGGTGTGCAGGATTTTCGAGCGCGGCGGATGGGCGAAGATGAACATCCGGGCCATCGCTGAAAAAAACTCCTCACCGACAATGCGTTCGGTCGCCGGAAATTTGGTTCGCAGCGCGTTGATCAGGCTGACGACGACATTGTTGCGATAGACAGAAAATCGCTTCTGTGGGCGCGCGCCGGTATGAGCGGTGACGGCCTCCGGAGGCAGCAGATCCGGATCGAACAGCGCGCGGGCGAAATCGGTCTGGATGGCCGCAAGCATGTCAGGCCGCCGCACTGGTCGCATGGCGCGCCAGGATCGCGCGGGCCGCGCACGCTTCCGCTGCGAGAACCGGCCAGTCCGGCACGTCGTTGTCCCATTCGATCAGGGTCGGCAGCGGGCCGGTACGCGCAATCACGCTGTCGTAAAGCGCCCAGACCGGATCGGCTACCGGCGTGCCATGCGCGTCGATCATGAGCGGCGCACCGGTTTCGTCGGTCTGCGCGTCGTGCCCGCCGAGATGGATTTCCTTGACACGGTGAAGCGGAAAGGCCGCGAGATAGGCCTGCGGCGAGGTGCCGTGATTGGTGGCCTGAACGAACACATTGTTCACGTCGAGCAGAAGTCCGCAGCCGCTGCGGCGTGCGATTTCGGAGAGGAATTCCGCTTCGGGGATCGAGCTTTCGCAGAATTGCAGATAGGTCGATGGATTTTCAAGAAGCATTTCGCGGCCCAGCGTCTCCTGGACCTGATCGACATGCGAAACGATCCGGTCGAGCGTTTCCGGCGTGTAGGGCAGGGGCAGAAGATCGTTGAGATAGACCTCACCGTGCGACGACCAGGCGAGATGCTCGGAGAAGCTCTCAGGCTGATAGCGCTCGCACAGGGCCTTGAGGCGCGCGAGATGATCTAAGTCGAGCGGCTCGGCCGATCCGATCGAGAGGCCGACGCCATGGATCGAAAGCGCATAGCGTTCGCGCAAAGTCCGCAACATGGCATGCGGCGGACCGCCGGCGCCCATGTAGTTTTCCGCATGCACTTCGACAAAGCCGATCGGCTGCTCGCCCGCGACGATCGCGTCGAAATGCTGCGGCTTAAAGCCAATTCCGGCTGTGGCGGGAAGCGAGCTGCGATGCATTGTGTCTGCCAGGGATATGGTCGAGACGGCTCTGTCCCTCCCCCTCGGGCGGGGGAGGGACAGAAAGAAAGAGGATCAGCTCTTGATCGGCTGCAGCGAGCCCTTGCCCTTCGGCGTCGTCATCGAGACGCAGGTGCCCTTCGGCACGTATTTCCAGGCATTGCCCTGATAATCGACTTTGGAGGTGCCGGCGCAGGTGGTGCCGGGACCTGCGGCGCAGTCATTCTTGCCCGCAAGTGCGACGCCGTAGCACTTTTCCTGGTCGGCCTTCTGTGCGGTCGCCGGCGCCGAAGCGAGCGTCAGAGCGGCAGCAAAGGAGCCAGCAAGGGCGGCGGCTGCAATCTTGGTGTTCATCCCGTATCCTCCAGACTGGAAAGGCTATCGCCGCTGCATCGCAGCGGCGCGGGCCGGACATTCCGGCCTCGATTGAACCTTCGCGTCACAGACCCGCCGTGTTACGTCCTCACAGTCTTGTGTTTGTTCACCCGGCCGGCGTTGAAATTTTCACCGGGATGTAACAAAGCGTCCGTCCGGTCCGAAATTAACTCAAGGAAGAGTGCGGCTTGAGCGATCGCGAAGCGCAATGGTCCGAGTTGATGCGGGCGGCGCGCAAAGGCGACAGCGCGGCCTATGAGCGCTGCCTGCGCGAGATCGCGCAAGCCTTGCGGCCGCGCGTGCGGCGGGGGCTATCCCGGACCGGTGCGAACCCGGCCGAGACGGAGGATGTGGTGCAGGAGATCCTGATTGCAGTGCATCTGAAGCGGCAGACGTGGGACGAGTCGCGTCCGATCGGGCCGTGGGTTGCTGGGATCGCGCGTTACAAGATTATCGATGCTGCGCGTCGCCGCGGCGGGCGCGTCGATCTGCCGATCGAAGATTTTGCCGATATCCTGGCGGCCGATGCCGAACCGGAGAGGGCGAGCGAGCGCGATGTCGCGCGATCGCTCGATGCCTTGCCGGAGGGTCAGCGCAAGGTGGTGCGATCGATCGCAATCGATGGCGCATCGATTGCGGTTACGGCGCGGACACTGAACATGACAGAGGGCGCAGTCCGGGTCGCGCTGCATCGCGGGCTGGGAACGCTGGCAAAACGCTATAGTGACGACGCATGAAGACCGACGACCTCATTCGCGCACTTGCCGCCGATCGCGAACCGGCCGGACCGGCGCCGGTCGCGGCGCTGGCGCTTGCGGCCGCCGGCGGTCTGGTGCTGTCGGTGCTGCTATTTGTCTGGCTCGTGCCGCTGCGGCCGCAGCTCGGCGAGGCGATACGGACGTTTCCATTCGTCCTCAAGCCTGTCGAGATGGGGCTCCTCGTTATCGTCTCTGCGATTGCAGTGCTTAGATTGGCGCAACCCGGTGCGCCGGTCGCGCGGGTGCTGACGCTCGTCGCGGCGGTTCCGGCCATCATGATTGCGGCGGTCGCGGTCGAGCTGACGCAGCTGCCGCGCGCGGAATGGATGGTGAAGCTCGCGGGGGCGCACTGGTATATGTGCGTCTTCAACATGGTGCTGTTGTCGCTGCCGATCCTCGCCGCCTTGCTGATCGGGTTGCGATTTGGGGCGCCGACCCAACCGGCGCTTGCGGGTGCGGGCGCTGGCCTTCTTGCCGGTGCGCTGGCGGCGAGTGTCTATATCGCGCATTGTCCGGACGACTCGCAGCTGTTCGTGGCCGCCTGGTTCACGCTCGCGATCGCGATCGCGACCGGCATCGGCGCGATGGCAGGGCCGCGCATCCTGCGCTGGTAGACGCATGAGAGAACCGCAATAATCCCGCTGGACTGTCAGCAGGGAGGCCGTCATCGTGCGCCACGACCAGACCGCCAATGCATTGAGCCGCCGCATCTTCATGACCGGAACCGCCGCCACCATTGCCGCCGGATCGGCGGCTTCAGCCGAGGAAGCCCGCGGCCCGAAAGTCTGGCTCGATCTCGATCAGAAGCAGCTCGACGACGCCTATGACCAGGCGAAATACGCGCCGAACATCCGGCAAATCGTCGGCCGCTACCGCACCAACAGCGACCTGACGCGGGCGCGGCTCGGCGCGCCGAAGCGGCTGAGTTATGGTTCTACCCCGATTGAGGGATTGGACCTTTACCCGACCAAGGCGCCGAACGCGCCGATTAATGTGTTCCTGCATGGCGGCGCCTGGCGCGGCGAGCTGGCGCAATATTATGCGTTTCCTGCCGAGATGTTCGTCAATGCCGGTGCGCATTACATCGCTGTGGATTTCACCAATGTGACCGAGACCAACGGCGACCTGATGCCAATGGCGGAGCAATGCCGCCGCGCGGTGGCCTGGATCTACAAGAATGCCGCGAGCTTCGGCGGCGATCCGAACCGCATTTATCTTTCCGGTCATTCGTCGGGCGGGCATCTTGGCGGCGTGGTGATGGTGACCGACTGGGAGAAGGATTTCGGTCTGCCGAAGGACGTGGTGAAAGGGGGCGTGCTTGTTTCGGGCATGTATGACCTCAAGCCGGTACGGCTGTCGGCGCGTTCAAGCTATGTGAAATTCACCGACACCGTCGAGCATGCGCTATCGGCGCAACGTCATCTCGACAAGCTGAATGCGCCTGTCGTTATCGGGTACGGTTCGCTGGAGACACCGGAGTTCCAGCGCCAGAGCCGCGATTTTGCCGACGCCGTGAAGGCGGCGGGCAAGCCCGCGGAGCTGATTCGGGTCGAAGGCTACAACCACTTCGAGGTGATCGAGACGATGGCCAATCCCTACGGCCAGCTTGGACATGCTGCGCTCGCACAGATGAAGCTTGGGCGGGCCTGATTTCGAGCCGGATCAGCGCACCGTCAGTGGCCAGAACAGCGCGATCAACGGTACGCCGGCGAGAACCACGTAGATCGAGAGCGGCAGTCCGAGCTTCCAGTAATCGGTGAAGCGATAGCCGCCGGCGCCCATGACAAGGGTGTTGGACTGGTGTCCGATCGGGGTAAGGAAGTCGCAGGCCGCCCCGATCGCAACCGCCATCAGGAACGGGTCGGGCGACAGCCCGAGATTCGATGCGAAGGTGGCCGCGATCGGCCCCATGACCAGCACGGTCGCGGCATTGTTAAGGAATGGCGTCACCGCGAGCGCTGCAATCATGATCAGTGCCAGCATGCCCATGGGCGGGAGCGCTCCCGCTGCGGCCGACAGCCAGGCCGCGATCACATCGCTGCCGCCGGTGGTGCGCAATGAGTCCGACAGCGGGATTAGCGCACCCAGCATGATGAGTATCGGCCATTCGATCGCATCGTAAGCCTCGCGCAATGTGATCGCCTTGAGCAGGACGATGAGGGCAGCCGCAGCGAAGAACGCGATGGCGACCGGCACCAGATGCAGCGCGACGAGCAGCATCGCCGCTGCCAGGATGAGCACGGGAATAAAGCCGCGCCGGCCGCGACCGAGCGCAAGCCCGCGCTCGGCAAGCGGCAGCACGCGCAATTCGCCGAAAGTCTCCGGCATCGTCTTCAGGTCGCCGCGCAACAGCACGACATCGCCTTCCCGCAGGCGAACCGAACGCAACTGATGTGAGATACGCCGTCCGGCACGGCTGACCGCCAGAAGATCCACCCCGTAATGATCGTAGAGACGCATTCCCGAGGCCGTGTTGCCGACCATCGCCGAATCCGGTGTGACGATCGCTTCCATGATGCCGATATCATCGCTCGGCGTGTCGGCCTCTTTGCGGATGGTGTCGCGCCCAAGCTGAAGCTTGGCCGAACCGACCACACGCTCCAGCGCTGCCGGCTCACCCCGGAGGATGAGTGTATCGCCGCTGCGCAGCTGGGTGTTGCCGTTAGGCTGCGAATTGCGGGTGCGCTGCCCGAGAATGGCGATCACCTCGACCTCGCCGTCGCCGAGCTTTTCGAGCTCCTTCACGGTCTTGCCGTCGAATTCTGAGCCTTCGGGGACCAGCACCTCGGTGGTGTAGCCGTCGATATTGAACGCTGCATCCATGGTGGCGGCGCCCTTGCGCTTCGGTAACAGCCGCCAGCCGAAGGCGAGAAACGCAACGCCGCCGATCGCGAGCAGCGCGCCGACCGGCGCAAAGTCGAACATGCTGAAGGGCTGGCCGGTGATCTCCTCGCGCACGCGCGAGACGATGATGTTCGGCGAAGTGCCGACCAGCGTGACGATGCCGCCGAGCAACGAGCCGAATGCCATCGGCATCAGCATGGCCGAGGGCGGAGTACCGGTCTTGCGCGCGAGCTGGAACGCGACCGGCATCATCATGGCGAGCGCACCGATATTCTTCACGAAGCCGGACATGGCCGCGACCACCGCGGTCAGCGCGAAGACCTGGATCGTCGGCGTGGTGAGCCAGGGCCCGAGCGGACGGAGTGCGGTTTCGATCACGCCGGATCGCGCCACCGCGGCGCTCACCACAAGCGCGCTCGCCACGATGATCACGATGTCGTCGGAAAATCCGGAGAACGCCTTGTCGTAGGGAACGATGCCCGCGGCAATGCCGGCGAGCAGCGCCAGAACGGCCACCATGTCGTAACGGAGACGGCCCCACACGAACAGCGCCATCATGGCGGCAAGGATGGCGAAGGCGAGAAGCTGCGGTGTGGTCATTCCAAATCCCGAGTTGCGGGCGGAATGTAACGCCGTCGGCCGCGCCGGGTTCCATGCCCGGCGCGCCACCGGATCAATTCATCGAACTCGGCAGCCAGAGCGAAATCTGCGGGAATGCGATCAGGAGCGTCATGATCACCGCCTCGCAGAGCAGGAACCAGTAGCAGCCGCGGAAGATGGTCTGCAGCGGGATCGTGTTGTTGAGCGCGCCGGAGACGACATAGATGTTGAATCCGACCGGCGGCGTCAGCAGGCCGATCCCGATGAACTTGACCACCAGGACCCCGAACCAGACGAGGTCCAGATTGAGCGCGGCAAACATCGGTACAAAGACCGGGATGGTGAGGAGGATCATCCCCAGCGGATCGAGGAACATGCCGAGCACGAGGTAGATCGCCGACACCGCGATCACGAGCAACAGCGGATGCACCGCCCAGCTTCCGACCAGTTCGGTGAACAGGGCGCCGCTGCCCGATAGCGCAAGGAACTTCGTGTAGATCACCGCGCCGATGCCGATGAAGAACAGTTGCGCCGTGGTGCCGATCGCGTCCTTGAAGCTGTCCACGAACCCGGCGAACGATAATTTGCGTTGCGAGACACCAATCAGTGTTGCCACCAGTGCGCCGACGGCGCCGGATTCGGTCGGCGACACCACGCCCCAATACAGGCCGCCCATCACCGCGACGATCAGGACGAGGATCGGCCAGATTTCGCGGAGCGATGCCCAGCGCTCCTTCCACTTTTCGTCGTCGTTGGCGAATTCGACCGGAGGACCGAGCTTGGGATTGAGCCAGCAGCGCACCACGATCATGATCATGTACACGGCGGCGGTCAGAAGCCCTGGAATGATGCCGGCGAGCAAGAGCTTGGCGATCGAGACTTCGGCGAAAACGCCATAAACCACGAACAGGATCGAAGGCGGGATCAGCGCGTCGAGCGTGCCGCCAGAGGCGCAGACGCCGGTCGCCAGCGCCTTGTCGTATTTGTTCTTCAGCATTTCCGGGACCGCGAGCCGCGCCATGACGGCGGCGGCCGCGATGCTCGATCCGGACGCAGCGCCGAAACCGGCGCAAGCCCAGTTGGTGGCGACCGCAAGGCCTCCGGGCAGACTGCCGAACCAGGCATAGGCCGCCCGGAACAGCGCCGCGCCGATTCCCGAATTGGACGCAATCGCGCCCATCAACAGGAACATCGGGATGGCCGAGAGATCCCAGTTTGCCGCGAACACGAATGGCGTGTCGCGCAGGACACTGAGCGCAACATTGAAATTGCGCAGATACCAGAGCCCAAGAAAGGCTACGCCGCCCATGGCCACGCCGATCGGAACGCGCAGCCCGATCAGGACCAGCATCATGACAATGCTGGTACCGGCAACTTGCAGCGTGCTCACGCGCCTTCCTCCACGGGATGGGCGGGCAGTGGCCGCGGACCCTTGATGATGTCGTCGATGATTTTCACGACGAGGTAGATCAGCATCAGCGACGCGGCGACGGGCGGAAGCCAGCGGCTTGGCCAGACCGGGATAAAGGAAGTGCCGGCCTGCCAGACCTCATGAATGCGGGTCTGATTGATCGCCTGCGAGCCGGTCTGGGAAATCAGTACGTAGAGATAGAGGCAGACCACGACCTTGACCAAAACATCGAGCCAGTGCGCAAGGCTGCGCGGCAACAGGCGGGTGAAGATGTCGACTGCAATGTGGGTATCGTTTCGCGCCAGATACGCCCAGGGCAGATAGGCGACGATCACCATGTAATAGGCCGATACGATCTCAGTGGTTCCTTCAACCGGCCTGCCGAAGAAATAGCGCCCGGTCACGTCGGCCGAGACATGCAGCATCATGAGGAACCCGGCAATGAGGGCGATCCAGAGGAACAGCTGGATCGGCCATTCGAGCCACTTGAGGATACGGTCCATGCGATGATGCTGGTGGAGAGCGCTGTTTCTGCGAGTACCCCCGAGCATTATCCCGGGGGTCATTTTTCTTGCGATGAGATCGATTGCCGGGTCACGTCGCGAGGACGGCCCGGCAAAAGCCGATCACGCTTAAAGCTTGTTGACGTCAATCTTGGAGAAGATCTCGCGGTTCAGCACCTCGACGAACTTGTCGACATCGCGGCCGATCCCCGGCGACAGCTTGCGCCACTTCTCGATGTTCTTTTCGTACGCATCGATGATCGCGCCCGGATCCTTCAGGCCGAAGCTCTTGCCGGTTTCGACGTTACGGGCCTTCTGCACCTTCTCATATTCGGTGGCAACCTTCGCAAAGTCGGGATCGGGCTTGATCAGCTGCACGCCCTTGTCCTTGATGACCGCTTGCAGGCCTTCCTCGTTGGCGACGATGAAGTTACCGATCGCCATCTTTGCGCTGAGCTTCACGGCTTCGTCGAGATGGATCTTCTTCTGTTCAGGCGTGAGCTTGTTCCACGCATCGCGGTTCATGAAGAAACCGAGCGCCGGGCCGCTGAGACCGAGCGGCATGTCGACGACGTATTTGGCAAAGTCTGCATAGCCGAAGGTGCGCAGCCAGTCGGCAATACCGTGCTGGCAGTCGAGACCGCCGCGCTGCAGCAGGCTTACGGCCTCGACCAGTGTCGCGCCCACGGGTACTGCACCGGCCATCTTGAGCATGTCGGCATTGCCGCCGGCTGCGCGCACACGCTTGCCCTTCAGATCGGCGAGCGACTTCACGGGCGTCGTGCAGGCCAGCAGATAGGCCGATGAGGTCCAGCCGCCAAGCGACACGGCGTTCAGCTTCTTGACCTCTTCAAGGCACTCCGGACAGTTGAAATAGACGGTCTCGAGCACGGCGCCCGTTGCGGCGACCACATCGTTATGGCCGAGCACGATGGTCGAATAGAGCATGAACATCGCCGGCACTGTGTTCGGCACATATTGCGGGATCGCGAGGCCCGCCTGAATCAGGCCGTCCTTGACGCCGGTGAAGGTGGTCTTGCCGTCAACCAGCTGCCCGCCTGGGACGAGCTTCCACTTGACCTTGCCCCCGGTCCTCTCCTCGATGCTCTTGATGAGTCCGGGCATTACCTGCGCATTCTGATATTCGCGCGCGGGCGTCCAGCTGCCGTAGATCAGTTCTTGTGCTGGCGCGGGATGTGCGGCCAGAAGGCCAGCCGCAAGCGCGGTCCCGGCCAATGTCATCGAACGATAGGCGATCATCCGTATCCTCCCTGTGCTCATGCCGAATTTCACGGTCGGTCTTGGAGCGCAGGCTATAGTTGGATGTCCAACAATTCAATCGCCATCGTGGATAAAGTCTGCGCATGGGGCGCCGCCTGCCCGCGGCGGGCGCGAATGCCGGTCGTGGGCGACGAGGTTGGGGCGGGCGAATCTCGCGTTACTGCATACGAGGTACGCCGATTGGCCGGCCGACCAGCTTGTAGGTGAAGGTCAACGCCTCGCGCTGGAATTGCGGGTCGTCTCGCAATTTCCTGAAGCGCTCATTGTCGGCGCGCTTCTTCTCGGGGTCTGTCTCTTTCAGCCGCCGCTTGTTTTCAGCGGCCGTCGGACCGGTGACCTCACGGAAAACGCGTTGACGTTCCGCAGCATAGCGGTCGAGCAGATCGTCGTCTGCTGCCCGTTTGATGACCGCGGGGAGGGCGTCGCCCAAAAGATCGGCATCCAGCAATCCGGACGTCAAGCCTAAGCCGCCATAGGGATTGCATACATGCGCAGCATCGCCCGCGAGCAGGATGCGTCCGGCGCGAAAGCTTGCTGCACTGCGCTCGTGGACGCGGAACGGCGCAAACGCCTCCAGTTCATAGGGGCCGCCGTCCGGCAGGATCGCACGATAATGATCCGCGATGCGGTCCTTCACCGTCTCCTCCGGCAGGCTCGCATCCTCGCCATAGGTGATCCGCCAAAGGCCATGCCGGTCGATCTTGACGACCACGGCCCAATATTTCGGATCGATGATGAAGTTCGCCCGTGCAAAGCCGCGCGCCTCGAAGTCGTAGACGAGGTTGGTGGAGACGAGCCGCTCGGGATGCGTATAGCCGTCGAAGGTGAGCCCGGCCGCGCGCCGTACCGTGCTGCTGCCGCCGTCACTGCCGACCAGCCAGGTGCAACGGATTTCGTCGCTCTCTCCGCCGGATTCGACCGTGAGCGTGACGCCGTCACTATCCTGCGTGACGCCGGTCACGCGGGTATTCCAGCGAACGCTGGCGCCGGGAATCTTCAGAAAGTTGCGTAGGATCGCGTTTGCCAGCTCATGCTGCGGCATGTGCAGATTGAATGGATAAGCGGTGTCTTCGGGTGTCAGCACCGACATGTGAGGCGCTGCAAGGATTTGCCCATCCACAGTGCGGAACTGGTAATCCTGCTTGAGAATGCCCGCGACTTTCAGTTCGTCCAGCAGCCCGAGCCGGTCCAGCATTTCCACCGTCGGCGCGTGATACACCACCGCGCGCGGCCAGGTGATGATGCCCGGCTCGGAATCGAGAACCGTCACCGGGATTCCGGCGCGCGCAATCTTAAGCGCGGTGATCAGCCCGACCGGACCTGCGCCCGCAACCACCACTCCGTCGAAACGCTCGGTCATAGATCGCCCCATACGTCGCGCGCAGTCTCGACCACGAGTTTCAGCTTGGCAAATTGCTCGTCGATCGTCAGCAGATTGCCCTCCGCGGTCGAGGCAAAGCCGCATTGCGGCGACAGGCAGAGCTGGTCGAGCGGCGCATATTTAGCCGCCTGATCGATGCGGCGTTTCAGATCGTCCTTGCTTTCGAGCTTGCCGGACTTCGTTGTGACGAGCCCCAGTACGACCATCTTGCCTTTCGGCAAGAACCGTAAGGGTTCGAAGCCGCCGGAGCGCTCGTCGTCATATTCGAGGAAGAAGCCGTCGACATCGAGTTCGCTAAACAGCGCCTCGGCGACGTGATCGTAGCTGCCTTCCGCCATCCAGGCCGACTTGTAATTGCCGCGGCAGGTATGGGTGCAGATCGCCATGTCGGCGGGACGGTCGCAGACCGAATCGTTGAACAGTTTGATGTAGCGCAGATGCTGGGTCTCGGCGCCTTCTCCCAGCATCGCGCGGCGTGCCGGATCGTTCAGAAAAGACAGCGAGGTGTCGTCGAGTTGCAGATAGGTGCAGCCAAGCGCGGCGAGTCCTTCGATCTGCTTGCGGTAGATCGCCGCAAGATCGTCGTAGAATATCTCCCAGTCGGGGTAGACGCTGCGATCGACGCCGCGGCCGGCTGGATAATGCATCATCGACGGCGAGGGGATCGTCAGCTTCGGTATCGCCTTCGTTGCAACCGATTTCAGAAAGGCAAAGTCTTCCGCGAAGATGGTGTCGTCGAGATACATGCGCTCTGAGACACGATAGGCCACGAATTCGAAATCGGTGCCGCCCGCCGCCGAGCGGAACGGGACCTTGACCGTTTCGGTCAACTTCTCGATGCCGCCGATCGCATATTTGAAGTCCATGAACCAGTCGATGCGGCGAAACTCGCCGTCGGTGACGGCTTTCAGCCCGATGTCCTCCTGCCGGCGCACGACCTCGCGGACGGCCTCGTCCTCGATCTGGCGCAATTCTTCTGCGGAAATCGCATTGCGCGCGCGTTCCTCACGCGCTCTCAGCAGCGATGGCGGACGCAGCAGGCTGCCGACGTGATCGGCACGAAACGGCGGGCGGATGCGGGGTGGCATGGTGGAACGCTTCCTCGTTTGTTTTTCTTTTGGTTAGCGCGGCGTCCGGGATGTGGCAACCGCACGCAGGACAACCGTGCTGTTGCAATTTCGCCTTGGCTGATCACAATCACCGCGCCTGCCAGATGCGCGGAAGCTGAGCAGAACTTTTGGGGGAAACGTGGCTACAATCGTCGTTGCGCATGGTGCGTGGTCGTCGGCCTGGGCATGGCAGAAAATGCGGCCGCTTTTGCGCGCTTTGGGGCACGACGTCTTTACGCCGAGCTATACCGGGCTTGGCGAGCGTGCGCATCTTGCGCATCCCGGCATCGATCTCGACACGCATATCGCCGATGTGCTGGGCGTGCTGCGATATGAAGACCTGCGTGATGTGGTGCTGATCGGTCACAGCTATGGCGGCATGGTCGCGACCGGTGTGACCGATCGTGCCGAGGGCCGCGTGGCAAAGCTCATCTATCTCGATGCGTTTGCGCCGAAACACGGGCAGAGCCTGTTTCAGCTTGTGGGTGCGGAGACCGAGGCGAAGATGCGCGCAGGCGCGGCGGCGGGCGACGGCTGGCGCGTGCCGTCCAATCCGATGCCGCCGGATACGCCCGCCGATTATGTGGAATGGGCCGCAACGCGGCGTCTGACCCAGCCGATCAAGTGCTTCGAGCAGGCGATTTCGCTGTCCGGCCGGCCGCTCCCGGTCGCGGGCTATATCTATTGCAAGCGGATCGCCCCCGGCGATGTGTTCCGGCAATTCGCGGACCGGGCGAAAGCGGAGGGCTGGCGTTACGCCGAAATGGAAGCAAGCCACAATCCGCACATCACGTGTCCGGAGGCCCTGCGCGACGTGCTGCAGGAAATGATGAGGTAGCGATACGGGGCGTGGTTCGGACTCTCTCCCCCTGAAAGGGGAGGTGAAAAAGAAGAGGGGGAAAGCGCCAATGCCAAAAATGAAGGGCAAGGTTTGCGTGGTCACCGGCGGCGCCGGCAGCATCGGGCTTGCGAGTGCCAAACTGTTCGTGGCCGAGGGCGCAAAGGTGATGCTGGTCGACCGCGATGCTTCGCTTCTGGCGAAAGCCGCGAAGGGGTTCGCCACGCCGGACAGCGTCGATACCTTCGCCGCCGATGTCGCCGATGCGCACGCCACGAAGAACTATCTCGACGCCACGGTGCAGCGCTTCGGCAGGATCGACGTCATCTTCTCCAATGCCGGCATGAGCGGGGCGATCGCCCCAGTTACCGATTATCCGGACGATCTGTTCGACCGGGTGATGGCAGTGAATGTGCGCGCCTCGTTCCTCGCCTGCAAATATGGGCTGCCGCTGATGAACGACGGCGGTTCGATCATCATCACGTCATCGATCATGGGGGTGAACTCGGCGCCGGCCATTGTCGGCTACGCCACCTCCAAACACGCGGTGATTGGCCTCATGAAGGTGGTGGCGAAGGAGGCGGCCGCGCGGCGCATCCGGTGCAACGTGCTGGCGCCCGGACCGGTGGATAACTCGTTCCAGCAGGACATCGAACAGCGCATTTCCGGCGCGATCGGGGCCGACGCTACCGCCATGATCAACGGCATGATTCCGCTGGGGCGCCATGCGCGCCCGGAAGAGATCGCGGAAACCGCCCTGTTTCTGGCGTCCGATGCGTCTAGCTTCTGCACGGGCAGCGTGTATATGACCGACGGCGGCATGAATGCATGAGCGAATGCGATGACTCGCTGCGGCGAAGCGGCTAAGAGAGGGACCGAACTGTCCCACCCGCCCGAAAGCTGAAATGACCTACCGCTTTATTGGAAAATCGCTGCCGCGAACCGAAGACCTCCGTCTGGTGCGTGGACTTGGCCGTTACACCGCCGACCTCGCGCCGCGCGATGCATTGCGTGTCTTCGTGGTGCGTTCACCCTACGGGGCCGCCCGCATTGTGAAAATCGATACGGCGGCGGCCGAGGCGATGCCCGGCGTGCATCTCGTCCTGACCGGCGAGCATCCGGAGATGACAGCGCTCGGCACCATTCAGTCCAAGGTCAAGCGGCAGGCGCCCGACGGCAAGCCGAATTTCGAGCCGCCGTACCGGATCCTGGCGCGCGAGCGGGCCCTGTTCGTCGGTGACCCGGTCGCCGCGGTCTTCGCCGAGACGCTGGACCAGGCCAAGGACGCAGCCGAGGCGATCGCGATCGAGTGGGAGGCGCTGCCGGCCGTCACCGAAACACGCAGCGCCGCCGATGAAGGGGCAGCGCAGTTATGGCCGCAGGCGCCCCGCAATATCTGTTTCGTATTCGACGCCGGAAATCGCGCGGCGGTGGAGGAAGCGCTCGCCAGCGCCAAACACAAGGTCAGCGTCACCTATCCGATCAACCGGATCACCGCAGTCACCATGGAGCCGCGGACCGCATTCGGCCAGTACGATCCGGTCGCGGAAGCCTATACCTTGTATTGCGGGCTGCAGAATCCGCATGCCGTTCGGGAAAGCCTTGCCAACGACATCTTCCGCATTCCGGGCAATCGCGTGCGGGTGATTGCTCCCGACGTGGGCGGCGGGTTCGGGCTGAAGGAAGCGCCATTTCCGGAATATGTGCTGACATTGGTCGGCGCAAAGCTGACCGGCCGTCCGGTGTTGTGGGTGGCCGAGCGCGGCGAAAGCTTCCTGTCCGATTTTCACGCGCGCGACAATGTTTCGACGACGACGCTCGGGCTTGACGAGAAGGGCAATTTCCTCGCCCTGAAGATCGAGACCACGGCCAATATCGGCGCCTATATCTCGCCAATGGGCCTGCATGTGCCGACCAACAATCTCGGCGGGCTGGCCGGCGTCTATCGCACGCCGCATATTCATGCGCGGGTGACCGGGGTGTTCTCCAATACGCCGCCGACGGCGCCTTATCGCGGCGCCGGGCGCCCCGAGGCGACCTATGCAATCGAGCGCGTGATCGATCTTGCCGCAAAGCAATGCGGTTTCGATCCAGTCGAACTGCGGCGGCGCAATCTGATTGCGCCGGACCAGATGCCATGGAACACGAAATTCGTGTTCACCTACGATTCCGGAGAATTCGAACGCAACATGGACGATGCGCTCGAATTGGCCGAATGGAAGGGCTTCCCCGAGCGCCGCAAGGCGGCAAAAAAACGCGGCAAGCTGCGCGGCATCGGCATTGCGAACGCGATCGAGATTTCCGCGGGGCCTGCGCCTGCGCCGATGCCGGAAAGCGCCGAGATCAAGTTCGATCAGACCGGAGCGGTCACCGTGTCCATGGGCACCCACTCGCACGGCCAGGGGCACGAGATCACCTTTGCGCAGATCGTCGCCGATTTTCTGGGGCTGGATATTGCCGATGTGAAGGTGCGTTACGGCGACACCGATATCGTCGAGTTCGGCACCGGCACCTTCGGCAGCCGCTCGGTCATCACCGGATCGAATTCGCTGCGAATCGCGGCCGACCGGCTGATCGAGCGCGGCAAGAAGATCGCCGCGGCGCATTTCGAGGCGGATGCGGGCGATATCGTATTCGAAGCCGGGCAATTCGCGATTGCCGGTACCGATCGCAGGATCGGTTTAAAGGATGTGGCGAAGCTCTCGTATACGCTCCGCGATCCGAGCCTCAATCGCGAGTTCGGATTTTCTGAAAAGACCATCGCCGCTCCCAAGGCTGCGACTTTTCCCAATGGCTGCCATGTCTGTGAGGTCGAGATCGACCCCGATACCGGTGTCTGCACCCTGCTGAATTATGTCGTGGTCGATGATGTCGGCCGGGTGGTGAACCCGCTGCTCGTCAAAGGGCAGGTCCATGGCGGGGTGGTGCAGGGCGTCGGCCAGATCCTGTTCGAGGACATTCGCTATGACGAGGACGGGCAGCTTCTGACGGGATCGTTCATGGATTATGCGATGCCGCGCGCGTCACATTTCCCGTCCTTCATCTGCAAGGCGAACGAGGTGCTGACCCCGATGAATCCGCTGGGTGTCAAGGGCGCGGGCGAGGCGGGGACGGTCGGGGCGCTGGCCGCGGTGATCAACGCCATCGTCGATGCGTTGTCGCCCTACGGGATCGAGCATATCGACATGCCCGCAACTCCGGAGCGGATATGGCGCACGATACAGGACGCACAATCCGCGCGCTGAGATCGAGCCTGTTCGGACTTCCGCTCGCGGCGCTTGTTTGCGCCTGCGCGCAGGAACCCCCGCCGGTAGTTGCCGACCCGAACACGCCGCCTGTGAACTACAAGGCGGAAATCCTCGCGTATCTGCGCACCTATCTGAACAATCCGACCGGGGTGCGCGGCGCCTTCATCGGCGAACCGGAACTGCGCACCATTCCGGGTTCGACGGCGCAGCGCTACATGGTCTGTCTGCGGTTCAATGCGAAGGACTCAACCGGGAAATACGAAGGCAGCCGCGATCGCCTGGTGGCCTTTCTGTCCGGCCGCCTCGACACGCTTGCGCCCGCGCGCAAGGATCAGTGCGAGAAGACCAACTGGCAGCCTTTCCCGGAACTGGAAAAGCTGACCCGATAGTCTGGCGCTCAGACGAAGAACCGGGACGCCGCCAATCCTGCGAGTGCGCCCGCGATCATCAGCAGGACCGGCTCGGTCCACGCCGACTGCATGATTGGTTTCATGCTTTCGCCCATGGCGAATACCTGAGTCCGGTCAGTCTCATTCTCGATTGCGCCGCTTCCGTCGGTCGAAGCCGGAGCAGCGGGCGATACCATTGCCGCGGGTAGCGGCTGCGCTGCGCGATCGATAGCACCCGGTTCGTTCTCCGACGCGAGAAGGGTGTGCGCCTCGGGCTCGAGCTGTTCGCGCACGGTCTTTACGGTCAACGGCGTGATCATTGCGGTGCCGGCATTGTCTTCGGCGTTCGGCCAGCCGGAATCCTCGACGCGCTCTTGCGGTTGCGGAGCCGGCTGTTCTGCCGCGGGCACAGGCTGCGGGACGGTAGCGACTGCTCTTGCCCGCTTCCTGGCTTTTGCGATCCGCGGCTTGCGAATGCGCTGGACCGGCTGTGCGGCGGCCGTGGCGCCCGGCGCCGCTGCGGCGGGTGCCGCCGCAGCCGAAGGAAACCTGAACCAGCGGCTGAAGGGGCTTTCCGGCGCCGTCGTGGTCTGGCCCGCAGCCTGGCTTAACGCCTCGGGGGCCGTGCACAGGAGCGCGATCGCCACGGCGCAGCAGTGCGTGAGGGTCAACGTTATGGAGACTCGTCGCGCCGTGCGTCGATGCCTTGGCATGGGTGTCCCTCCCAGTGGTTCGGCGGGACCGTTTCACAGGGACCGATTGGCGGCAGCAGGGCGCTTTCGTGAAATTGTCGCCCCATGCCGGGCAGCAAGCGGGCGACTTATCCACAGGTGCAGGTATCCGGGTCACTGGCCTGTAACAGGCCACCGCTACCCGAGCGATGCGCCGGACCGCATTGGCTCGGCCCCGTTCGTCACGTCTCCTCACGGTCTTGCTGCATCCGCGGCAGGACCGCTTTTTTTAGGAGGCTTTCGCCGTTTTCGCCGGCGCCTCAGCGGCGCGGTAAACCGCAAGCGCCGCGTCTGTCCCGGAGCCGGCGCGGAAACCGGCCTGCCGCAAGCAGACTTCAAGCGCGGCAAGGCAGGTCAATACGCTCTCCTTGCGGCAGACATAGCCCATGGTGCCGATACGCCAGATTTTTCCGTGCAGCGGCCCGAACGAGGTGCCGATCTCGATGCCGAAATCGTTCAGCATCATCGCACGCACCGCGTCGCCATTGACGCCGTCGGGGATGTAGACGCCGGTGACGTTCGGCATCTTGTTGTGCTGATCGCCGAACAGCTTGAGCCCCATCTCGGCGAGGCCCGCGGTGAGCGCATCGCTCGCAAGCGCGTGCCGCGCGAAGCAGGCGTCGAGACCTTCAGCGAGCACGATGCGGATTGCCTCGCGCGCGGCATACAGCATCGAGGTTGCTTCGGTGTGATGGTTGAGCCGCATCTCGCTCCAGTAATCCATCAGCATGCCGAGATCGAAATAGTTCGACTGGATCACCGGGCCGTCGCCATCGACAAAGTTTGACGGCCGAATGCCGGCTTCGACATGGCGCCTGCGCTTCACGACCTCGACGATGCGCTCGCCGATGGTGATCGGCGAGGAGCCGGGCGGGCCGGACAGGCATTTCTGCAGGCCGGACGAGGCGGCATCGACCTGCCACGCGTCGATCGCGACATTCATGCCGCCGAGCGAGGCGGTGGCGTCGGTATAGAGCAGCACATCGTGCCTGCGGCAGAGCGCGCCGATCTGATCGAGCGGCTGTGCCATGGTGGTCGAGGTGTCGCCATGCACCACCGCAAGCACGCGCGGCTGGTGCTGCTTGATCGCGGCCTCGATCTCCTCCGGGGTGAACACCGTGCCCCAGTCGCGCTCGATGGTGACGACATCGCCGCCGCAGCGCTTGGCGATTTCCGCGAGCAGGAAACCGAACCGCCCGAACGAGGGGACGAGCACCTTGTCGCCTGGCGAGATGATCGAGACGAGAATGGCTTCAACGCCGGCACGCGCCGTACCATCGATCAGGAACGACCATTTGTTTGTGGTGCGATAGAGCTGGCGGATGAGCTCCATCATCTCGTTCATGTAGGCGGTGAAAGCCGGATCGAATTGTCCGAGCATCGGCATCGACATCGCGCGCAACACGCGCGGATCGACGCCGACGGGGCCCGGACCCATCAGCAGACGGGGCGGAGGATTGAGATCGGAGAACAGGGTGGTCATCGGTGATCGCTCACGCTGATGCTGCGCCACGTGGTTTCGCATAGTCCGATTTCGCGCGCGCCACGTATTCTCCTGCACCGAGCGTGCCAACCAGATTGCCGTCGCGGACCACAAATGTGCCGCGCACCATGGTGGAGACCGGCCAGCCCTTTACCTTGATACCCTCATAGGGCGTGTAATCCGATCCGCCATGCATCAGCGACTGCGTGATCGTCACCTCGCGTTCCGGATCCCAGATCGCGATATCGGCGTCGGCGCCGACCGCGATTGTGCCCTTCTTCGGGTAAAGCCCGTAGGTCTTCGCGTGATTGGTCGCGGTCAGAGCCACGAATTCGTTCAGCGAGATGCGGCCCTTGCCAACACCTTCGGAGAACAGGATCGGCAGCCGCGTCTCGACGCCGGGAATGCCGTTCGGCACCCAGCGGAACGAGGTCCGGCCCTTCGGCACCAGCTTGCCCTTCGGGTCGTCGTAGCGGAACGGGCAATGGTCGGATGAAAACAGCGAGAACACGCCCTGTTGCAGACCCTGCCAGCAGGCCTCCTGGCTTGCTTTGTCTCGTGGCGGTGGCGAGCAGACATATTTCGCGCCCTCCATGTTGAGACCTTCAAGATCCTTCGCCGTCAGCACGAGATATTGCGGGCAGGTTTCGCCATAAACTTTCAGGCCGCGCTGTTGCGCTCTGCGGATTTCCTCCATTGCCTCTCCATTGGAGACATGCACGATCATGATCGGCACGTCGATCAGCTCAGCGAGCGAGATCGCGCGATAGGTGGCCTCACGCTCGACCGGGATCGGCCGTGAAGTGGCATGATGATGCGGCTGCGTCTTTCCTATCCTCTCCAGCCGGTCGGTGAGGAACCGGATGGCGTCGTAATTCTCGGCATGGATCATGACGAGCGCGCCGGTGTCGCGGGCGACGCTCATGACGTTCAGCATTTCGATGTCGGAGAGCGCGAGACCCTCGTAGGTCATGAAGACCTTGAACGAGGTGTAGCCGTCATGCACCAGTGCCGGCAGCTCCTGTCCGAGCACGGCGTCGGTCGCGTCCGCGATGATGAGATGAAACGACACGTCGATGTAGCACTGGCCGTCCGCCTTCTTGTGATAGTCGGTGACGACCTCGCGCAGCGACTGGCCCTTCTGCTGCATGGCGAAGGGCAGCACCATGGTGTTGCCGCCGAATGCTGCCGAGCGCGTCGCCGAGGCGAAGTCGTCGGCCATGACAATGTCCGGGCCGGAGGGTTGTGCGATATGGACGTGGCTGTCGATGCCGCCCGGCAGCACCAGCTTGCCGGACGCATCGACGATCTCCTTCGCTGCGCCAAGATCGGCGCCGAGCGCGGCAATCCGGCCGTTCCTGATGCCGATGTCGCAGGCGAATGTGTCGGAGGCGGTCGCAATCGTACCGCCGCGGATGATGGTGTCGAACGTCATGGCAAAATCCCGATCTGCCCTGTTCTACGAGGCGTATCGGAATATGCAACCGGGCCTGAGGCTTATGGCCGCCGGGTCTCAGCGCCTGGCGGCGCTCGTCTCGGCCAGCTTCGTTCTCGGCTTTGCGGTCCGGTCGGCCGGTGCACGGTCCGCAATCTTGGCCGGGAGCTTCGGCTTGCCGGATGCCTTGGCGGCAACCTCCGCAGGATTGGTCGTTTTCCCGGCGCTTGCGGCGGGCTTTTCCTTGCCGTCGCGGCCCTTTGCCAGCAGCTTGCCGCGCTTGGCCTTGGCCAATCGTGCTTTTGCAGCCGCCGCGGCCTTCGCGGCAGCGATCCGGGCCGCGACAATGAGTTTGGCGACCGGCGGCTCCAGCTGCACTGCAACCGTCGCAGGTTCGGCGTCGCGGGACAGGTCGGCGACCCCCTCGCACGGCGCGCGCGCCGGCAGGTTTACGGCAAGCTCGATCTGGCTTTCTTCGGTCCATTTTTCCGGCGGCTGGCCGGTGATGCTTTTCACGTAGTCGCGGGTCTCCTGAGGAAGCTTGCCGCGACGTGCGAGCCAGTCCATGACCCGGCGTGCGCCGCCATTATAGGCCGCCGCGGCGAGGCCGAGATTGCCGAATGTATCGATGTGCTCGCGCAGGAAGCGGGCAGAATGCGGCAGCGACTCAAGCGCGTCGAACGGATTGCGAAGCCCGCGCTGTGCGGCGACCGCCGGCATGAACTGGGCAACGCCCTGCGCGCCGGCATGGCTGACGACGCGCTGCTGAAATTTGCTTTCCTGCCAGATCAGGCGGGCGAAAAAGCCTGCGGGAATGCCGTGCGCCTGCGCAGCCGAGGCGAGCGTATGGCAAATTGCTTCGATCGACACATCCGGCGGCGGCGGGGGCGGCCCTTCAGGCTGACGCAATTCGGCAAGGCTGGCTTCGATGACATCGCCCGGAACCGGATCCAGTGCGACCTTGATGACGACAACCTCCGAAAACACAAGGTCGAACAGGCTGTAGGGTCTTGCAGCCGGTTCGATGCTGACTGTCGATGTCACGGCCTGAACGGGAGCGATGCCGACATTGGATGTCGAGGCGATCAAAGCGGCGCCGATGATCGAGAGCGCAAGTTTCATGCGCGCAACATCCCCCTGACGCGCGGGCGTTCTGCGGCCGCGCAGTCAAATCAGATTGTTTGAGACGTCCCCGCGGATGTCCCCCGATGAAGTTCGCCTGATGCTGTCGAAAGGGGACAGTTTTGTGGAAATGCTGCGGCCCTGACGAGGTCTTATCGGGGACGCCTTGCCCGTTCAGGTCGGGGATTTTGCCGCATTTGCGGCGGCAAGGGGCCGTATCGTCATCCGGCCGCCGCGCTGCGCCGCTCGTGAGGCTGCCTGCCAACCAGATCGGCATAATCCGCAATCGGCTGCGGGCGGCCAATCAGGTAGCCCTGCATCTCGTCGCAGCCTTCCCGGCGCAGGATTTCGAGTTGCGCCTGTGTCTCAACGCCTTCTGCGACGGTCGTAAGATTCAGGCTTCGCCCAAGGCTGATCACCGTGCGCACGATTGCCGCCGATTGTGCGCTGCGCTCAAGATTGGCGACGAAGGTCTGATCGATCTTGATCTTGTCGAACGGAAACGACTGCAGATAGGACAGCGACGAATAACCGGTGCCGAAATCGTCCATGGCGATGCGGATGCCGAGCGCCTTCAGCCGCCGCAGGATCGAGACGGCGCGGGAGTAATCGTCCATCAAAGCGCTTTCGGTGATTTCGAGCATCAGCCGGTCTGGCGCCAGTCCGGTCTCCAGCAGCACCGAATGGACGAACGGCACGATGTCGGGCTGCCGCAATTGCAGTGGCGACAGGTTGATCGCGATCTGCAAAGGCTTCCGCCACGACGCGGCCTCGCGGCAGGCCTCACGCAGCACCCATTCGCCGATCTGATCGATCAGGCCGCTTTCCTCTGCGAGCGGGATGAACATGTCCGGCGGCACGAAGCCGCGGCGCAGATGATCCCAGCGCAGCAGCGCTTCCAACCCGATAATCTGTCCGGTAATGCGCGCCTGAGGCTGGAAATAGAGCTGCAATTCGTTGCGCGTCACCGCAAGTGCGAGATCGGCCTGGAGCGCACGGCGGTCGTGCAGCACGCGGTCCATCTCGGCCTCGAAGAAGCGGATCTCGCTGCGGCCTTCGGCCTTGGCGCGATAAAGCGCCGCGTCGGCATTGCGCAGGAGCGCCGCCATGTCGGTGCCGTCCGCCGGGTAGACGGCAACGCCGATGCTCATGCCCATGCGCACCTTGCGCCCGTCGCAGTCGATGTCGGTGTTCATGACTTCGACAAGGCGCTCCGCAAGTGCGGTTGCGGCCGCTCTCGTCGGCTGTTCGAGACAGATTGCCATGAATTCGTCGCCGCCGAGGCGGGCGAGGAAGGTGTCGCCGGCGACTTCGCGCATTCTGCGGACAATTTCCAGCAGCACCTTGTCGCCGGCGGCATGGCCGTAGAGATCGTTGACCTCCTTGAAGCGGTCGAGGTCGATGCAAAGCAACGCGAATTCGCCATTCGCGGCAGCCGCTTGTTCGACGGTCTCCGCAAGCTTCATGTTGAGCGCGGCGCGGTTGGCGAGGTCGGTGAGCGGATCGTGATGCGCCAGATGGGCGATCCGCGATTCATTGCGCTTGCGTTCGGTAATGTCCTCGATGACGGTCAAAAGGTATTCAGGCTCGTTACCCTTGCCGCCGATGGCGATTCGCTTGGAGGCGACGTCCCGCAGCTTGCCGTCCAGCGTGCGGGTGACATGAAAGTCCACTTTCATCTGCCCGAGCTTCAGCGCCTCGCGGTCGCGGGCAACGATGATATCGGCCTGATCCTTCGGGAATATCTCCTCGGTGGTTTTGCCGATGAGATCCTCTTTCCTGGCGCCGACGATGTCTTCTCCGGCCCGGTTGACGAAAACGTAGACGCCGGTCTTGGCGTCCTTCACGACCAGCATTTCCGGGATATTCTCGACGACGGCGCGGAACATGTTGCGGGCACGTTGCAGCTCCAGTTCGTCGCGGCGGCGTTCGGTTACGTCTTCAATGACGCTCATGATGTATTCGGGTTCGTCGCGGCCCTGGATGGCAATTCTGGTCGAAACCACCTCGCGGCGGCGGCCGTCCACGGTCTCGATGGACCTCGTCTCGACATTGAACTGCCCGGTGCGAAGCGCAGTCTCGTCGCGGGCGCGAATCCGCGCCGCTTCGTCCGCCCCGAATACGTCGTCGCCGGTCTTGCCGATGAAGTCGGCTCGCGAAACGCCCAGCAGCGCCTCGCCGGCGCGGTTCAGATAAACGTATTTCCGGGTTTTGGCGTCTTTCACGATCAGCGTTTCGGGGATGTTCTCGACAACGGCATGAAGCATGTTGCGGGTGCGCTGCAATTCCCTTTCGTCACGCCGGCGCTCGGTAATGTCTTCGTGGGTTGCGACCCACGCGCCGCCTCCGGTGGGCTGATTGGTGACGCAGAAGGTGCGTCCGTCGGCGAGTTCGACGAGCTTGATCAGCGGCTCGCCGGCTTTCATCTTCGTGCGCAGTTCCTCGACATAGTCCTCGATATCGTCGAAAAACGTTCCGGCCGCGGTGCGCAGTTCGAGCACACGGCGGATCGTGATGCCGGGCATCACCTCGTTGCGCGGAAGCCGGTACAGTTCGATGAAGCGGTCGTTGCAGACGACCATCTCACCCGCCGCATTGAACATGACCAGACCCTGGACCATGTGATTGATCGCGGTATCGATCCGTCTGTTGGCCTCTTCGAGTTCGGCGGTCTTTTCTGCGAGCCGTGCCTCGCGCTCGACAAGTTTGGCTTTCGAGGCGGCGAGCTGGGAAATCTGATGCCATAGCGCGTAGATCAGCAGCAGCGCGCAGACCAGCGCCAGTGTGGCGCCGAGACCGATCGTCATCGCGCGATGTTTCCAGGTCGCAAGCGCGTCCTGTTTCGGAATGCCCACATTCACCACCAGCGGGAAATCCTTCAACGGACGGACGGCCATCAGCCGCGAGATGCCGTCGAACGTGCCGGCGGTCTGGTAGACGCCGCCTCCGGCCTTCACGGCGTCATGCCATGGCGAGTCTGGCGGCAAGCGTTGTCCCCGGCTGTTGCTGACGTCGGGATAACGCATCAGAAGAAGCCCGTCGTTTCGCAGCAGCCCGAAATACTGATTACGGGTTGAGGTCAGCGAGTCGTAGATGTGATGGAAGAAGGAGAGCTTGACGCCGGCAAGCACGATGCCGAGAAACTCGCCGTTGGGGCCGCTGATACGTTTCGCAAAAAAGATATTTGGTTTGCCGCTGACCCGGTTGGTCATGACGTCGCTGACGAACAGCGCTGAACCTGCGTTGTCGCGCGCATAACTGAAATAGTCGCGGTCGGAGAGGTCCACCGGCTTGATGGGCCAGCCGCGCGAGGCATTGACGTGGCGGCCGGTGTTGTCGACGACGGCAATTACCTCTGTTTGCGGCAAGCGTTCCAGGCGCTCCCGCAGATAGCGGTGCGTCGCTTTGCTGGCGAGGAAATCGTCGTAAGCCTCGCCGGCTGATGCGTAGTGCTGGCTGAGATATTGTGCAATTGCGGTGGTCGCGGTGTCGATCGCCTGAACGGCATGCGCCGTCTGCTCGGACAGCATTGTCGCCATGTTGCTGGTATCGGCGACAGCGTCCTGAACTGCATCCTGGCGCAAGGCGGACAGCGTGATCGCGATGGCGACCAGTGCCGCGCCGATCAGTCCAAGCGCCACAAGCAGCAGACCGCGAAACGAGATGCGAGACAGGACGGAAAGCAAGGCCCGACGCTCCCGGACTTTTATCTTTCGTCCGGAATAACGCGGCGGTCTTCCAGAAAGGTGAAGGGCTAAACGCGATTCACATTCGTTCTGAATCAACGCTTACTTTTCGATCGGATAAATTGCCGCGGCGCCGGGGCATGATTTGTTAACCACGCGCGGCCGGCGCCGCAGACGATGCCGGGACAATCAGGGCATCGGAATTTCGCCGACGTCCTTCGGCACCTTGTAGCCGCGCTGCACGGCGGGCCTGTTCGCAATCGTCGTGTACCAGCGCTTCACATTCGGGAATTTGTTCAGATCGATTTCCTGCCACTCGAACCGGGAAATCCAGGGCCAGGTGGCGATGTCGGCGATGGAATAGTCGCCGGCCAGGAACTCGCGGCCCTCCAGCCGGCGGTCGAGCACGCCGTACAGCCGCTGAGCTTCTTTCGCGTATCGTTCCTCGGCATAGGCCGACTTGCCCTTATTGTATTTCACGAAGTGATGCACCTGGCCGAGCATCGGGCCGACGCCGCCCATCTGCCACATCAGCCATTCGATGACGCGATAGCGGCCTTCGCCGTCCTTGGGCATCAGCTTACCGGTCTTGTCGGCGAGATAGATCAGGATCGCGCCGCTTTCGAACAGCGACATGCCGTTGTCATTGTCGACGATGGCCGGGATGCGGTTGTTCGGCGAGATCTTCAGGAAGGCGGGGGCGAATTGTTCGTCCTTGGAAATGTCGATGGGGTGCGCCTTGTAGGGCAGGCCCAGTTCTTCCAGTGCAATCGAGACCTTGCGTCCGTTCGGCGTGGTCCATGTATAGAGATCGATCATCGGTTCCTCAGTTCAGGTCTTGGCTTGATGCTGTGCAAGCGGCCGCATGTCCTAACGCGGTGCCAGGTTTTTCACCACCCTGCCGTCTTTCATGATGCCGAAAACGCAGACGCGCGGGTCGAACGGCGTCAGTTTTTCCGCTGGGATTTGCCTTGCTGCGCTCTCAGCTTTGCGATTGCCGCCCGGATCGGGCCGAACGGTCCGAATTCGTGCTGCTTCTGGGTGAAGCCGTCGGCATAAGGCCCGTAAGGTGTATCGATGGGCTTTTGCAGCAGGTCCGGAAAGTCCTTGCCGCGTGCCGCAAAGGACGGCCGCGGCTGCGAGATGACATAGGCCGCGACATCCCAGGATTCTTCCTGGGTCAGGCGCGGCCGCGTATAGCTCGTGCCGTTCGGCATGTTGAAATGCACGAAGTTTGCAGCGGTGATCAACCGTGCCATGCCGGCGCCGTCGTTGAACGAATCCGGTCCCCAGAGCGGGGGCATCAGATAGCCGAAATTCGGCAATTCGCGGCTGCGCAGCACGCCGCGGCCATCGGCGCCGTGACACATCGCGCAGGCGCGCGCATACACGTCCTTGCCGCGTACCGGATCGGCGGCGCGCTTCAGGAACGGCATCTCGCCCGCTCCCATGCCGGTGAGAAACTCGCCCTTCTTCATGCCCGACGAAAGAAACTTGATATAGGCGACGAAGGCATTCATTTCCGGAGAATGATCGGGAAGCGGCTTGCCGTTCATCGAGCGCATCATGCAGGAATTGATGCGGTCCTCGATCGTGATCTCCGATCCGGCGCGCGCCGAATATTGCGGGAAGCGGTCCCACAACCCCCAGAGCGGCAGGCCGAATTTTTTTGTCCCCGCGTTGAGATGGCAATTGGTGCAGGCCAGGTTATTGCCGGCATAGCGCTTGCTCACATCCGCGACGGCCGGACCGATATGCGCATAGGTGGCAGTGACGAGATCGCGGCCGCGGCGGATCAGACGTCCGTGATCGTCATCCGGCAGGGCGCCGATTTCCGGGACCGACCAGTCCGGGTCGGCTGGCGCATTGACATGTTGCGCGCCGGCCGGAGCGGTGAACGCTGTCAGCAGCAGCGCCGCGATCGCAACGATTCGCATCTCAGCTCCCGCGATAGGTCGAATAGCTCCACGGCGTGACCAGGAGCGGCACATGATAATGCCCCTCCGGTTCGGCGATCGAAAACCGGATCGGAACGACGTCCAGGAAGGGCGGCTTTGATTGGGCGGTACCGTTGGCAGCGAAATATTGCGCGACGTTGAACTGCAATTCGTAGCTCCCGATCCGCAAGGGTCCGCCGGCCATCAGCGGCTGATCGGTGCGGCCGTCGGCATTTGTCGTGGCTTCGGTCACCAGTGCGCGCGCGCTGGCGCCGACTTCGTACAAGGCGATACTGACGCCCTGGGCCGGCTTGCCGCTGACATTGTCGAGGACATGGGTCGAGAGCCGCCCGTCTGTCTTCGGTTTGCCCGGCCCGTCGACGCGGGCAACGAGACGCAGCCGCGTGATCAGCGCGATCTCGTCGAGCGCGGCCTTGCGTTCGGTGTCCGGATCGTTGCCAAGTCGGCGGCCGAATTCTCTGAGGATCGAGTCGCGCGTGTGCCGGCGCACGCAGATGATGAACGGAAAACCGAATTTCTCCCGATAGGCCTCGTTCAGTTCGGTGAAGGTCTTGAATTCCGCATCGCTCAGCCGGTCGAGGCCGAGCGAGCCTTGTTCGGCCTGCGAGTCAGCCGTCAGGTCGAGCCGCTTCACCTTTGAGCCAAGTTCGGGATGGGCGCGGATGAAGGCGAGCTGGCGCTCCGGCGGACTGGAGCGGACCACAGCCATCATCGCGTCGTGCAGGGCTGCAACGGTGGGAAAGGGGCGGTGGCCGAACGCGGCGTCGGCCACCCAGGTCGCATGCTCGAAAACGTCACCGACCGCAGCCGAAAAGGTCGGAAGCGGCACCGAATTCAGCGATTCCAGGGTGAATGGCGTGCTCATAGTCCGGAACAATACCTCAGCGATCAAGAAAAGCCATTGATAACAATGACGAAATTCCCCTATTGGGAATATTCCCCCGCTGCATTAGGAAGAGCGGGGGAAACTTTCGGCCCCGCCTTTAAAATTCGCTCACATCCATTTGAACCGGGTCCGGCTTCGCCGCGACCAAACCATGAGCCGGCCGTCCCGATGCAGCAAACATCAGACGAAGTCCTGATCCAGCGGATCGCAGGCGGTGACCGGCTCGCCATGCAGGTGCTGTTCGCGCGGCACCATGTACGGGTCTACCGGTTCGTCCTTCGCCTGGTTCGTAACGAGTCCACGGCGGAGGATCTGATCAGCGAGGTCTTCCTCGATGTCTGGCGTCAGGCCGGACGCTTCGAGGGCCGCTCTGCGGTGTCGACCTGGCTGCTCGCCATCGCGCGGTTCAAGGCTTTGTCGGCCCTGCGGGGCCGCAAGGAGGCTGAACTGGACGATGAAGTTGCGGAAGCGATCGAGGACGTGTCGGACACGCCCGAGGCCGCCATGCAGAAGAAGGATACGAGCGAGATCCTGCGCAAGTGCATCGAAACACTGTCGCCGGATCATCGGGAGATCATCGATCTGGTCTACTACCACGAGAAGTCCGTGGAAGAGGTCGCTGAGATCGTCGGGATCCCGGAGAATACCGTCAAGACGCGCATGTTCTATGCGCGGAAAAAATTGGCGGAGTCGTTGAAGGCGGCGGGAATCGAAAGAGGTTGGCCATGAACACGGCAATGAACAAAACGCCCGAGCGCGAAGAGATCGAGCTCCTGCTGCCCTGGTACGCCGCAGGAACGCTGAACCGCCGCGATACGGCGCGGGTCGAGCAGGCGCTGGCGAACGACAAGGAGCTGGCGCGCCAGTTCGAGATGGTGCGCGAGGAGCTTGGCGAGACCATCTGCGTCAATGAATCGCTTGGTGCGCCGTCGCAACGCGCGATGAAGGCGCTGTTCGAGAAGATCGACGCCGAACCGGCGCGCGCGCCGGCTGCGGCCTCGTTCAACCTGATGGCCCGCATCACCGAATTCATGGCGAGCCTGTCGCCGAAGACACTGGCCTATGCCGGCGGTGTGGCCGCGATTGCGCTGATGCTGCAGGCCGGGGTGATCGGCACGCTGATCGGCGAACGGACGGGCAGGGCGCCCGAGCTGGCATCGGCTCCGGCCACGATGTCGGTGCCCAGCGGCGTCGAAACGCTGGTCCGCTTCTCGCCGCAGGCCAATGCCGCCGAAATCTCGGAATTCCTGAAGGCCAACAACGCCACCATCGTCGACAGCTCGCCGGACGGGAACTTCCGGCTGCGGATTCCCGGCAAGAAGGAACAGACTGCCGAAATCGTGAAAAAGCTCGGCGACAGCAAGGTGGTAACCTTGGTTTTGCCCGCCACCAACTAGGTGCAGAGACGAAAGCGCTCCGGTTGGCCGGAGCGCTGGCGGAAACGGACCTCGCGGAGGCGTCCCATGCAGCGCGCGCACAATCGGCGAATCGGAGTTGCGATATCTGCTTTGGCCGTGATCGCATTGGGCGCCGCTACCTCCGCGCCCGCTGCGGCACAAGGTTACTACGGCGGCGGCTATCCGGGCGGCCGTTACACGGTGCAGAGCGCGCCTGCTAATCCGCAGCCGCGCAAGCCCGTCAAGCCGCGCAGTCAGACCGAAGCGCAGACCCGGTCGGTCAAGCCGGCCGCATCCGAGCCTTCGAACGCGGCGGCGCGCCCGGTGCCGGGCGTGGATGAGCCGTCGCAGCCGTCCTCGCAGCCGCGCCGGACCAGCGGTGTGCCGGCACCGGGCGAACGACGCTTCATTGCCAATGAAGTCGTGATCGAGGTCGCGGGGCGTCCCAGTCAGCAGGAGGTCGATGCGCTGGCACGCCGCCATCAGTTGAATCGTCAGGAGTCGCAAACCTTCGAACTCAGCGGCACGACGATGTTCCGCTGGACTATTCCCGACGGCCGCAACGTATCTTCCGTCATCCGCAGTCTTGAAGCGGATTCGCGCATCCTGTCCGTACAACCGAATTACCGCTACACGCTGCAGCAATCGAAAACCGGTCAGGGCATCCAGTATGCGGTCGACAAGCTCAAGCTGCCGCGTGCGCATGAATTGTCGCGCGGCGAGCGTGTGCTTGTCGCCGTCATCGATTCCGGCATCGATGCCGAGCATCCCGAATTGCAGGGGACCATCGCAGATACATTCAACCCCGCCGGTGGCGACGGGTCGTCGCATGCGCACGGCACCAGCATCGCTGGCGCGATCGTCGCGAAATCCAAGCTGACCGGCGTGGCGCCGAACGCGCGCATCCTTGCAGTGCGCGCGTTCGATCCGACCGCGGCAAGCGCCGAAGGCACCACCTTCAGCATCCTTAAAGGTCTCGAATGGGCGGCCGGCAAGGGCGCGCGCGTCATCAACATGAGCTTTGCGGGTCCGCAGGACCCGATCATGGCGCGCATGCTCGCATCTGCAGCGAAGCGCGGCATCGTGCTGGTGGCCGCGGCCGGCAATGCCGGTCCGAAATCGCCGCCGCTATTCCCGGCCTCCGATCCGAATGTGATTGCGGTGACCGCGACCGACGCCGAGGACAGGCTGTTCCAGGGCTCCAATCGCGGACACCATATCGCGGTCGCCGCGCCCGGCGTGCGCCTTCTGCTGCCGATCCCCGGCGGCAATTACGACATGACAACCGGCACTTCGTTCGCCGCAGCTCACATCAGCGGGATCGCGGCGCTGATCCTGGAGCGGGAGCCCGATCTGTCGCCGGATTCAGTGCGGCGGATTCTGCTCTCGACCGCGCGCGATCTCGGTCCGGCCGGCCGCGACAAGGATTTCGGTGCGGGGTTAGCCGACGCCTATGAAGCGCTGCGCTCGCTTGGCGGCCGCTCCGACGCTGTTGCCGGTGGCAGTCAGGGCGGTGGCAGCCGGGGCAGCGCTAGCCAGGGCAGCGGCCGCTAGATTTGCTGTCTCCTGGAATGCAAATGTTGCGCAATGCCCTGTTCGCTGTCGCGATCGCGTTGGCGCTCGTGGCCCCGGCGGCCGGCCAACAGGGGCCTGTGCGTCTTTCGGACGGCGATTCCTTCTCGCTCGGCCGCGAGCGCTACCGCCTCTATGGCATCGACGCGCCCGAGCTGCATCAGCAATGCACCGATGCGAAGGGGCAGCCCTGGCCCTGCGGCACGCGGGCGCGGTCCGAGCTTCGCAGGATTATCGGAACGAGCCCCGTCACGTGCCGCACTCAGTCGATGGACCGCTATGGCCGCAACATCGCGGTGTGCCATGTCGCCGGGCGAGACCTGGCCGAGGAAATGGTTCGCTCGGGCTTTGCCACGGTCATCGACCGTCGCGGAATGGATAATCCCTATGGCGCCGCTCAGGCGGAGGCACGCGCCGAGAAGCGCGGGATATGGGCCGGCAGCTTCGATATGCCGAGCGACTGGCGCCGCTCCAATCCGCGCGATCCCGATACCGGACCGACCGAAACGCCGCGGGACTGGCTCCTGCGCAAGACTACGGATCTCTGGCGGACGCTGATGCAATGGGTCCGCTCCGTGCTCGGCCGCTGAGGCGGCCGGCAAGCCTCTTGCCGGTCTGCCGTTGAACCCGATCGCCTCCTGCCGCGACCAATCTCCGAACCCGATTGCGGTCCACCGCCCGGTGCGCCGTCCATCGTGTGATCGGTGCACGCGCCCTTCCACCCTGCGCCGGTCCGCTTGACCCGTCCGGCATGTCCCCGCCGGGCGGGTCTTTTGCTCTGCGACAGTTTGACCGAACCGGCCAACCGAAATGTGAAGGACGAGGGCCTGGCCGCCTGCATTTTGATATTCGGGGCGGGACGAAAGCTGAGATAAGATTTCTTCCAAAATCAGGGCTGGGCCGGCCGAATCTTTCACGTTGCTTTGAGCTTTGAACGCGATTTGCGCAGCCGGAGACCAACAACCGACACGGCATGTCACGCCGCGCGTCGCAACGATTTTCAATGGGAGACCACAATGAGCGGTCGTCTACGAGTGAGTGGCCCAATCCAGGGGTTGGCTGTCGCGGCCGTTCTCGGCCTTGGCCTGTCCCTGCCCGGTGCCGCCAATGCAGCAACCCCGCCGAGCGATCCTGTCGCCAAGGCGGCTTTCGACGTTCTTCAGAAGCACTGCGCCCGCTGTCACCAGACCGGCCAGTTGAGCCAGAAGGATCTCGACGGCGTCGAGCACAAGCGCGAGAACGCCGCCAGCAATTTCGGCAACGTTCTGAATCTCGACGAGATTGCGTCCAACCCGCATTACGTTCTGCCGGGCAACGCCAAGGCCTCGCGGCTCTTCACCGAAATCATCAACGAGAAGATGCCCTATGACTGGGCGAACGGGCAGGGCAAGTTCGATCCGGTGTCGCCGGACGAACTCGCCGCGCTCGAAAAGTGGATCGACGGCCTGAAGAAGAGCTGCGATCCAAAGGCCTATGTCAGCCATTCCGACATGATCGGGATGATCGCCGCCGACATCGAACGCGAACGCATTCCGCAACGGCGCAAGGGCATCCGCTATCTGACATTGACGCATCTTGCGAATGCCTGCACCGACGAGAAGGCAATGAAGGTCTATCGTCAGGCGGTGATCAAGCTGCTCAACAGCCTGAGCCGGTCGCCCGATGTTGTCCGCTTCCAGGCCATCGATCCGGGCGAGACCATCATCCGATTCAACCTCGATGAACTCGGCTGGACACCGGAGGACTGGGAAACCATCCTGAAGTCCTATCCCTACAAGATGCAGCCGGACACCAGCTTCAAGACCCTGCTGGTTTCGGCGACCGACAGCAAGATGCCGTATGTGCGCGCCGACTGGTTCGCCTTCACGGCGTCCCGCCCGGGCATGTACGAGAAGCTGCTCAAGCTTGCGCCGGACTTCAATCAGCTGGCGAAGGACGAAGGCGTCGATCTGGAAGGCAATATCCGCAAGTTCATTGCCCAGCGCGCCGGCTTCCAGGTGTCGGGTGTCAGCCGCAACAACCGCATGATCGAGCGCCATCCCTCACGGCACGGCTACTTCTGGACCTCGTATGACTTCGCCGGCAACAAGGGCAGGCAGAACCTGTACGAGCATCCGCTCGGCCCGAAAGGCAAGAACGCCTTCGAGCATGACGGCGGCGAGACCATCTTCAGCCTGCCGAACGGCTTCCAGGCCTATTACCTGAACACGGCCGACGGCAAGGCGCTGAACACCGGGCCGACCAACATCGTGCAGGACAAGCGCGCGAAGGATCTCGCGGTGACGAACGGCATCTCCTGCATGGGCTGCCACGAGTTCGGCATGATCAAAGCCAAGGACGAGATCCGCAAGATTGCGCTGGGCGGCGGCCGCGGCGGCAAGGCCTTCTCCCGCGAAGAACTGCGCGAGATCGAGGCGCTCTACATCGAGAACGAGAAGATGGATAAGGTTCTCGAAGGAGATGCCAAGCGCTTCGCCGACGCGATGTATCGCGCCGGTCTCGACCCGAACCTCAATCTCAACGGCATCGAGATGATCACTGCTTTGTCGCAGCGCTATGAGCAGGACGTCGATCTGACCATGGCGGCGGCCGAGCTTGGCATGACCAAGGATGAGTTCCAGCAGGCCATCAGCGGCGGCTTCAAGCCGGAGCTGATCGCAACCATCCGCCGGCTGCAGCAGAACTCGATCCCGCGCGATCAGTTCGAGGTCAAGTATCGTCAGCTGGCCGAACTCGGCGACGAGGAGCCGATCGACGACGAGCCCGCGGCTGCCGTTGCCGATGCCGGCAAGAAGAATGGCGTCGCCAAGGTCAAGACCGATGTCGACTTTGCGCTGACCTCGGACAAGGATGTCTACAAGCTCGGCGAGACTCCGGTGTTTACAGTGGTCTCCTCGAAGGACTGCTTCCTGACGCTGACCAATATCGACGAGAAGGACACCCTGACCGTTCTCCTGCCGAACAAGTTCCAGCAGGACAACCGGATCAAGGCCGGTGTCCCGGTCAGCTTCCCCGGTCCGAAGGCGCCGTTCATCTACAAGCTCGGCGACAAGGGCAAGGAGACGGTGATGGCGGTGTGCAGCGACAAGCCTGAAGTCGACGGCATCAAGCACGACTTCAACAAGGCCCCGCTGACCACGGTCAAGAACAACACCCGCTCGATCGGCGAACGCATCTACAAGCAGGGTGCGACCCGCAAGATCGAAATCCTGCCGGCTCCGGGCGGAGCCCCCGCGGCGAATGGCGGCAAGGTGGCGGCTGCCCCGGTTGCTGCCAAGCCGTCGGGCAGCGACATCAAACGGACCGCGATCAAGATCGACGTCCGCTGACGAAAGGATGACGGCCGCCGCTCCGGCGGCGGCCGGTCCGGCAAAAAACTCAAAAGCCCGTCCGCGATTTTTCGCGGGCGGGCTTTACCATTTCCGCAGGACGTGCAGTCATGGGGATTGGGAAAGACGTTGGGCAGGCGTCGCAAAACATGAGTGGCGAGATCATTCTCGAAACCCGGGATTTGACCAAGGAATTCGCAGGGTTCGTTGCGGTCAATGGCGTGAATCTGAAGGTGGAGCGGGGGACTATCCACGCACTGATCGGCCCAAACGGCGCGGGCAAGACCACCTGCTTCAATCTTCTGACCAAATTTCTCACTCCGACCAGGGGTCAGATCCTTTACAAGGGCCGCGACATCACCGGGATGCAGCCGGCCGATATCGCCCGGCTCGGCGTCGTGCGATCGTTCCAGATTTCGGCGGTGTTTCCGCACCTGACGGTGCTTGAGAACGTGCGCGTTGCACTGCAGCGAAAGCGCGGCGGTTCGTTCGATTTCTGGCGCTCGCGCGCGGTTCTGAACGAGTTCAACGATCGGGCTCTGTCGCTCATCAACGATGTCGGTCTGTCCGGCTTCGCCAATGTCCCCGCGGTGGAACTGCCTTATGGCCGCAAGCGCGCACTTGAGATCGCAACTACGCTGGCCCTCGATCCGGAAATGCTGCTGCTCGATGAGCCGACCGCCGGCATGGGCCACGAGGACATCGACCGGATCGCCGCACTGATCAAGACGGTCTCGGCCGATCGCACCACGCTGATGGTAGAGCACAATCTGTCGGTTGTCTCCAATCTGTCGCACAGGATCACGGTACTGACGCGCGGGCGCATTCTGGCCGAAGGCGACTACGCCACCGTTTCGAACAATCCGGAGGTGCGCGAAGCCTATATGGGGACCGGCCATGCTTGATCCGCGCACGGCATTGCTCGCCGTTGAAAATCTGCAGGCCTGGTACGGCGAGTCGCACATCCTGCATGGCGTGAATTTCGAGGTGTTTCCGGGCGAGGTGGTGACGCTGCTCGGCCGCAATGGCGCCGGCAAGACAACGACGCTGAAATCGATCATGGGCATCGTTGCGAAGCGGAGCGGCTCGATCCGCTTCGAGGGACGAGAACTGATTGGCCTGCCGTCGAACCAGATCGCGCGCGCCGGCATCGCGCTGTGCCCGGAGGAGCGCGGCATATTCGCGAGCCTGTCGGTCGAGGAAAACCTGATGCTGCCGCCGGTAGTCAAGCCGGGCGGCCTGCCGCTGGACCGCATCTTCGAATTGTTCCCGAACCTGAAGGAGCGGCTCGGGTCCAGTCAGGGGACCAAGCTGTCGGGCGGCGAACAGCAGATGCTGGCGATTGCCCGGATTTTACGCACCGGCGCCCGCCTGCTTCTGCTCGACGAGCCGACCGAAGGTCTGGCGCCGGTCATTATTCAGCAGATCGGCAACACCATCCGCGCGCTGAAATCGCAAGGCTTCACCATTTTGCTGGTCGAGCAGAACTTCCGCTTCGCGGCGACCGTCGCGGACCGCTATTATGTGATGGAACACGGACGGGTAGTAGACAAACTGCTCAGTTCCGAACTCGAACAAAACCTGGATAAGCTGCACGATTATCTGGGCGTATAACGGCGCGAAAAAAAAGCGCCCGCACGAAGGAGGAATGAATGTCACGTCTTTCAGCAAGGCATCTGTTCGGCGCCGCCGCTGTCGCGGCCGCACTGGGCTGCGGTGCCGCTCAGGCGCAATATACCGACGGCGTCATCAAGATCGGCGTCATGAACGACATGTCCGGCACCTATTCCGATCTGTCCGGGCAGGGCTCGGTGATTGCCGCACGTATGGCGGTCGAAGATTTCGGCGCGGCCGCCAAGGGCATGAAGGTCGAGATCGTCGGCGCTGACCACCAGAACAAGCCGGACGTCGGCTCCAACATCGTCCGCACCTGGATCGACGTCGACAAGGTCGACGTGATCGTGGACGTGCCGACCTCGTCGGTCGCGCTTGCGGTCAACCAGATCGTCAAGGACAAGAATAAGGTGTTCCTGGTTTCGGGTGCCGCGGCCTCCGACCTCACCGGCAAGGCCTGCACGCCGAACACCATTCACTGGACCTATGATACCTGGGCGCTCGCCAACGGCACCGGCAATGCGATCGTGAAGACCGGCGGCGACAGCTGGTTCTTCCTCACGGCCGACTACGCCTTCGGTCACGCGCTCGAGCGCGATACCGCGGCGGTAGTCGAGAAGAACGGCGGCAAGGTGGTCGGCAAGGTCCGCCATCCGTTCCCGGGACAGGACTTCTCCTCGTTCCTTTTGCAGGCGCAGACTTCGAAGGCCAAGATCATCGGTCTCGCCAATGCCGGCGCCGACACCATCAATGCCATCAAGCAGGCGTCGGAATTCGGCATTACACAGGGCGGTCAGAATCTGGCGGCGCTGCTCGCCTTCATCACCGACGTTCATGCGCTGGGCCTGAAGACGGCGCAAGGCCTGATCATGACCGAAGCCTGGTACTGGGACCTGAACGACAACAATCGCGAGTTCACCAAGAAATTCGCGCCGCAATTCAAGGGGCTGCATCCGACCATGGTGCATGCCGGCGTCTATTCGGCGGTTACGCATTATTTGAAGGCCGTGGAAGCGCTGAAGAGCGATGCCGACGGCGCGGCGGTGGTCGCGAAGATGAAGGAGATGCCGACCGACGACAAGCTGTTCGGCAAGGGGCAGGTGCGCCAGGACGGCCGCAAGATTCACCCGATGTATCTGTTTGAGGTGAAGAAGCCGTCCGAGTCGAAGGGGCCGTGGGACTATTACAAGGTCCGCGCCACGATCCCCGCGGATCAGGCGTTCCGTCCGATGAGCGAAGGCGGCTGCCCGCTGGTGAAGGGCTGAAGACCTCGTGCCCCGGACGCGGCGCAACATGAAATGGTGCGCCGCTGATCCGGGGCCCATCATCTAGGTCCCGGTTCTGCAGCACATCACGTCGTGCTGCGCTGCGCCCGGGACGCGAGACAGAACCATGTTCGAAATCTTCGGCATTCCCTCGCAAGCGCTGTTTGGCCAGCTTCTGCTCGGCCTGATCAACGGCTCGTTTTACGCGCTGCTCAGTCTCGGGCTCGCGGTGATCTTCGGGATGCTCAACATCATCAACTTCACGCACGGCGCCCAATATATGATGGGCGCGTTCGCGGCGTATTTCCTGCTGCAATATTTCGGCATCAATTATTTCGCGGCTTTGCTGCTCGCGCCGATCCTTGTCGGCATCACCGGCATCATCATCGAGCGTCTGTTCCTGCGCTGGCTCTATCACCTCGACCATCTTTACGGGCTGCTGCTCACCTTCGGGCTTGCGCTGATCATCCAGGGGCTGTTCCGTCAGCAATACGGCTCGTCGGGTCTGCCCTATCAGGTGCCGGAAATGCTGCAGGGCGGGCGCAATCTCGGCTTCATGTTCCTGCCGAATTACCGCGCCTGGGTCGTGGTGTTTTCGCTCGTGGTCTGCCTGGCCACCTGGTTCGTGATTGAACGCACGCGGCTCGGTGCGTATCTGCGCGCGGCAACCGAAAATCCGACCCTGGTGCGCGCCTTCGGCATCAACGTGCCGCTGATGATTACTCTGACCTATGGCTTCGGTGTCGCGCTTGCCGCGCTCGCCGGCGTCATGGCCGCGCCGATCTACAGCGTCAATCCGCTGATGGGTGCCGACATCATCATCGTGGTGTTCGCGGTGGTGGTGATCGGCGGCATGGGCTCGATCATGGGGGCGATCGTCACCGGATTTGCGCTCGGCCTCGTCGAGGGCCTCACCAAAGTATTTTTCCCGGAGGCCTCCAACACCGTGATCTTCGTGATCATGGCGATTGTTTTGCTCATCCGGCCCGCGGGCCTGTTCGGACGGACGGCGTGACATGAGCGACGAAGCCATCACCGCCCCCGTTGCCCCGGCCAGCGCCGAAGCCTCGCGCAGCGAGACGATCGGCATTCTGATCCTGACCGCGTTCGTGATCGCGGCGCCGCTCTTCATCTATCCCGTGCTGATGATGAAGATCCTGTGCTTTGCGCTGTTCGCCTGCGCCTTCAATCTGCTGATCGGCTATGTCGGACTGCTGTCGTTCGGCCATGCGCTGTATTTCGGCTGGGCGAGCTATGTCTCGGCCTATGTCGCCAAATCATGGGGCTTCACGCCGGAGCTTGCGATCATCGCGGGCACGCTGACGGGCGCGGTGCTCGGCCTGATCGCGGGGGCGATCGCGATCCGCCGGCAGGGCATCTATTTCGCGATGATCACGCTGGCGCTGGCGCAGATGATGTATTTCTTCGCGGTGCAGGCGCCGTTCACCGGGGGTGAGGACGGCATCCAGGCGGTGCCGCGCGGCAGGCTGTTCGGCTTCATCGACCTCGGCAACCCGGCTGCGATGTATGCCACCGTCGCGGTGATCTTCCTCGGCGGCTTTCTTCTGATCTACCGCATCGTCAATTCGCCGTTCGGCGAGGTGCTGAAGGCGATCCGCGAGAACGAGGCGCGTGCGATCTCGCTCGGCTACAAGACCGACCGCTACAAGCTGCTGGCCTTCGTGCTGTCCGCCGCCTTGTCCGGCACCGCGGGCGCGACAAAAGCCATCGTGGTCCAGCTCGCTTCGCTCACCGACGTGCACTGGTCGATGTCGGGCGAGGTGGTGCTGATGACGCTGGTCGGTGGGCTCGGCACCATCTTCGGCCCGGTCGTCGGCGCCTTCGTCATCATCTATATGCAGAACGCGCTGGCCGAATTCGGCCAATGGGTGACCATCATTCAGGGCTGCATCTTTGTGATCTGCGTGCTGCTGTTCCGCCGCGGCATCGTCGGCGAGATCGCAGGGCTGCTGCGGATCAGGTTGTGAGTGCACGAGGCGGACAGCGTGCGAGAGTCGTAATTGGACTCCCTCATCTTCACCGCCGTGCTGTTCGCGGCTGCCTGTCACGCCGGGTGGAACGCCGCGATCAAGACCGGGCTCGACCCGCTCTCATCTACGGTGCTGATCACGACCGGCGCGGGGCTGGTCTCGCTCGCGCTGCTGCCCTTTGCCGGCCTGCCGCCCGCGGCGGCATGGCCGTGGGTGATCGCGTCGGTCGCCATCCACCTGTTCTATTTCATCGGACTGAGCGAAGCCTATCGCACCGGCGATCTCGGTCAGGTCTATCCGCTGGCGCGCGGCTCGGCGCCGCTGATGACCGCGGGCGCGACAGCCCTCTTTCTTGGCGAACGGCTCGGCCTGAGCGGCTGGAGCGGTATTGTGATCCTCGCCGCAGGCGTATTGCTGTTGTCGCTGCGGGGCGGCCGTCTGATGCAGCCGCCGGACCGCCGGGCCGTCACCTTCGCGCTGTTCACCGCGCTCACCATCTGCCTCTATTCGGTCGTAGACGGCATCGGCGGCCGCACCGCAGGCAATCCGCATCCCTATACGCTTGCGATGTTCATCGGCAATGCGCTGGTCATGCTTGTCTATTTCGCGATCCGGCGCGGTCCGGCGGGCATTGCGCCGATGTTAAAGACCTGGCCGGTCAGCCTCGCCGGCGGTAGCATGCAGCTTCTGTCCTACGGCATCGCGATCTGGGCGATGACGCTGGCACCGATTGCGCTCGTCGCGGCACTGCGTGAAACCAGCGTCCTGTTCGGCGCGCTGATTGCGGTTCTGTTCCTGAAAGAGCCGATGCGGCCCGCCCGCATCGTGGCGGCGCTGATGATCGTTACCGGGCTGGTGTTGATCCGGCTGAGTTGAGCGGCCTCGCTGCATTGTCGCAGCCGTACCGTTTCGCGAGCGCCTCAGGCCTTGCGCCCATGCGGTAGCGCCAGCGCATCGCCGTCATGGTGCGCAGCGTTTTCCATAAGCCGTCGCGGTCGTATTGGTCGCCCGGCACCGTCACCCGCGATGTCACGCAGATCGGCGGCGAGATCGCCTTCAGACGCTCGCACAGTTCGATGTCCGCCATCACCGGGATCGGCTTGAAGCCGCCGATACGGTAGAAGGTCTCGCGCTGCACGAAAATCGCCTGATCGCTGGTCGCAAGTCCCGACGAATGCGATCGCCAGTTCAGATAACGGGCGACCAGCGGCAGCATCGGGTGGCGGCCCCGGATGCGCAGATCGAAAAAGCCCCATACCGATGTATCGCGCGAGCGCCCGAACATCACCTGGGTGTCGGCATCGAGCGGCAGCGCGGTTTCGGGGCGCAGGAACAGGAAGATGAAGCCGTTCGCGACCTTGGCACCTTCGTTCATCTGCCGCGCGAGGCCCTGCGGCGAACGGATGACCTGATCGGCGAGCGGACGCGCGAGCATCGCGGTACCGTCGGTCGAGTCTGCGTCCACGACAACGACCTCCGCGTTGCGGTCACGGAATGGCCGCAACGCCAGCAAGGTCGTGCCGATGGTGCGCGCGTGGTTATGCACCGGCACAATAATGGACAGAATCGGCGGCGATTTGTGCGTAGCGGTCATGATTCCCTGTTGCACCCGTAGCCCGCATGAGCGAAGCGACATGCGGAGTCTTGCAGTCCCGGATTTCGCTGCGCTCATCCGGGCTTCTGTAACGGGCCGTGGTGTGTCAATCCCTTTCTGCATCGTCCTTCTGCCGGGTACTGGCTTCTGTCCGGGGTCGGCGCAAGGCCGCCACCTGATGGGGTTCGATGAGGACAG
>JBMOOQ010000037.1:0-55861 GCA_049324435.1 Pseudomonadota bacterium
CGATGAACTTCAGCCGTTCATCCATGGGGTTACACTCCTGCCAGGGCATTTTGCTCTCCCCGCAAAAGGCCCCATTGTGTAACCCATGTGCCCGGAATGAACTGTCACCCCTCTCTCAGGAAGGACAGGCCGCGAATGCAGCCCTCAGTCTCCCTTAAGGCTCAGAATATACGCCACGATATCATCGGCCTCGTCGCGCTTGAGGATGAGGTTCGGCATGTTGTCGTGGTTCGAGCGCAGGAACACGTTGAGGGATAGAGGCGTGGTTCCCGGCCGCTTTGCCACATCGGCAAAGCTTGGCGCGCGCAGCAATCCCCCCGCCCTCTCCGGCTGGACGGCGTGGCACTCCGAGCACCAGGCTTCGGCCAGCCGCCAGCCCGCCTTGGGATCGCCGATTGCCTGAGCCGCGGCGCCGTTCGCCAGCGCCCCGATCATGGCGGCAATAGCGCTTGTCCGCTGCATCGCTCCGCCTCCTGTTTCCTATCACGTCGGAATGCCGCTGCTGACCTTGATCGTGATCAAAGTCCGCGGGCTGACGCCGCATATTGTCCACCGAATTGGGAGGACGAGCATGGCTTCAGTATCGGGCAAGACCGATCCGGTCGTGCGGCAGGTCACGTTCGTTGATGTATCCGAAGCGCTGATCCAGGGACTGCGGGACTTCCAGGCCGCACCGATTTACGGCATGGCGCTGGGCGCGATCTATTGCATTGCCGGCGTCGCAATCGTGATGAGCGTCACGACGCTCGGGATGAGCTATCTTGCCTACCCGCTCGCCGCAGGCTTTGCCCTGATCGGCCCCTTCGTCGCTGTCGGCTTTTATGAAATCAGCCGCAAGCGCGAGGCGGACGAGACCGCCTCTTTCAGCGACATCGTCAAAGCCATGACGAGCCGCAGCGAGATTGGCTGGATGGCTTTCGTCACGCTCTTCATCTTCATCATGTGGATGTATCAGGCGCGGTTCCTGATGGCGCTGTTCTTCGGCCTCAACGCGTCGTTCGCCTCGCTGACGCAGTTCATTGCCGTCGTGCTGACAACGAATGAAGGTCTACTGTTTCTCCTGGCCGGCAATATCATCGGAGCCTTCCTTGCAACGGTGCTGTTTTCTCTGACCGTGGTGTCGTTCCCCCTGCTGCTCGATCGCGACGTCGATTGCGTGACAGCGATGGTCACGAGCGTCCGCGCGGTCGTTCGCAGCCCCGTTCCGCTCCTCGCCTGGGCGGTCGTGATCGTGGTGCTGCTGATCGTGTCGGCGCTGCCGTTCTTCCTCGGTTTGATCGTGGTGCTGCCCGTGCTCGGGCATGCGAGCTGGCACCTTTATCGCCGTATCATCGTGCCGCTGCCGCCCGCTGCCACATGATCCGGTCAGTTCTTGGAATACAGGCCGAGCCAACGAGACTCGAAACTGATCTCGTGTGCTGACGGCTGCATCCAGCCCGGAGATTGCGCCGTCGCAGACTGCGGCGCGGTCGGCTCCGCAGCAGCGGGCGGTGTCGTGAGAGACACGTCCGTCGCGGCTGGCGTGCTCACGCTACGGCCGTCGGTATAGGGCTTCCCGGCAGACTGCGCGGACGATGCCGCTTGCTGCTGCGATGGTTCGGCAGGCTCGCGCAGCCCGCCGGCTCCCGAAGCGTCCGGCCAATACAATTGCGTTTTCGGCAACATCGGTTTGCCGTCGTACCAGCATTTGCGCCCGTCGATGATGCGGTAATACCAATGTCCCTTGCGTACCGCCGGTACGTCCGATGCGCAGGCGATCCGTTCCTCCGCCTGCAATGAAACCGGTGATGCCGTCGATGCAAATATGGTCACGCCGATAGCCAGTAGCAGGATTTGCGTGCGCTTCATTCCGGACTCCTCTTTCTGAGGACCGATGGTCTCAACGATGTCGTGCAGACCGGACCATCCAAGTGTGGTGACGCCATGAATGACCGTGGTCAAAACTTGGGTGAGGTGGTGTCGCGACTGGCGCGGTTTGCGGTAGCAGAAGACCCCACACGGCAGGTCGAGTGAACGTGCCAGCCGGCGCCGACCGGGCGCCAAGCCCCAATTGACGTGGATCAACGCCGGCTGCCGAGCCGCGGGATTGTATGGCTAAAATTGGACAGGGAGAGCGTCATGAAGGTCGAACAGATCCACCACGTCGCCTATCGCTGCAAAAATGCGAAGGAGACCGTCAATTTCTATCAGAAGGTACTCGGCATGGAGTTTCTGATGGCGATGGCGGAAGACCGGGCGCCCTCGACAAAGGCTCCCGATCCCTACATGCATGTTTTCCTCGATGCCGGTAACGGCAACATCCTCGCCTTCTTCGAACTGCCCAAGTCGCCGCCGATGGGCCGCGATCCCAACACGCCGGACTGGGTTCAGCACATCGCGTTCCGCGTGAAGGATCGCGAGGCCATGATGGAGGCCAAGGCAAACGCAGAGGCGATGGGATGCGAGGTGGTCGGACCGACCGACCACGCGGTCTTTCAGTCGATCTATTTCTTCGATCCGAGCGGCAACCGATGCGAGGTCACCTACATGACGTCGAAACCGGAGCAGCTCGAAGAGTTGAAGAGGCTCGCGCCGGCAATGCTCGAGGAATGGGACCGGACCAAGCAGCCGCCGCGGCAGGCGGCCTGGGTGCACGAAAAGGAATTCGCCTGACCGGCGCCTTGGGGCTGAACACGAAAGCGGATTGAACGGCGAATGTGAGCTGGTTCACATACGGCCGCACCGGCGGACCGGAAGATATCTCCGCGATGAATCGCGGAGACATTTATGATTGGCAAGACGGTTTCCTGCCTCGTCTCGGACGCAGCCCTCATTACGGCCGCGTTCTTCGTTCGCAATGCGATCGTGCTCGCGGCGCTTTCGGCCGTGGCGCTGACCGTGTTTGTTCAGTGAGCGGGCGCTCTTAGTCAGTCGTGCCCCGCAAGCGCGGCGCGGCCACGCTCCGTGAGCGTTACGGTTGACCGCAGATCGTTCGCGCGGATTCCGACGAGACCGCTCCAGCACAGCTTCTCGCCCTCGATCGAGTCGCAGAAGGCCGATAGCCGGATTTCTCCGGCGAGAAGCTTTTTGAGTTGCGAAATCTGAAACGACGTGAGCGACATGACGGCAGTCCCTTCCAAAAGCCCGTTGACCGTTAGTCGCAGCCGGGCTCCGGCGGGTTCAATTCCGTCGGGACTTGGCAAATTTGAGGTAAAGGCAGGGAATTTCCGCCTTAATTACCGTTAGCCAATAGTTAGTGACAAATCCGCCGCGGGCAGCCGCCGGATGGCCGGAGCCTCGGTCATTCATCGTTAATCCGCAAAAGCGATGACAAGGCCGTTACCCGCCAACACAATCACCGCAGTTTTTCCGAGACGGTGGCGCACGTTTTCTATCAAAGCACGGCGAGCCAGCCTCAGGAACACGCATAGCGGAATAGTGTTATGGACAATCCTGGCGAGCGCCATTTCGATCAAGCCAGTCAATGGCCTGATGCCGTTGACGCGATGCGCCGAGATGCGCTGTTCAGAGAAACTGCGATCGAGACCGCGCGGCGCTGGACGCTCGGTGCGGCCTGGGCTCTGCAGCCGCATCGTCTGCATGTCTTGCCCGCACTCGTGCGCAGCTACCTGACCGAACTCGTCTCGCCGCCGTGCGCCCTGCCCGATCCTGACCGCGCGCCGCAGCGGTTACCTGGCTTTTGCGGCTTTGTGCATGATCTGTCGCCGGAAACACTGACGGCCGCGCACCGCCGGGGCCTCTTTACGTTTGCGCATTTCGGTCCGCTGAAATGGATGGCGCCGCCGGAGCGTTGCATTCTCGATTTCCAGGATTTCCATATTTCCAAACGGCTGCGCAGCCGTTTGCGGCAGCAACGCCATCGCGTCACCTTCGACCGCAATTTTCCGGAGGTGATCAAATCCTGCGCCGGGCGCCGCGAAGGCAAATGGGCGGTGACCTGGATCACGCCGAAAATCATGCGGGCCTATTGCGACCTGCATGATGCCGGCTATGCGCATTCCTACGAAGTCTGGAACGAGGACGGCGCTCTGGTCGGCGGCGGATATGGCGTTGCGGTCGGCGGCGCCTTCACGATCGAATCCCAGTTCACGCGGGAGGACCATACCTCGAAGATCGGCTTTGCCGTGCTCAACTGGCATCTCGCGAAATGGGGTTTCGTGCTCAACGACAATAAGGCGCCGACCAGGAATACACTGGACATGGGCTTCAGGGTCGTGCCCCGCGCCGAATTCCATGCGCGCCTCGCGCGAGCAATGCATCGGCCCGACCGGCTCGGACCGTGGCATGTCGAGACCGATCTCGCCACGGTCGCCGTATGGCAGCCAGATGTGGAACGGCAGCGTCAGATCGTGTCGCAAGCGCCTGTCTCACGCCAGACTGCGCCCGCGGCCGTGCTGGCCGCGATTATGGCATCGGCCAATGCGGCGATCAGAGAGTATGTCCCGCTGGTGGAAAACTGTCAGGCCCTGATCTGAGCAGGGTGCCGTTCCGACATCGATCGTCTCTCTACGTCGCGCGGGCCCGCGGTCCGTCGGACAGATCGCTACGATTTTAATGAAAAGCGCGAGCTTGCATTAACCCTGCCGCGGCGATGGGCATTCGGATTAACCGCCAATAAGCGGCAACGCCACTATCTGTGGCTTCCAGGACGTTTATGCGCGGGTCGCAAACGATGACAATTCCGGTTCCCGTCGAACCAAGCAGCACCGCGCCGCTGCAGGCAAAGCCGTCGCGCACGCATCTGTCGGTCGTTTCGTCCCCGCGTCCCTATTTGACCGATCTCGCTTCGGTGCCAGCGTCGGCATGGCGCGAGCTGCACGAGCGCGCGATTGAGCCGAATGCCTATTACGATCCGATGTGGGCCGTGCTGGTTGCAAAACATGCGACCGGTCGTGGTGGCGCAATGGCGCTCCTGGCCTGGGACCGAAACCGGCTGATTGGATTGATGCCGGTGCGCTGGGCGCGGCGCGCCCTATCGCTCCCGGTGCCGCTGTTGGTTTCCTGGAATGCCTATGCACCGCTTTCGGCACCCTTGCTCGACCGTGAATGTGCGGCCGATGCCGCACGCTTGCTGATCGAAGCTGCCAAGGCCGCCGGCGCACGTGCGCTCTACATGCAAACGGTGACGACCGATGGCGCGGCCTTTGCCGCGATGCGTTCGGCGTTCGACCGGCATGGGATAACGGCCGAACCGATCCGCCGCTTTCGGCGCGCCGGCCTTGATGCCTCGCAGGACCCAAGCGAGGTGCTGCGCGACGCGCTGTCGTCAAAGAAACTGAAGGAACTGCGCCGTCAGCGCCATCGGCTTGAGGATACAGGCACTGTCAGATTCGAGGTTGCGACTACTCCCGAACAGATCGGTCCGGCGCTTGAGGCCTTTCTTGCACTGGAGGCGACGGGCTGGAAGGCCGCGCGCGGCACCGCGCTGATCCAGGATGCCGGCGATGCGGCCTTCATCCGCGACGCTGCGCCTGCGCTCGCCTCGCGCGGCCATTTGGAAATCGCCAGCCTCACGCGCAACGGCGAAACTCTCGCCTCAGGCCTGATCCTGCGCGATCGCGGTCATGCCTTTTTCTTCAAGATTGCGATGAATGAGACCGAGGCACGGTCCTCACCCGGCGTCCAGCTCACCCTCGATCTGACGAAACACTTCTGCGCCGATCCGGACATCGTGTTCGCCGACTCAACCGCGGACGGCAATCATCCCATGATCGATCACGTCTGGCGCCAGCGCATCGAGATGGCCGACATTTTCGTCGCGCTCAAGCCGCACGATCTATTTGCGGCCGCAATCCGCGCAGTGGTCAACGCACGCCTTTCCGCCATCGACATCGTCCGAACCCTTCGCCGGATCAAGGAGACGCTTTCATGACATTCTTCGAACCGACCGACACCGCCGCATTGACGAATGCGTTTCCGAATCTGCCTTTCGGGCTCAGACATCACTTCGTTGGAAATCCTCTCCTGACATTGCCAACGCTGGCCGAGCTCGTGCGCAAACTGCCGCGTGACCGGCTCGAATACAATGCCGGCAGCGCCGCCGTCAGTCAGAGGCCCGAGACCACCCCAACCGTCGACCTGGAGCCGGAACAGATTGTGCGCAATATCGAGACCGCCGGCGCCTGGATGGTGCTGAAATCGGTCGAGCAGGAACCGGCCTATCGCAAGCTTATTGAAGACGCGCTGATGGAAGTGGCCCACATGCGCGGTTTCGATAGCCTCAAGGCTGCGGGCTTTCAGGACATCCGCGGCTTCATTTTCGTCTCGTCGGCCAACTCCACGACGCCGTTTCACGCCGACGCCGACGAGAACTTCTTCTTCCAGATCCACGGCGACAAATTCTTCCATGTCTATGACAATCGCGACCGGTCGATCGCATCGGAAGAAGCGTTGGAGTCGAGCGCAATCAAGCATCGCAATCTGCCCTACAAGACCGAATTCGACGCCAAATGCACGACCTATAAGCTGAAACCGGGCGACGGCGTGTTCGTGCCCTATCAATGGCCGCACTGGGTCCGCACCGCGGACAGCTATTCGATCTCGCTGTCTCTGACCTGGAAGTCGGACGCAGTCCGCCGGCGCAACGACATCTTCGCTGTCAACGCCATGCTGCGCGGCTTCGGTATGCCGCAGAGCGCGCCCGGCGTGAACCCGGTGCTAGACAGCGCAAAGGTCGCCGCCTTCCGTGTCGCATCGGCAGCGGTCGAGCCGCTGCGCCGCAGCGAAAGCATGCGGCGCGCGATCCGCAGGATCGTGAAAGGGCGCGACGCAAACTACTATTATCGTGAGGCAAAGAAGCAGGATGCCCAAGCATCCTGAGCTGGCTCGGCGGAGATCGTCGCGGTCGCACCGTGACGATCGCGAATGTCACTCCGCCGACGACTTTCGCATCGCATTGTCGAGCAGGCGGCGACATTCGCTCAGTTCGAACAACGTCGCCTGCAAGCGGCGCAAATCCTCGCGCGACATCTGCGCGCGAATTGCAGCGGGCGTCGCCTGCGGCCGCGACGCTGCCGCCGCCGGTGGTTCGTCGGGCACCATTTCTTCCGGATGGTCGGCTTCATCGGCGCCCGGACCATGCGTCGGCTGCTCGGCCCCGGGCTGCCATACGCTCTGAACGAATTTCAGACCCTGATCGCGCAGGATTCGCTGCACGCCACGGATGGTATAGCCCTCGCCATACAGCAAATGGTGGATACCGCGCAGCAGATCGACATCGTCCGGCCGGTAATAGCGCCGGCCGCCCGCGCGCTTCATCGGCTTGATCTGGCTGAACCGGGTTTCCCAGAACCGCAAGACATGTTGCGGTACTTTCAGATCGTCGGCGACTTCGCTGATGGTACGAAATGCGTCGGGTGCCTTGTCCACCGAGGTCCCCAGTTCAACCCACGTCAGTGGCTATCGGTGTCGTCGGCGACGTCGTGACCGAGACCGCCATTGATCTTCTGTTTCAGAATGGCCGACGGCTTGAACACCATCACGCGCCTTGGCGAGATCGGCACTTCCTTGCCGGTCTTCGGATTGCGGCCGACGCGCTGACCCTTTTTGCGCACCACGAAGGAGCCGAATGACGACAGCTTCACGGTCTCGCCTCGTTCAAGGCAATCGGTAATTTCCTTGAGCACCTGCTCGACCAGCGTCGCAGATTCCGTGCGCGACAGGCCTACCTTCTGGTAGACCGCCTCACATAAGTCAGCCCGTGTCACTGTTTTCGCCGCCATCGCCCGCAGCCCCTAAACCGGCGATCCTTGTTATTATTCAATACGATATGGACTTACTTTTCTACGGTCAACCGAAGAAAGGCGTCCAAGCGCATCATTCATGAACCGAACCCATGCGCTGCGGACTTTTCCGTCTCGGCTTCGCCAAGCGGCAACGGTAACTTATTACATCCGCACCAGCGAGGCGCCCCAGGTGAAGCCGCCGCCCATCGCCTCGAACATCACCAGATCGCCCCGCTTTATGCGACCATCGGCAATACCTGCGCAAAGCGCCAGCGGGATCGAAGCTGCGGACGTGTTGCCATGCTTGTCGACCGTGATGATGACCTTGGCTGGATCGAGACCGAGCTTGATGACGGACCCGTCGATAATGCGGCGATTGGCTTGGTGCGGCACAAACCAGTCGAGATCGCGGGCAGTGTAACCGGTTGCCCTGAAAGCATCCTTGATCACGTCGGTGATCATGGAAACGGCGTGCTTGAACACCTCCTTGCCCTCCATCCGGAGGTGACCGACCGTCTGGGTCGAGGACGGCCCGCCATCGACGTAAAGCTTGGTCTTGTGCCTGCCATCGGAGCGCAGATGAGTGGTGAGAATGCCGCGATCAGTCATCGCCCCAGGCTGCTCCTGGGCCTCAATCACCACTGCGCCGGCCCCGTCACCGAACAGCACACAGGTCGTGCGATCGGTCCAGTCGAGGATGCGGGAAAAGGTTTCCGCGCCGACCAAGAGCGCACGTTTCGCAAGCCCGTTTCGCAACATGCTGTCGACCGTACCAAGCCCGTAGACAAAGCCTGAACAGACAGCCTGAAGGTCGAAAGCAAAGCCCGCCGTAATCCCGAGCCGCGCCTGTATCGTCGTCGCCGTGGCAGGAAATGTGTTGTCAGGCGTCGAGGTTGCACAGACGATCAGATCGATGTCCTGCGCCGTCATGCCGGCATTGGCCAGCGCGGCCTCGGCAGCCTTGACGCCCAGGTCGGAGGTCACTTCGCCGTCGGCAGCGATATGCCGTTCGCGGATGCCAGTGCGCTGCACGATCCAGTCGTCAGATGTATCGACCAGGGCGGCGAGATCGGCATTGGTGAGAACGCGCTCCGGCAGATAGCAGCCAGCTCCCACAATCACGGACCGCAATGTCACGACGCAGCTCCGGCCACCGGCGTTGCTGCAACCACGCGGGCTTCCGGAACCAGCGCCTGGCCAATCTTGGCCATCAGATTGTTGCGGACCATTTCATAACCGATATCGACGGCGGCCGAGAAACCGCTTGCATCGGCTCCGCCATGGCTCTTGATCACAATGCCGTTCAGGCCGACGAAAACACCGCCATTGGCACGGCCCGGGTCGATTTTCGCAGCCAGTTTCCGGAACGCGCCGCGCGCAAACAGATAGCCGATCCGCGTCCAGATCGTCTCCTTCATCGCCGCCTTGAGGTAACCCGCAATCTGGCGTGCGGTGCCTTCCGCGGCCTTGAGCGCGATGTTGCCGGCAAATCCTTCGGTCACCACCACGTCAACCGTGCCCTTTCCAATATCGTCGCCTTCGACAAAGCCGGCATAGCGCAGATGAGGGAGCTCCCGCTCCCGCAACACCCTACCTGCTTCCCGAACCTCATCCAGACCTTTAACTTCCTCAACTCCGATATTCAAAAGCCCGACGGTTGGCCGGTCGATCCCCAGGAGAATGCGCGCCATCGCGCTTCCCATCACCGCCATATCAACCAGATGCTGGGCATCGGCGCCGATATTGGCGCCGAGGTCGAGGACCACCGACTCGCCGCGCAGCGTCGGCCAGATCGCGGCAATGGCCGGGCGCTCGATCCCCGCCATGGTCCGCAGATGGATTTTCGCCATCGCCATCAGTGCGCCGGTATTGCCGGCCGAGACCGCAACGTCGGCTTCGCCTTTTTTCACCGCATCGATGGCCAGCCACATCGACGATTTCCACCGGCCCTGACGCAGCGCCTGGCTCGGCTTGTCGTCCATCTTCACCGCAACGTCGGTATGGACGACGCGTGACACGCCTTTCAGGGCCGGATGTGCCGCCAGCGCGGCCTCGATCAACGGCGCGCTGCCGAAAAAAATGAATTCGCAATCCGGATGCCGCGCGTGCGCGAGCGCGGCGCCGGGAATAACCACGGCCGGACCATGGTCACCTCCCATGGCATCGAGCGCGATACGAACCTTGTCTGGCATGTGCCGACCTTAGCGGAGGCCTCAGATCACAGGAAGGCGGCGGAAACGGATGCGGGCGCGGACCATAACCGCTCGGGCGGAGGATACAACCTCAAGCCTACTCCCTCCCCGAAGGCGGTTTCCTGAGAGCGGCCAATGCCGCAAACGGGCTCTCCACCGGTTCTTGATGGGCCGCAGCCTCGAAAACCGCCCCCTCTTTACGCGGATACGGATCGATCCCAAGCAGGAAATATTCGGTTGCAATCGCGCCAAGATCGACGATTCCGTCCACCAGCGGCTCCGGCGGCTCGGCGTCGGTCAGGCCCACCGACGCCTCAACATCATGATCGGCCAGCGTGTCAGCGTCGCCGGGCGAAAAAATCAGATCGATCGCTTCATGTAGATTTCTTTCGATAGGATCGAGGGTTACAACGCAATTCTGACCTATTGTTGCGTTAACCTCGCCTTCAACATGAAGACTCTCCCCTTTCCGCTTGATGTCGAAGCTCGCAGTAAGGATGGGGAGCTCACGCAATCCTGCCGTCCGTGCAAGCGCAACGCGCGCTTCCGGATCGGCTTCCATTGCGACATGCAACCCTTCGTCTGGGATATCACGAAGCGCGATGCGATATGTCCACGGCTGAATCCAGCCCTGATCTCGGTCGGTCATGGCAGTCCTCACGCTTGTGCGGCGGGATCCGGCCAATCGATCCGGCCGCTCATGATGACGGACGCGTGCTGGTCCCGCAGAGCACCAGCGGCCGCCTCCACATATGCCACGATTGCATCCAGGCCGGATGAGTGCTCGTCCGAGAAGACATTGCGGCGCAGCGCGGCCCGCAATGCGTCGCGGTCTCCCTCTCTCAGAGCCGAGATATAGGCCCGATGCCGGCCAAAAAAAGCCGCCCCTACCCGCTTCATGTCCTTGGGAACCTTCAGATCGCTGACCCCGTCTTCCCGCAGGTGATCGTCCATGTCTTGGCAGAAGCGGTCGAACACCGCTTGTCCCATATCGCGCGCGGCTGCATCGCCATGCGATAGCCGCTCAAAAACCAGCACCAGATGCAGAATCAGCAAGTCGAGGCGGCCGTTTACCGTGTCGGCAACCCCGTGCTCGCGGTAGAAGACAGGATTGCGCGCCTGCGCCACGATGGCGCCATAGAGCGCTTCAATGGTGTCGCCTCGGGGTTTGCGGCGAAACAGATTCAGCATCAGTCTTTCCGTTGGGGCTGCTCAGCGAACTAGCGCCGGAGCGGCTGCGTTGCAATCGCCGGATTTGGGGGGTAATCGAACAGGCATGACTGTCAGGAACCGCAAAGGCGCGTGGCCGTTTTTGCGCCGGACCACCGGTGCGGCGGCGCTGGTCTGTGTCCTCGCGTTGCAGGGTTGCGGCATGACAGAGCAGACCTTTCAGCGCGGCTATGTCCTGCCCGAAGGCGCGCTTGAGCAGATCCCGCTGGGATCGAGCCAGGAACAGGTGCTGATCGTCCTCGGCACGCCCTCGACGGTCGCTACCGTGACCGGCGAAGTGTTCTATTATATCTCGCAGCGGGGTCAGAAAACCGCAGCTTTCATGCCGCAACAGGTGGTCGATCAGCGGGTCATCGCGGTGTATTTCGACAAGGATCGCCGGGTCACGCGCCTTGCCGATTACGGAATCAAGGACGGCAAGGTGTTCGATTTCGTAAGCAAGACGACCCCAACGGGCGGCAACGAAATGTCGTATCTGACCTATCTGTTCAAGATCATCGGCATGCAGAACTGACGCGGCGGCTCGCGTTCACCGCCGGATCCGCTTCACCGGTCCAATCCGCAAACAAAAAAGAGCCCCGCCTTCGCGGGGCTCTTGCCGTTTGAACGGATCGTCCGTTGCCTCAGTGCGCGAGGATCGCGAGCAGCAGCAACGCTACGATGTTCGTGATCTTGATCATCGGGTTGACCGCCGGTCCCGCCGTGTCCTTGTAGGGATCGCCGACGGTGTCGCCGGTCACCGCGGCCTTGTGGGCTTCCGAGCCCTTGCCGCCGAAATGACCGTCCTCAATATACTTCTTGGCGTTGTCCCATGCGCCGCCGCCCGAGGTCATCGAGATCGCGACAAACAGGCCGGTCACGATCACGCCGAGCAGCATCGCACCGACCGCCGAGAAGCCCGCCGACTTGCCGGCCGCACCGCCGCCCGCGATGAAGTAGATCGCGAAATAGACGACGATCGGCGACAGCACGGGAAGCAGCGACGGAACGATCATTTCCTTGATCGCGGCGCGGGTCAGAAGGTCAACGGCGCGGCCGTAATCCGGCTTGTCCTTGCCCTGCATGATGCCGGGCTTTTCGCGGAACTGACGCCGCACCTCTTCCACGATCGAACCGGCAGCGCGGCCGACCGCGGTCATGCCCATGGCGCCAAACAGGTACGGCAGCAGGCCGCCGAACAGCAGGCCGACCACAACGTAGGGATTGTTCAGCGAGAAGTCCGGATCCACGCCTGCGAAGTAAGGTGTCTTCGAGGCAATGAAGTATTTCAGATCCTCGTTATAGGCTGCGAACAGCACCAGCGCCCCGAGACCGGCGGAGCCGATCGCATAGCCCTTGGTCACCGCCTTCGTGGTATTGCCGACCGCATCGAGCGCGTCGGTCGACTTGCGCACTTCTTTCGGCAGACCGGCCATTTCGGCAATGCCGCCGGCATTGTCGGTGACCGGGCCGAAGGCATCGAGCGCCACGATCATGCCGGCGAGCGACAGCATGGTGGTGGTCGCGATCGCGATGCCGAACAGACCCGCCAGCGCATAGGTGATCAGGATGCCGGCGATGATCACGATGGCCGGCAGCGCAGTCGCTTCCATCGAGATGGCGAGGCCCTGGATCACGTTGGTGCCGTGGCCGGTCACCGAGGCTTCGGCGATCGACTTCACCGGGCGGAAGTTGGTGCCGGTGTAGTATTCGGTGATCCAGATGATGAGACCCGTCACCGCAAGACCGACAATGCCGCAGATGAACAGCGTCATGCCGGTGAAGCTGACGCCGCCGCCGGTCTTGTAGACCGTGCTGAAGCCAAGCATCAGATGCGTGACGACCGCGATACCCACGAGCGACAGCGCGCCGGTGGCGATCAGCCCCTTGTAAAGGGCGCCCATGATTGACTGGTTGGCACCGAGCTTCACGAAGAAGGTGCCTGCGATCGAGGTGATGATGCACACGGCGCCGATCGCCAGCGGATAGATCATCATGCTCGACAGCGCGGGCTGGCCCGCGAAGAAGATCGCAGCGAGCACCATGGTAGCGACCGCAGTCACTGCATAGGTCTCGAACAGGTCGGCGGCCATGCCGGCGCAGTCGCCGACATTGTCGCCCACGTTGTCAGCGATGGTGGCCGGGTTGCGCGGATCGTCTTCCGGAATGCCGGCCTCGACCTTGCCGACGAGATCGCCGCCGACGTCGGCACCCTTGGTGAAGATGCCGCCGCCGAGACGGGCAAAGATCGAGATCAGCGAGGCGCCGAAACCAAGCGCAACCAGCGCATCGACCACGGTGCGGCTGTTCGGTGCCAAGGCCAGCGGTCCGGTCAGGACGTAATAATAGACGGCGACCCCGAGCAGAGCGAGGCCCGCCACCAGCATGCCGGTGATCGCACCGGCCTTGAAGGCGATCCCAAGGCCGCCGGCCAGCGAATTGACCGCAGCTTGCGCAGTCCGGACATTGGCCCGAACCGACACATTCATGCCGATGAAGCCCGCAGCGCCGGACAGGATCGCGCCGATCGCAAAGCCAATCGCGACAAGCCAGCCGAGCAGCAAACCGACGACAACGAAGATCACGATGCCGACCATGCCGATGGTCGTGTATTGCCGCTTCAGATAAGCCTGAGCGCCCTCGCGGACCGCGGCGGCGATTTCCTGCATTTTGGCGGATCCGGCATCCGCCTTCATCACCGACATGGTCGCCCAGATGCCGTAGGCCACGGCAAGCAAACCGCAGGCGATGATCACCCACAAAGCTGTCATTGAAGTCCCCGATGATATGGAGTGAACCGGGCAGATGCCGGCTCGCTGGGTTTGGACCGGGCGCGCGGAATCGCCTCCGCCCAGCCTCAAAATCGCGCGGACATTGCCAAAAACGACTCTGCAAAGCAACCGGGCGAACGGCTGGATTCCCGACGATTTTTGAGGGTTTTCAGGCCGTTTGCCCGCGCTCCAGCACTCACAGCACCCGGATCACGGTGGGCCGGATATCCTTGGTGGTTCCGTCGGTCAGCCCGAGATCGGTCAGGTGCGGCCCGGGATTGCAGGCGAGCGACTGGCCGCTCAGCGCCTTGAAGGTCCGGTAGGGCGGCTGCCAGGTACAGATTTCGCCTGCCGCCTCCACGATCCGCTTGTGCGCGGCAGCCACCTCGGCCGGATCGGCAAGCGACAGCATCCCCGCCACCGGATAGGCGAGTTGCGCCACAACCTGCCGGTCCTTCACCACGACAATGCCGCCCTGCATGCCGATCACGGTGTTGGCGGCGAGCGCGAGTTCGGCCGGATCGTGTCCGTACAGGATCAGATTGTGGGAATCGTGCGAGTAGGAGGTCGCAAACGCGCCGCCCCAGCGGTCCCAGCCCTCGATTGCAGCGAGTTGCGGCTTCGGATCGTTGCGGCCGTGGCGGTGGACGATGGCCATCACGCTCAGCTCCGGCGGTACCACCGCGAAGCCGTCGCGTACCTCAACCTCGACCTCGCTCCATGAATTGAACCGCGCGCCCTTGATCGTCCGGATCAGCGCGCGCCCGTTGGTGACGCCCGGAATGCGGATGCGAAAGTCGTCGGCGGCGAGTGGCCCGACCTTCATGGTGTTCTCAAGCGGCGGCGGCGTCTCGGCCAGCGGCACAATCATCCTGCCGTCCTGCGCGACATGACGGCCGCCGGAATAGACCGCGTCCACCCTCACCTCGCGGAGATCGGACAGCGCCACGAGGTCGGCGCGGCGCCCCGCAGCGACTAGTCCGAGATCGTCGCGCCGCAGCCGGATCGCATTGTTGATGGTGGCGCAGCGGATCGCCTGCAACGGGTGCATTCCGTACCGGATCAGCCGGCGCAGCACATCGTTGATGCCGCCATGCTCGACCAGATAATCCGGGAACACGTCGTCGGTGCACACGGTCAGACTGGTCGGAATCACGGGCAGCGTGTTGATCGCGGCAACCACGTCAGGCAGCAGGTAATCGTGCGAGCCGCGGATTTCGACCGTGAAGCCGGCGCGCAGCTTCTCCAGCGCATCCGCACCCGACGTGATCTCGTGGTCGGCCGAGATGCCGGCCGACAGATACGCCATCAGTCCCGGCCCGGTCAGGCCACGAGCATGACCCTCGATGATCTTGCCCGACGCATTCGCCGCTTCGAGGATGCCCATCATGCGCGGCTGCGCTTCCAGCACCGCGCGCATGTCCATGACTTCGGCAAGCCCCGCGATCTCGGACCAGCCCAGCAAGGTACGGATTTCGTCCGCCTTGAAATCTGCTCCAGAGATTTCGAGGCCGGGCGCCGCCGGCACGCAGGACGAGGCCTGCACGATGAAGCGCAGCGGCAGATTGCGCGACGCCTCGACCGCGTAGCGGATGCCGTCCAGCCCAAGCACATTCGCGAGTTCGTGCGGGTCCCAGAAGATCGTCGTGGTGCCCTGCGGCAGCACCACCTCGGCATAGCGATGCGGCAGCATGTGCGAGGATTCGACATGAACATGGGCGTCGATGAAGCCGGGCGTGACAATCAGACCGGCCAGGTCATGCGTGGCCTGCGCCGCGGTGAAGGCGCCGGGCGCATGCACGCTGGCAATCATCGGACCCACGATGCCGATGTCGGCCTCGCGGATTTCCATTGTGGCAACGTCGGCGATGCGGGCCCCGCGCAGGAGCAGGTCGAACGGCGCCCTGCCCTGCGCCGCCTCGATCGCACGCCTTCGGGTCTCGAACGGAATCGGCTCGAACACGGCTATTCGGCCTTGATGCCGGCGGCCTTCACCAGCGCCGAAAACTTCTCATTCTCCGCTTTCAGGAAATCTGCGAATTCCTTGGGTGAATTCCCGACCGGAATCAGATTCGAGGCCTTGAGCTTTTCGGCGACCCCGGGCTCCTTGACGACCTCCGCCAACGCCTTGTGCAGCTTTTCCACAATAGCCGGATCGGTTTTGGCCGGCGCGAACAGTCCGTACCAGACCGTGACCGAGACATTCTTCAGATCGGGATGCTCGGCAAGACTCGGGACGTCCGGGGTCAGCTCGAAACGCTTCGGCTCGGTGATGCCGAATGCCTTGATGTTGCCGGCCTTCACGTTCTGCATCGCCATGACCAACGGCAGCACCGCGAGATCGATATTGTTGCCCATCAGATCGGTCGGGATCTGCGCGCCGGTCTTGTAGGGCACGTGAACCATCTTCACCTTGCCCTCGGCGTTGATCATCTCGCCTGCAACATGCAGCGAGGTGCCGACGCCGGAGGTCGCGTAATTGTACTTGCCGGGATTGTCCTTCAGCAGCTTCATCAGCTCGGCAATGTTGTTCGCCGGAAAATCCTTGCGCCCCAGCAGGACGAGCGGCGACGAGCCGACCATCGAGATTGGCTGGAATTCCGTGAGCGCGTCGTATTGCACGGTCTTGGGCGACACCAGCTTTGCAATCACAATCGTGCTCTCGACCGAGAACAGGAGCGTGTAGCCATCGGGCGCCGCACGCGCCGCGCGCTGCGTGCCGACCACGCCCCCCGCACCGGCGACATTTTCGATGATGATGGTGCCGCCGAGCTTTGCGGCCAGTCGATCGGACACGAGCCGCGCCACCGCGTCGACGCTGCCGCCCGCGGCATAGGGCACGATCATGGTGATCGGCTTGGACGGATAGGTCTGGGCGTTGGCCGTACTGGTCGCGAGCGCGAGTGCTGCAACGGCGGTGAAACGGGCGAATATGCGCATGGATGTGCTCTCTGACGATGGCCCGGCAGCCTGGCCGGCACATTGCGCCGGCTCGATGCGTCTCGCAAGAGCGCCTGAAAGTTGCGTCCGTCAGGCCACGTTGCGGCGCTGACGCAAGACCAGCCAGCCGAGCATGATCGCGGCGGTCAGCACCACCGGAAACACGATCTCGTTGACCGCGGCCCAGCCGAACAGCGCGAGGACCTTGCCGGAGCCGAATGAGCCGATCGCCATCGATCCGAACACCAAAAAGTCGTTGAAGCTTTGCACCCGCGTTCGCTCTTCGGGACGATGGGTCTGCGTCACCAGCGTCGTGGCGCCGATGAAGCCGAAATTCCAGCCGACCCCTAACAGAACAAGTCCGATCCAGAAATGCCAAAGCGTGATGCCGGCAATGCTGATCGCCGCACTCGCAAGGAGGATTGCGAAGCCTGCCGCGATCACGCGCTCGACTCCGAAGCGGGCGATCAGCGTGCCCGTGAAAAAGCTCGGCACGAACATGCCGAGCACATGCCATTGCAGCCCAAGCGCCGCGTCGGTGACGGTGTGGTTGCATTCGATCATGGCGAGCGGTGCAGCCGTCATCACCATGTTCATCATCGAGTAGCTCGCGATCCCGCACACCACAGCGACGATGAATTTCGGCTGCCACACGATCTCCAAGAGCGGCCGCCCGGCATTCGCCCGTGCGGCCGCGCTCGGCATCGGGATTTTGAGAAACATCAATACAATCCCGGCGAGAACGGCGATTGCTGCCTGCGCGAAATAGGTCGCAGCGAACAAATAGGGCGGCAGCAGATCCTTGGTCGCGATCACGATCTGCGGCCCGACGATGGCAGCAAACACACCGCCGAGCAGTACCCATGAGATCGCTTTCGGCCGGAACGCCTCGCTGGCCGTATCCGCCGCCGCAAAGCGGTAGGCCTGATGGGCCGCCGCATAGAGTCCGGAGAAGAAAGCTCCGAGATTGAAAAGCAGGAACGAGCCGTAAAGGACGCCGGCCGCGCAGATCAATCCGGTCGCCACGCCGCAGAGAGTACCAATCTGGAACGCGGTGCGCCGTCCATACCGGCGCGCCAGAGCGCCGACCGGCAGGGTGCCGAGCCACATTCCGATCACGTAGACGGTGATCGGGACCGTGGCGAGCATCTTGTCGGGCGCCAGCACCGCGCCTGCAATTGCTCCGGTCGCGAGCAATACGGTGTTGTTGCCGCCGGCCATCGCCTGCGCAATCGCCAGCACGATCGCGTTGCGACGCGCCAGTGCGTCGTCGATCAGATGGTGCGGGCTTTCGGCTGCAACGGACATGGGATTCCCCGGCAAGGGTTCCCTACATATCCGGTCGGCTGAATGTAAGCCAGCCTCGATATCCTCAGTCAGAACTGCCATGCGCCAGGGTGGCGGATCGCCAGCGCCCGTAGCGCGGCGATGTCGGGCGTGCCGAGTTGCCGCATCGCGACCGAAATTTCCTCCACCAGCATGCCGGTCACGTAATCGGCTCCGTCAGCACCGGCGGCGCCCACGCCATAGAGGAATGCCCGGCCCGCCAGCGCCGCCTGCGCACCGAGTGCAACTGCACGCACCGCGTCGAGCCCGGACCGCACGCCGCTGTCGAACAGCACCGTCGCCTTGTTTCCAACCGCGCGCACAACTGCGGGCAGCACATCGATCGCAGCCGGTGCCGCTTCGAGCTGACGCCCGCCGTGATTGGACACCTGTACTCCATCGAGCCCAATCGAAATCGCCGTTTCGGCATCGGCCGGATGCATCACCCCCTTGATGACCATCGGGCCTTTCCAGACATCGCGATAGCGCTTGAGCTCCTCGAAGGTAAAGGCGCCGCCGACCTCGCTCTGCGCGAACCAGGCGATATCGGAATTGCGTGCATTTTCCCCGCAATACGGCGCAAGGCACGGAAAGCTCGGCTGGCCGTTCTGCAGAAGCGCCCGCACCCAGGCCGGCGACAAAGCCGCCTGCAGGATCGTGCGCAGAGTCGGCCGGAACGGCAGCGTCAGGCCGTTGCGCAATTCGCCCGGCCGCTTGGCACGGCCCGGCGTGTCGACCGTCATCACCAGCACATGGACGCCAGCCGCTTGCGCGCGCCGCACCAGATCGAAGCCAACCTTGTGATCGTCGCGCGCAAGGCGATAAAGCTGAAACCAGATCACGTCGGGCGCAAGCTGCGCCGCCTCCTCGAGCGCAATCCCGCTCACCGTGCCGGCCGTATAGGGAATGCGGGCGCGTTGCGCGGCGCGCGCGAGGTGGCGCTCCGCACCCGGCCAGAACACGCTCTGCAATCCCATCGGCGCAATGCCGATCGGTGCAGAATAATGGCGGCCGAACAACGTCACATCAGTCGCAACCGGCCCTTGATCCGCGCCGGTGCGAGGCACCATCTCGATCGCATCCAGCGCATCTGCGTTGCGCTTGACGCCCAAATTCTGTCCGTTACCGCCTGCAACGGTCTCATATCCGAGCGAAGGAATGCGCCGCTCCGAGGCCTTGCGCAGATCCTCCACAGTCGGAAAGCGCCGGCGCAGCTGCGCCTCGCGCGAATTACCGGAGACACCCCAGCCGGTCGGCGGCGTTTTCACGGGCGCGCGGTCATGCATGCGTATCTCTCCCCGGCATTCGCTATTGCGCGCATCTTTGCCAGAGGATCAGAAATGACTGAACGCACTGCGCGCGAATGCCAGCATCTTGCTATTTGCATCGATAACCTGCGGCGGCTCACTGCCCTCGGCGATCTCCCCGATCTCAGTGACCGGAATCGACGCGGCTCGGGCCTGGTCGTGAAATGCCGCAACCTTGCCGGCCGGCACGGCTGCGAGGATTTCGTAATCGTCGCCGCCGGTCGCGATCGCCTCGATCAATGACGGCTCCGCAGCCAGCGCCTTGGCTGCGGCTGGCGACAGCGGCAGCCTTGCCGCTTCGATCCGGGCCGAAACGCCGGACACCTCGCACAGCTTGGCCAGATCGCCGGCGAGGCCGTCCGATACATCCATCGCAGCCGATGCGAGCGTGCGCACCGCGTCCGCCACGGCCGTGCGCGGCTGCGGGACGCGATAGCGTCCGGCAAGATGCGCGGCCTCATCATCGCCGAGCGACCATCGTTCGATGTGATTGGGGTCCTGCAACAGACGCAATCCGAGTGCGCCGTCGCCAACCGTGCCGGTGATGATCACGACATCGCCCGGCTTGGCGCCGCTGCGCTTCACCATTGTGCCGCACGGCAAGATTCCGAACGCGGTGATCGACACCCAGAGCGGTCCGTCGGTGCGTACGGTGTCGCCGCCATAGAGCGGGCAGGAAAATAGATCGCAATCCGACTGCAGTCCCGACGCGAAAGGATGCAGCCAGCCGTGCCCTATTCCTTCGGGCATTGCGAGCGTCAGCAGGCAACCCGCAGGATGCGCGCCCTTGGCAGCGAGGTCGGAAAGATTGACCCGCAGCGCCTTGCGCGCCACCGTCTCCGGTGGATCGTCCGGCAGGAAATGGATGCCCGACACGATCGCATCGGTCGTCAGAACCAGGTCATGGCCGTCGGGCGGAGTCAAGAATGCGGCATCGTCGCTCAGGGCGAGCGCACCCGGCGCGGTCGCCAGCGGCTTGAAATACTTGGCGATCAGCCGGTCTTCGCCCGATGGCATACAACAACAATCCGTGTTTCAGCCGCGCGCTGGTCCGAACTCCTCAGCGCGCGCGTTGCGTGCCAGCATATCCAGCACGGCATTCACCAGGCCGGTCTCGTCGCGATCGACGAAGGCATTCGCCACATCGACATATTCCGAAACGATCACACGCGCAGGAATATCCTTGCGATGCCGCAACTCAAAGCAGCCGGCACGCAACACCGCGCGGACCAGCGCCTCGACCCGCTTTAGCGGCCAGCCTTTGGTCAGCGCATGATCGATATCCGGATCGAGCTTACGCTGGTCGGACACCACGCCGCGAACAATATCGCGGAACAGGTTCGCATCGGCGGGCAAATATTTCTCACCCTCGACCTCGCCGCCGAGCCAATGAGCCTCGAACTCGGCAAGGATCTCGTTGAGATCGGTCCCTGCGATGTCCATCTGATAGAGTGCCTGCACGGCAGCAAGCCGCGCGGCGCCGCGCCGGTTGGCCTTGCGCTCGTCCTTTCGTTCCTCGCTGCGAGGGGCCTTCATCGTTTCGCCTTGGTGACAGCACGCTTGACGCCGATCAGCGCCAGCGCCGCGCGAGCGGCACCGCCGCCCTTGTCGCCTTCGCTGACCCGAGCGCGCGCCCAGGCCTGCGCCTCGGTATCGACGGTGAGGATTCCATTGCCGATCGGCATCTTTCTCGCGATGGAAACATCCATGAGGCCCCGCGCAGACTGTTCCGACACAATCTCGAAATGGAATGTCTCGCCCAGGATCACGCAGCCAAGCGCGACCGCGCCATCATACGGCTTCTTTCTGGCGGCAGCGGCGTCGAGGGCGATGGCGAGAGCCGTCGGGATTTCGAGCGCACCGGGTACGGTGATCACGTCGTAGGTTGCGCCCACTTCGTCCAGGGCGCGTGTCGCTCCGGCGAGGAGTTCGTCGGCGAGTTCTTCATAGTACCGCGCCTCGACCACGAGGATGCGCGCGCCCTTGAGCCTCGCGTCCTTGAGGCTTGCACCCTTCTTGTCGCCTTTCACTTGCCGCGGCCCGGCCATCGTTCGCTTGCTCCGTTGCCACGCCACTAACTACAGGCCAGGGCGGCCTGCAAGGCACTATCTCAAAAGGTTCTATTTTGGGGCTTCGAGCAGCCGAGCGGCATAGCGTGCCATCAGGTCGACCTCGAGATGCACCGGCGTTCCCGGTTTCCAAGCATTGAGCGTCGTCACCTGGAGGGTATGCGGGATGATCAGCACGGAAAAATCGGTGCCCTCGGCTTCGTTGACGGTCAGCGAGACGCCGTCGAGCGCGACCGATCCCTTTTTTGCAATGAAGCGCGCGAGCTCCGCTGGCGCTGTCAGCACGAACCGCACCTGGTCGGTCATGTCCTCGCGGGACGTGATCCGCGCGATTCCGTCGACATGGCCGGTCACGATATGGCCGCCGAGTTCGTCACCGAGTTTCAACGCACGCTCCAGATTGAGACGGGTGCCGACCGTCCAGTTGCGCGCATTGGTCACCGCCGCGGTTTCCGCCGCCGCGTCGACCGCAAACCAGGTTCGATTTCCGCTCAGTCCGGTCTCGACCACGGTCAGACAGACGCCGGAACAGGCAATCGACGCCCCGATCGCGATCCCGTCGCGGTCGTAGTTGCACAGAATGACGATGCGACGGAGACCGTCGGCTTTCGGCTCGACAGCACTGACTTCGCCAATGTCGGTGACAATGCCTGTGAACATCTATCTCCGCCCGTATCGCTCAATCCGGTCCTGACCGCTGGTCTCGGACCCGTACGGCCGGAGCTTCGCCGAAGCGGTTAGAGCCTCAAGCGCAAGCCCGTCAAGCGGATCGATCCCATCCGGTCCGATTGCGGCCGGTCCATGCAGCAGCACCGCCTCGTCCACGAGATCAGCGCGCAGGAACGAGGCGGCGACCTTCGGCCCGCCCTCAACCATCAGGCGGGTGATCCCTCGTTCGGACAGCGCATGCAGCACACCGGGCAGGTCGAGCGTGCCGTTGGCTCTGGCAACCCGGACGACGATAACACCGAGGTCGCTCAGCAAAGCCTCACGCTCGCTCGGTGCATCCGTGGCGCAGCAGGCCCACACCGGAATCTCCTGCGCAGTCTTGACCAGCTGCGACGCTGGCGGCAGACGCAAATCCGGATCGAGCACCACCCGCACCGGGGACGCTTTGCTCATACCGGGCAGCCGACAGGTTAAAGCCGGATCGTCGGCAAGCACGGTACCGATGCCGACCAGGATCGCGTCATTCATCGCGCGCATCAGATGTACCCGCGCGCGCGTCACCTCACCGGTGATCTGTACCGGCTTGCGGCCGGCCAGCGCGGCCTTGCCATCAGCGGACACCGCGAGTTTCAGCATCACATGCGGGCGGTGATCGCGGATGCGGCGGATATGCCCGGCATGATCGCGAAGCGCTTCCTCGGCACAAACACCGTCCAACACCAAAATACCGGCAGCGCGAAGGCGCGCGTAGCCGTCACCCGCCACTTTCGGGTTCGGATCGCCGAGCGCCGACACCACGCGCGCAATCCCGGCAGCGACGATCGCGTCGGCACAGGGTGGTGTCCGGCCATGATGCGAGCAGGGTTCCAGCGTGACGTAGAGCGTCGCGCCCCTCGCCTGCCCGCCCGCGCGCCGCAATGCTTCGGTTTCCGCATGCGGCCGCCCGCCGGGTTGCGTCCAGCCGCGGCCAAGCACGATCCCGTCCTTGACGACCACTGCGCCGACCGCCGGATTGGGCCACGTATTGCCGAGTCCGCGCCGCCCGAGCGTCAGGGCAAGCTGCATGAAACGAAGATCGCCCGAGGCGGTCACTTGCGCTGCGGCGGGGCCGTCTTGCCGTCCTCCTCGCTCGCCAGTTCAGCGATCGCGTTTTCAAAGTCCTTAGGCTCGCGGAAATTGCGATACACCGAGGCGAAGCGTACATAAGCCACATCGTCCAGTTCGCGCAGATGCGCCATCACCGCCTCGCCGATCGCGTCGGTCGAGATTTCGCTCTCGCCCAGGCTTTCGAGCTCACGCACGATCTTCGAAACCATCTGCTCCAGCCGCTCCGGGTCCACGTTGCGCTTGCGCAGCGCGATCTGCAGCGAGCGCAACAGCTTGTCGCGGTCGAACGGCACGCGGCGGCCGTTTCGCTTGATCACGACGAGTTCGCGCAATTGCACACGCTCGAAAGTGGTGAAGCGGAACTGGCAGGTCAGGCACACGCGCCGCCGCCGGATTGCGTTCGAATCCTCAGTCGGCCGTGAGTCCTTCACCTGGGTATCGAGACTGCCGCAACTCGGACAGCGCATCGTGCATTCCCCCGCCCATCGCCGCGCCAAGCCCGGCGATGACATTCTTGGCCTATTGATAGATCGGAAACCGCTTCAGCAGCGCCTTCACCTTGTCGCGCACCGCCGCCTCGACGAGCGTATCCTCTTCCGCCTGCTTCTGCGACAAGACATCGAGCACTTCTGCGATCATCTCCCCGACCTGCTTGAACTCGGCAACGCCGAAGCCGCGCGTCGTCCCCGCAGGCGTGCCGAGCCGGATGCCAGACGTGATCGTCGGTTTTTCCGGATCGAACGGGATACCGTTCTTGTTGCAGGTGATATGGGCACGTCCGAGTGCCGCCTCTGACACCTTGCCGGTGAGGCGCTTGGGGCGCAGATCCACCAGCATCAGATGCGTGTCGGTGCCGCCGGATGTGATGTCGTAACCCTTCGACTTCAAGGTCTCGGCGAGCGCCTTCGCATTCTCAACGACGTTCTTCGCGTAGACCTTGAAAGACGGCCGCAAGGCCTCGCCGAACGCAACCGCTTTCGCGGCAATGACGTGCATCAGCGGCCCGCCCTGCAGGCCCGGGAATACCGCCGCGTTGATCTTCTTGGCGATCTCCTCGTCATTCGTCAGCACCACCCCGCCGCGCGGGCCGCGCAACGTCTTGTGCGTGGTGGTGGTCACGACATGCGCATGAGGGAATGGTGATGGATGCACCCCGCCCGCAACCAGCCCCGCGAAATGCGCCATGTCGACGAACAGATACGCCCCGACCTCGTCGGCGATCGCGCGGAACGCCTTGAAGTCGATGATGCGCGGATAGGCCGAGCCGCCGGCGATGATGACCTTGGGCTTGTGCTCCTGCGCGAGCTTGCGCACCTCGTCCATGTCGATGCGATGGTCGTCCGGCCGCACGTTGTAGGCCACCGCATTGAACCACTTGCCGGAATAGTTGATTTTCATGCCGTGGGTCAGATGCCCGCCGGCGGCAAGATTGAGCCCGAGAAATGTATCGCCCGGATTCATCAGCGCGAAGAACACCGCCGCGTTCGCCGACGCGCCGGAATGCGGCTGCACATTGGCGAACTGGCAGCCGAACAGCTTGGTCACGCGGTCGATCGCCAGTTGCTCGGCGATATCGACGAACTGGCAGCCGCCGTAATAACGCCGGCCCGGATAGCCCTCGGCATATTTGTTGGTCAGCACCGATCCTTGCGCCTCAAGCACCGCGCGGCTGACGATATTCTCGGACGCGATCAGCTCGATCTCGTCGCGCTGGCGGCCGAGTTCGCTTGCGATCGCCCGCGCGATTTCGGGATCGCTCTCGCTCAGGGTGGCGGTGAACATATCGTTGCGTTCAGCGCCGGCCGCGGACCGGTCGGTTGCCGACATAGCTCGTCTCCTGGATGGCTCGATAGCGCGGACTACCACGTCCGCCTGCCAGCCGCCAAGCAAATGCTTCAAGCGATAGCTTCTATCAGCCGATCGAGCCCAACATCTAGCGAGAATCGGATGTTTCCAGACGACGCCGCAGCTTGGCAAGCGCGAGCTTCTGCAGGTCGGCGCGGCTGGCATGAACCGGGCCCATCACCGTCACCTCGATCCCGGTGGCGGCATCGATGGCAGCGACCTTCATCACCGCGCCGACCGCGGTGAACTCGAACAGAACCTCGCGGCGGTCGGTCATTGCAATTGCAGCGGCCCTACCCGCGCTGGGAAACGGGCGATCCGCCGATGCCGTCGCGGCCGTAGATGTCGTCGCGGAACTGCACGACCCCGTCGGGCGTGGCCCAGGCTGTGACATAGACCCAGTAGAGCGGCACCGGCTGCTTGAGCCGGGCGTCCTTGCGATCCCCGGAGCGGATCACCTCGTCGATCTGCTGGCGCGACCAGCCGGGCGTACCGGCCAGCAGCCAGGTCACCAGCTCGCGGACATTTTGCACCCGCACGCAGCCCGACGAGTGGAAGCGGAAATCCTCGCCGAACAGATTGCGCGAGGGCGTGTCGTGCATATACACGCCGTGTGCCGACGGGAAGTTGATGCGGATCGCGCCAAGCGAATTGAAATCGCCTGGATCCTGCTTGAACTTGTAATTGACTGCTTCGTCGGTGTTCCAGTCGATCTGGGACGGCTGCAACTCGTTGCCGCGCGCATCGATGATCCGGATGCGCTGCTTGGTCAGGTAATCCGGCTCTTCCTGCATCTTCGGAATCAGATCGCGCTTCACGATCGACACCGGCACGGTCCAGAATGGATTGAAATTGATTTCGACGATCCGGCTGTTGATGTCGGGCGAGGCGCGGTCCGGCTTGCCGACCACGGCGGTGTGGCGCGTCACCGCGACGCCGTTCTCGATCGCCTCGATCTGTGCGGCCGGAATATTGCACATCACGAATTTCGGCCCGAGATTGCCCGAGAAGCTTTTCAGCCGCCCGAGATTGGTCCGGAGCTGGGCCAGCCGCACATCGACCGGCACATTCATGGCATTGAGCGTCGCCTCGCGGACGAGGCCGTCGACGGTCAGGCCATGCCGCGCCTGAAACCGCTTCACGCCGGCTTCGACATAGGAATCGAACACATCCGACACGCCGGCGCTGGTGGCGAGATCGCCGCCCGCAATCAGCCGCTGGCGCAACGCAACCACGGCCTTGTTACGGTTGCCGAGCCGCATCCGCTCGCTGGCCGGAACCATCGGCCAGCCGCCCTGCGCTGCCAGCTGCTCATAGCGCGGGATTGCAGCCTCGGTGGTCTGCACCGTCGCCGGCGACAATGTCGGCAGTGAGGACTTGGGCATCTTTACCGAGCGGATGCCGGAATCGTAACTCTGGCCGAAATCGCTCCGCCGCGTCTGCTCCATCAGGAGCTGCAGCATCTGGTCCTGAGCCTGTGCGCGGCTTGCGGCGAACGCTGCGCCCGCGCCCAAAGCACCGCGGCCGAGATGGCGCAACAGCATACGGCGGTTCCAGTTGCGAGGATGTTCCGGGCGGTCGGTCATAAGGTGTCCGTGGCCCCTCAGTGAGGATGCATTAAAGCCGAGGCGGCCAGATTGGCAATGGGTCTGGCGGAATTTGGGCCGCGGCGCGTTCACGACCCATGTCTCCACCGCCAAGCCCGCATCGGAGCCTTGACGCGGTCCCCCGGCGTCCCCCGCTGTCCCAGCGCCGCGCCTAGCGCGCCTGCGCGTCCTTCGTCTCGCAGGACAGGCACACAAGCCCGTTCGGTTTGGTGCGCTGGAATTGCTTGCAGTTCGGACAATAGCGCCGTTGCAGCATCGGACCTCCTTGGTCGCGTGTTCGGCTTTGCGTCGTTCGCAGCAAGAATCACGCCAAGGATAGCTGGTAATGCGGCAGGACAATGATGAGCCAGCCGGAGCCGCCGTCACAACCGACCGCATGCCGCGACGAAAAAGCCCCGGCGTTTCCGCCGGGGCAAGTGAAAGGTCGACACACTTTGGCTTATTGAATTGGTGCGGTCGAAACCTGCGGCAATCAGAGCCGGTAGAGGATCTGGTCGGTCCAGAAGCGCTCCAGACGGTGCAGCGACTTGTTCAGCGTGCCGAATTCCTCGGCATGGATACCGCCGACCTGCTCCACGGTGCGCACATGCTTCTGATACAGATTCTCGACGATGTCGCGAATCTCACGGCCCTTATCGGTCAGCTTGATGCGGACCGAGCGGCGATCGACGCGGGAACGCTGATGATCGAGAAAGCCCATCTCGACGAGCTTCTTCAGATTGTAAGAGACGTTGGACCCGAGATAATAACCGCGCGTGCGCAATTCGCCGGCGGTCAGCTCCTTGTCGCCGATGTTGTAAAGCAAGAGCGCCTGAACCGAATTGATGTCGGCGCGGCCGCGGCGATCGAATTCGTCCTTGATCACATCGAGCAGGCGCCGGTGCAGACGCTCAACGAGAGTCAAGGCCTCCAGATACAGCGGCCGAATGTGATCGTAACGCTGCGCATTCTGCGCCGGTTGTTCCGCCGGCTTCATAACGGCTTTCATGTGACGCCTTTCCGTATCGTTCTTTAGTGTCTTTATGCGAGGCCCTGTTTCCCCGCTTGATGGCGCAAATTACAGACGATGATCTAAAATCGGCTTAAACAACAGCATAAAGAGAAGATGAATTTTGCAGGGTGAACGATCGATTGAGCCAGCAATTGCGGGCGTTTTCGTAACGTGCGATTCACCCTTCGCGCTTGCGCGGCGGCGCGGGAACGGGCGGCGATGTCGGCGCATTCTCCCGCAGGAACGCATTGTATTTCGACCAATTGTGCTCTTCGCCGCAATGCGGACAGCGCACGCGGGTAATCACATCCGGCATCGCCAGAAAACTGTCCAAATCGGTTTCGATCCCGGTCGAGATCGCGCGTCCCGTATTCGGACACGATGTGCAGATCGTCGGCATGGCCGCACTTGTCCCTCTCCGGGACGCGAGCCTAAATGCTGGGGAACGGATCGCGAATAAACTTTGACATAGCCCGCGGCCGCGGAATGCATTCGTCAGATGAACGGCCGCCGTCAGATGAACGGCCGCTTGTGCTCGCCGGGAAATTCGAAATTCGCGATGGCGGCGAGTCCCTCGCGATCGAGAATTTCGAAGCTTCTGCCCTTCCAGCGCATGGTGCGCGTCGCGGCCAGCTTTTTCAGGGTCTTATTGGCGTGCACGAGCGACATGCCGAGCGTGTCGGCGACATGCTGCTGGGTGAACGGAAACTGAATCGTATTGCCCTTGGTCAGCGACACCTCTTCCGCACGCACGAACAGATGCAGGAACAGATACGCCATACGCTCGATCGCGGTGCGCCGTCCGATGCTGAGCAGGCTTTCATCCAGTATCTGTTCCTCGCGTGCGGCGAGCCAGGTGACATCATACGCCAAGGCTGGAAACTTCGTGAAAAGATCCCACAACTTTTCGCGCGGAAAAATGCAGAGTGTCATGTCGGTCAGCGCCTCGACCGAATGCTTCATCTCGTCCGCCACCGTGCCTTGCAATCCAAGGAAATCGGACGGCATGGCGAAGTTCAATATCTGCCGCCGCCCGTCCGGCAGCATCTTGTAGCGGAAGGCCCAGCCGACCAGAACGGTGTAGAGATAGGCCGAGTTCGTTCCCTCAAGCAGAATGCTCGCGCCTGCTTCGATGTTCAGTTCTCCGGATTTGAAGTGGCGGATGAAGTCCAGTTCTTCCGCAGAGAAGTCGCGCAACACCTCCATCTTACGCAGCGGGCATTGCTCGCAAGGGACTTGCCGGCCGGGAAGCGCAACAACGCCGCTACCGGGCTTGTTGTGCGCCGCGGTCCGCTTTTTCGAAACTGATCGCATGCAGATCGACTGCGGCCCGACTAGGCCGTCCCGGATTTGGCCGATCTAACGTACGATCGCCGATTTGGTTTCATCGCACCGCGGACCGGCAAACCGTTGCCGGATCAATGGCTGCCGCGGGTCAGAATAGAACCGCTGGCCACCAGTTCGCTCAGGAGAGACATTGTTGCCTGGCCGGATGTGGCGAACGGATCGAGCAGCGGCTTCTCGGAATATTTCAGCAGCAGGGCGCGATTGACCGTTGCGAGATTCACCTGACCCATGCTCCAGCCTGGGAACCGCCTTTCCGCGATCTCCTCATAGGACAGCAGGCGAAGACCGGTGTGACGCTCGTCGCGGACAATCGCGGTAAACAGCTCGCAGACCTCGTCGCGCCCGCCCTCGATCACCTGCACAAATACGTCGCTCGTGTAGCACAGAAGTCCTGTAATCCCGCGCGGCGGATTGTTGCGCCGCGACTGTTCGAGGATCCGGTCCAACAGGTCGGTCGGGGCCGGCTTGACCGGGCGGCTGGCGTAAAGACATCGAACGAGCATCGCGGCCTCAGCTTTGCATGGCGATCAGCGACAGGAATTCACGGCGGAGCGCGGGATCCTTGAGGAAGGAGCCCCGCATCACGCTGTTCGTCATCTTGGACGCGGTATCCTTGACGCCGCGCCAATGCATGCAGAAATGATCTGCCTCCATCACTACCGCGAGGCCGTCTGGCCTGACCATGTCCATGAGATAATCGGCGGTCTGGGTAATCGCCTCTTCCTGAATTTGCGGGCGGGTCATGATCCATTCGGCCACGCGCGCGTATTTCGACAGGCCGATCAGATTCGAATGCTGGTTCGGCATCACGCCGATCCATAGCCGGCCCATGATCGGGCAGAAATGGTGGCTGCACGCGCTGCGGACCGTGATCGGCCCGACGATCATCAATTCGTTGAGGCTCTCGACATTGGGAAATTCGGTCACCTTCGGTGCCGGAAAATAGCGTCCGCGGAACACCTCGGTCAGGTACATTTTCGCGACCCGCTGTGCGGTGTCCTGTGTGTTGTGGTCGTTCTCGATATCGATCACGAGACTTTCGAGGACGCCCTTCATCTTGGCCGCAACTTCGGCGATCAGCTCATCGAGTTCGCCGGGTTCGATATACGAGGCAATGTTGTCGTTGGCATTGTAGCGTCGGCCGGTCCGCCTGATGCGGCTCCGGATCCGCTCAGAAACCGGCACGACGGCCTTGTCTGCGCTGCTTTGATTCTCGGCCATGACTACCCTTGCTTTACCGCGCAAGGCTACTCGAAGGAGTGCATCCCGGTCCATCCTGCAGCGGTACCGGAGGCGCAACGCCGGGACGCCGCCGGCATGGCGTCGCTCTGGGATTGCCGGAGGCCGGCGACCAAGGCTAGCCAGACTGGAATGCGGCTGTCATGGTGCGATCGGACAACGGTGACCGAAACGAACGCCACAGCGATGCCATTGCAGGTCGAGGGCTTTGCGATTGTATCCGACGACGGGATGCTGGCCGATGCGAACGGCACCATGCCGGCCGCCCTTCTGGTCGATGCCGATCAGGCCTTTCTGTCGGACTCGCTCGACCGCGCGGCCATTCTCGTACACGGACGCAATTCGCATGAGGGTCAGGCGCGCTCGCCGCAACGGCGCAGGCTGATTGCGACGCGCAGTGTCGCGACCACCGCGCCTGTCCCTAACGATCCGAACGCGCTTCTCTGGAATCCTGCGGGAGTGTCGCTCGAAGAGGCGGCCGCACGGCTCGATGTGCACGACGGTACGGCGGCCATTCTTGGCGGAACCGAGGTCTACGGCCTGTTCCTGCCGCGCTACGACATCTTCCATTTGTCCCGCCGGCCCGGCCTGCGGCTGCCCGGCGGGCGCGCGGTGTTTCCCGGAGTGCCGGAACGCACACCGGAGGAGATTCTGTCTGCGCATGGACTGAAGCCGGGACCGCGGCGGGTGTTGGACGACGCGACGGGGGCGAGCGTCACCACGTGGCGGCGGGCGGCTATTCTCCGCGCAGATACCGGATGATGCCGGAAAAATCGCGCGCGCCCTCGCCGCTCTCCACATAGCGCTCGTAGATTGCCGCCGCACCCGCGCCGAGCGGCGTTGCCGCCTTCGCCGCCTTCGCTGCATCCTGCGACAGCTTCAGATCCTTCAGCATCATGTGTGCGGTGAAGCCCGCCTGATAGTCCCGGTTCGCAGGCGAGGTCGGCACCGGACCCGGAACCGGGCAATAACTCGTCATCGACCAGCACTGGCCCGACGATTTCGACGAGATGTCGAACAGCTTCTGTGCGTCGAGACCGAGTTTCTCGGCCAGCACGAAAGCTTCCGACACCGCGATCATCGAAATGCCGAGGATCATGTTGTTGCAGATTTTCGCGGCTTGGCCGTTGCCGGCGCCGCCGGCATGCACGATGGTCTTGCCCATGGCTTCGAGGATCGGCTTAGCCTTGTCGAACGCCGCGCCGGGGCCGCCGACCATGAAGGTGAGCGTGCCGCCCTGCGCTCCCCCGACGCCGCCGGACACCGGCGCATCCACCATCAGGAGCCCCTTCGCTTCGGCCGCCGCCGCGACCTCGCGCGCGGTCTCGACATCGATGGTCGAGGAATCGATCAAGAGGGCGCCCGCGCGCGCATTCGCGATGATGCCGTCCGGTCCGAGATAGGTCTCGCGCACCTCATTGCCCGAGGGCAGCATGGTAATGACAACCTCGGCATCCGCCGCCGCGGCGCCCGGCTTGCCGGCCGCGGTGCCACCCGCGGCGACAAGCTTGCCAACCGCATCGAGACTGATGTCGTAGCCGAGGACCTCATGGCCGACCTTGATCAGGTTCTGCGCCATCGGGCCGCCCATATTCCCGAGGCCGATAAAGGCTATTCGCGCCATCGTCTGCGATCCTCCCGTCCGGGCAATCCGGCTTCTACGAGCGTTACATCAATGAGGATGCTCGCGCGCCGATTGCAGCGCAAGCACCAGATAGGTGCCGAGCAGGATCAACTCTATCACCACCACGAACCACGATCCGCCGTAGATCTGCGGGAAAAACACCTGCACCGCCGCCATCGACACCGCCGCGGTCAGCCAGACCACCGCGCCCCATACGGCCGCGAGCCAGAGACCCACGGCCGCGACAAGGTCGATGATCGCGAAATAGACCGTCGCGGTCTGCCAGGGAATCGATTCCGTCGAAAAGCGTGAATCAGGCCCTTCGCCGATACCGAGCACCACGGACCAGTGATACAGGCCCTTCAGCATCGATATGACCGCCATCGCGCGCAGAAACCAGATCAGCCAGCGCGTCCATTTGCCTTGCTGCTGTTCGCCATCCTCCTCGGCCTGGACCGGCGCAAGCTCGGCCGGCACCGGGACCGGTCCCGGCAACGGTTCAGGCGGCGTGGCAGCACCGGCAGGTTCGCTCATGTCAGCTCCAATTCGTCACCAGGCAGCGCCGCGAAATGCTGAGCGATCACATCGGCCGGCACCGATGCAAGATCGGGCGGCGACCAGCGCGGGGCGTTGTCCTTATCGACGATGACGGCGCGCACGCCCTCGACCATGTCGGGACCATAGACGATCCGGGACACGATGCGAAATTCGCACCGCATGCAGGCCTCGAAGGAATGCGTCCGCCCGTAACGCATCTGGGCGAGGGCCAGCACGAGACTTGTGGGGGATTTGGTGCGGATCGTCTGCAATGTTTTGGCAGACCATTCCGCATGATCGGAGATGGTCTGCGCCTCGCGTCGCAGCGCCGCTAGGATCTCCGGCATACTGCCCCACGAAAATGTCCGATCGATGACCCGGCGCCGCGGCATCACCTCTCCGGGACCTGTGGTTTCCATGAAATCGGCCAGCACGGCATTCACGGGATCGGTCCCGCACAACGCCTCCAGCAAGTCCGGGAAACGGTGCGACTTCACATGATGGGTCGCGGCTCCCGACAGCACCGCGTCCGCCGCCTTCAGGCGCTCGCCGGTCAGCGCGAGATACGTACCGATCTCGCCGGCAAGCCGCGGCAGCGCATAGGTCGCACCGACATCCGGAAAGAAGCCGATGCCGACCTCCGGCATCGCGAAGGCATAGCGTTCGCCCGCAACGCGATGCGAGCCATGGATCGAGATGCCGACGCCGCCGCCCATCACGATGCCGTCGATCAGCGAGATGTAAGGCTTCGGATAGCGTTTGATCGCAGTGTTGAGCGCGTATTCCTCGCGGAAGAACGACAATGCCTCCTGCTGCCGCCCCGCCGTTATCAGATCGTAGAGCGCGCGGATATCGCCGCCTGCGGAGAAAGCGCGCTCGCCGTTCGCCGTGACGATCACGCGCGTCACCGCATCGGCGCGCGCCCATTCGTCGAGCTTCGCCGCCAGCGCGCGCACCATCCCATGCGTGATCGCATTGAGCGCCTTCGGCCGGTTCAGCGTCACGATACCGGCACTGCCGCGCCGCTCGAACTGGATGTCGTCCGTCTCGCTCACGTCAGTTATCCAGCAAGTCGCGGCTCACGATCAGGCGCATGATCTCGTTGGTGCCTTCGAGAATCTGGTGCACGCGCAGGTCGCGCAGCACCCGCTCGATCGGATGATCGCGCAAGTATCCGTAACCGCCGTGCAGTTGCAGACAGCCATTCACCGCTTCGAATCCGACATCCGTCGCAAAGCGCTTCGCCATCGCGGCGAGCCTTGTCGCGCCGGGCTCACCCTCGCTGACAGCATGCGCCGCGCGCCGCACCATCAGCCGGGCCGCCTCCAGTTCGGTCGCATAATCCGCAATCCGAAAGCGCAGCGCCTGGAAATCCGACAGCCGCGATCCGAACTGCTTGCGGTCGCGCATATAATCGATAGTGCGGTCGAGACAGAATTGCGCGCCGCCGAGCGAACAGGCCGCGATGTTGAGCCGTCCGCCGTCGAGCCCCATCATCGCGATCCGAAAGCCGTCGCCTTCGCTGCCGATCAGGTTCTTTGCCGGGACGCGGCAATTCTCGAACATCACCATCGCGGTCGGCTGCGACTTCCAGCCGAGCTTTTTTTCCTGTGCGCCGAAAGAGAGCCCCGGCGTCCCCTTCTCCACGACGATGCAGGAAATACCTTTCGGTCCCGCACCGCCCGTGCGCACCATGCAGACATAGATGTCGGAGGTGCCGCCACCGGAAATGAAAGCCTTGGCACCGTTCAGGACGTAATGATCGCCGTCGCGCTGCGCGCGCGTGGTGAGGCTCGCCGCATCCGAGCCCGCGCCGGGCTCGGTCAGGCAATAGCTCGCAAAATGCTCCATGCTGCAGAGCTTCGGCAGAAAGCGCTTTCGCTGACCCTCGGTGCCGAAAGCATCGATCATCCATGCGGCCATGTTGTGGATCGAGATATAGGCGGCGGTGGAGGTGCAGCCCTGTGCCAGTTCCTCAAAGATGATGGCGGCGTCGAGCCTCGTCAGCTCCGAGCCGCCGACATCGCCCTTCACATAGATGCCGCCAAACCCGAGCGCTGCGGCCTCGCGCAAGGTTTCGACCGGGAAGACTTCATGCTCGTCCCATTCCGCCGCGTGCGGCATCATCGCGTCGCGGGCGAATTGCCGGGCGGTGGCCTGGAAGGCGCGCTGGTCCTCGGAGAGGGCGAAATCCATAAAGCAACGGATAGGTTTGACCGCGACCGGCGTCAACGGACAGGGCGGTCGGCGACCGGAAACACGGCTATGCCGCCGTGTTCATCAGTTCGATCTTGTCCAGCTCCTTGCCGATCCTGCGTTTCGCCGTTTCGAGTTCGAAGTCGGTCTGCAGGTTCAGCCAGAGTTGAGCTGAAGTCCCAAGCGCTTTGGCCAAACGCAAAGCGGTGTCGGCGGTGATGCCAACGTCCTCCGCCACAATCCGTTCGATGCGGGTCCGCGGGAGACCGCAGGCCTTTGCAAGCGCACCCGCCGACAGGTTCAGCGGAACAAGAAACTCCTCCCGGAGGACCTCACCCGGATGCAGCGGCGCCAGCTTTCTTGCCACGATTTGCCTCCTACCTAATGATAATCGACCATCTCGACATCCCTAGGCCCCTCGGGAGTCCAAATGAAACAGATGCTCCACTTGTCGTTGACGCGAATCGAATGCTGACCGACCCGATCGTGCTTCAAGGCCTCCAGCCGGTTCGCAGGCGGTGATCTCAAATCGTTCAGATCGGACGCGGCGTTCAGATAACGAAGCTTGCGTCTGGCGACTTTCACGAGGTCTGTAGGGAAGCCTTTTGGACTTTCACCCTCAAACACCGCTTGGGTCAGCCGGTCCTTGAAGCTTCTGATCATCAGCGTCCGATGTATCATTCATTGATACATACTTCAAGAGGATTTGCCGCATTCAAACGAGCGGCATCTGTCCAGCTGCAGATGGATGGCGACAGCCGGGCCAAACGGGTAAGATTGCGCCGCTTCCCCGATTTCGGTTTCTCGCGTCAATCGGACGAGTGAGAGCCGCAGGAGTACACTCATGGCGATCAAGTACGGCCGCCCGCTCGAACGCAAGACCAAGGTGGTGCCGCTGGACGCGCCCCCTCACTTGGCGGACCACCTGCCGCTCGACCTGCCGCACCGACCCAGGCGGCTGCGCCGGACCGACTGGCTGCGCCGCATGGTGCGTGAGAATGAGCTGTCCACCGCCGACCTGATCTGGCCGATCTTCGTGGTCGATGGCACGACGAAGCGCACCGCGGTGCCATCGATGCCGGGCGTCGACCGGCTGTCGATCGAGGAAGCTGTCCGCGAGGTCGAACGCGCAGCGACGCTCACCATCCCCTGCGTTGCGATCTTTCCCTATACCGATCCCGCTCTGCGCGACGAGACCGGCAGCGAGGCCACCAACCCGGACAATCTCGTCTGTCGTGCCGTGCGCGCGATCAAGCAGGCAGTGCCCGACGTCGGCATCCTGTGCGACGTTGCGCTCGATCCCTTCACCAGCCACGGCCATGACGGCCTGATGCGCGACGGCGTGATCCTGAACGACGAGACCGTTGACGTGCTGGCACGGCAGGCGCTGGTCCAGGCCGATGCCGGCTGCGATATCATCGCGCCGTCCGACATGATGGACGGCCGGGTCGGCGCCATCCGCATGGCCCTCGACGACGCTGGACACAATGACGTGGCGATCATGGCCTATGCTGCAAAATACGCCTCGGCCTTCTACGGTCCGTTCCGCGATGCGGTCGGCTCGTCGAAGACGCTGACCGGCGACAAGCGCACCTATCAGATGGATTACGGCAATTCCGACGAGGCGTTGCGCGAGGTCGCGCTCGATCTCGAAGAAGGCGCCGACATGGTGATGGTGAAGCCCGGCCTGCCCTATCTCGACATCGTGCGGCGCGTGAAGGAGGAGTTCGGCGTGCCGACCTTCGCCTATCAGGTCTCGGGCGAATATTCGATGATCTCGGCCGCCGTGCAGAACGGCTGGCTCGATGGCGACAAGGCAATGATGGAAAGCCTGATCGCCTTCAAGCGCGCGGGCGCCGATGGCATCCTGACTTATTTCGCGCCGAAGGCGGCGGAGCTGCTGCGCGGATAGATGCGGGCTGGGCGCGGAGCGCGTGGTTCATCCCATCACGTCGCTCGCATTGATCCGCACCGGATGATAGCCATCGGCCGACAGCGCCGCGATGATTTCCTCGGCATGGTCATGGTCGCGCGTCTCGACTGTTACGTCCAGCCGTGCGCCTTTCGCCGGCACATCGAGAAACAGACGTTTGTGATCGACTTCCAGAATGTTGGCGCCAAGCTCGCCGAGCCGGGTCGCGATGTGGCCGAGCACGCCCGGGCGGTCGGGAATGGTGAGACGGAACGAGACGATCTGCTCGCCGCGCTCCAGTTCGCGCACCATGATCGAGGCGAGGATGCGCGGATCGATATTGCCGCCGCACAGGATCAGCCCGACACGCCTTCCCTTGAACCGCTGCGGCTCCTTCAGCATCGCCGCAAGGCCCGCGGCGCCGGCGCCCTCGGCCATCGTCTTCTGCAACGTGAGATACGCATTCACCGCGCGTTCGAGCTGCGACTCGCTGACCAGCAGCACGTCCGATACGAGTTCGCGGATGATCGGCAGCGTCAGCTTGCCGACATTCTTGACCGCGATGCCTTCGGCAAGTGTCGCGCCGCCGCAGGGCCGGTCCTCGCCGTGAAGCGCGTTCCACATCGAGGGATAAAGCTCGGCTTCGACGCCGAACACCTCGATCTGCGGATTGATTGCCTTCGCCGCGATCGCGTTGCCGGAAATCAGACCACCGCCGCCGATCGGCACGATCAGGCAATCGAGATCGGAACGCTCCTCCAGCATCTCGATCGCGATGGTGCCCTGCCCTGCGATGATGCGCGGGTCGTCATAGGGATGGATAAAAATAAGATTTTGCTGCGCCTGCAATTCCTCGGCCCTGGCCTGCGCCTCGGCGATGGTCTCGCCATGCAGCACCACCGTCGCGCCGCATGCGCGCGTTGAGGCGACCTTCACCGCGGGCGTGGTCACCGGCATCACGATGGTCGCAGCAATGCCCAAGCGCGCCGCGTGATAGGCTACCGCCTGCGCGTGATTGCCGGCCGACATCGCGATCACGCCGCGGGCACGGTCGGCGGCGTCGAGGCTCGCCAGCTTGTTGAGCGCGCCGCGCTCCTTGAACGAATTGGTGACCTGCAGGTTCTCGTATTTGACGAAGATCTCGGCGCCGGTCAGCGCCGACAGCTTCGGCGCCGGCAGCATCGGCGTACGCAGGATCCTCCCGTGGAGAATGGTCTGTGCGTCTTCGATATCGCTCAGGCTGATCATCGTCCCTTATCCCGCCGCCCACTATAGGCGGCAAGAGCGCATTACGTTAGACTTCAGACTTCGTGTTAGACTTCATCGCCGGTTCGAGGAGGGCCGGTCGAGCGTGACACGGGTGGAGGATCATGGTGGAGGATCATGGTGGAGGATCATGGCGGACGAACGTGACAGGATCGGTGTTTCCTATGACGTGAAGCCGCACGCCTACGATCCGGACACCAACCCGGAATTGTTCGACGGCGTGCCGGCGCGCCGGGTGCTGGCCTTCCTGATCGACCTCGTGATCCTGGCGATCCCCCTGATCCTGGTCTGGCTGTTCTTTCTTGCGCTCAGCATCGTGACGCTCGGGCTCGGGCTCGGCCTGTTCAGCCTGATGCCGGTGATCGCCCTCATTTGGGCGGCCTATTATTACGGCACCACGCTCGGCGGTCCGCGCTCGGCGACGATCGGGATGCGCGCGCTCGATATCGAGATGCGGACCTGGTACGGCGCACCGTCCTATTTCGTCCTCGCCGTGGTCCATGCCGGACTGTTCTGGGTCTCAACCAGCGTACTGACGCCGCTGATCCTGCTGGTCTGCTTCTTCAACAAGCGGGGACGGCTGCTGCACGATTTCCTGGTCGGCACGGTGGTGATCAATAATCCCGCCCGGGCCGGTGCCATCCGTCCCGCCGGTCCGGATCGCAGTACCGTTTGACGAGAACGGTCCGGCCGGGTCAGACTCCGAACCGGAGCCATTGACCGGACCGTGACCCAGCATTCACGCGATACGCCGCAATTTTACCTGACGGCGCCTTCGCCCTGCCCGTATCTCGCCGGGAAGGAGGAGCGGAAGGTGTTTACCCATCTGGTGGGTGAGCGCGCACCTGGGCTGAACGATCTCCTGACCCATGGCGGTTTCCGGCGCAGCCAGTCGATTGCCTACCGGCCGGCCTGCGAGACCTGCCGCGCCTGCATCTCGGTGCGGGTCGTCGTCAAGGATTTCGTTCCCAGCCGGTCGATGCGGCGGATCGCCCAGCGCAACGCGGACGTCGTGGGCGAGATGCGGGCGGCGGTGCCGAGCTCGGAACAATATTCGGTCTTTCGCGCCTATCTCGACGAGCGGCACCGCGACGGCGGCATGGCCGATATGACCGTGCTCGATTACGCGATGATGGTCGAAGATTCCCATGTCGAGACCCGCATCGTCGAGTACCGGCTGCAGCCGGAACGGGATTCGGAACGGCGCACCGGTCCGCTGATCGCGGTGGCGCTGACCGACATTCTCAGCGACGGCCTGTCGATGGTCTATTCGTTCTTCGAACCGGATCACGAAACGCGCTCGCTCGGCACGCTGATGATCCTCGATCACATCGCTCGCGCCAAAGCGATGGGGCTGCGTTACGTCTATCTCGGCTATTGGGTGCGCGGCTCGCGCAAGATGGACTACAAGAGCCGCTTCCTGCCCCAGGAGCGGCTGATGTCGCACGGCTGGGTCCGCGCGGAGATGTGAGGACCTACCCGATCGTTTTCCCGAACTTGTTGGTCTTTGGGAAACGATCGGGCTTCACGCGGCCGGCGTCGCCGCGATTGCCGCGCCAGGCGGCCAGCTCCTTCAGCGGCGTGATTTGTGTGCGTCCTGCGCTGTCGAACCAGGTCATACCCTCGCCTTTGGAATTGAAGGTCATGATATCGCTGAGGATGCCATCCTTGTAACGCTGCAGCCGGACGCCCGCACCGCGCGTCATCTCCGGGACCTGCTCGATCGGGAATACGATCATCTTGCGGTTCTCGCCGATCGCGGCGACGAGATCGCCCTCGACCAGCGCGATCGCCACCGCCTTGTCCGGCGCCTTGACGTTCAGCACCTGCTTGCCCTTGCGGGTATTGGCAAGGCATTCGTCCTCGGCAACGACGAAGCCCTTGCCCTCACCCGAGGCGACGATGAACTTGCGTCCGCCCTGGTACTTGAAGGCCTGGACGATGGTTGCGTCCTGTTCCAGATCGATGAACAGCCGAACCGGCTCGCCATGTCCGCGCCCGCCCGGGAGCTTCGATGCGTCGATGGTGTAGAACTTGCCGTTGCTCGCAAAGAACACGCATTTCGACGTGGTCTCCGCAAAGAAAGAGAATTGCAGCGCGTCGTCGGATTTGAAGCTCACCGATGACAGGTCGGACACGTGGCCGCGCAGCGCGCGCACCCAGCCCTTTTCCGATACCACGACGGTGACCGGCTCACGCTCGACCAGGACTTCAGCAAGCTCCTGCTCGACGTCACGAACCTCGCCGAAGGTCGTGCGGCGCCTGCCTAATTCAGTCTTGGGCCCGAAGGTCTCGCGCACCTTCCTGATTTCGCCTGCGACCGTCTTCCACTGCTCGTCTTCGGACTTCAGAAGCGCCTTCAGCTTCTTCTGCTCGTCGCGCAGGTCCTTGTCCTCGCGCCGGATTTCCATCTCCTCGAGCTTGCGCAAATTGCGCAGCCGCATGTTGAGGATGGCGTCGGCCTGCACCTCGGTGAGCTTGAAGGTCCGGATCAGGACCGGCTTCGGCTCGTCTTCGGTGCGGATGATCTTGATCACCTTGTCGAGGTTCAGATAGGCGATCAGGTAGCCGCCCAGCACTTCGAGCCGGTGCTCGATCGCATCCAGCCGGTGCCTGCTCCGCCGCACCAGCACATCGCGGCGATGGTCCAGCCATTCGCGCAGCGCCTCGGCGAGGCCGACAACCTTCGGCACCCGGCCCTTGACCAGCACATTCATGTTCAGCGGGATGCGGCTTTCCAGCTCGCTGACCTTGAACAGCGATTCCATCAGCAGCACCGGATCGACGGCACGCGATTTCGGCTCGATCACGATGCGGATATCGGCGGCGGACTCGTCGCGGATGTCGGCAACGAGCGGCAGCTTGCGCTCGTTGAGGAGTTCGGCGATGCGCTCGATCAGCCGCGATTTCTGCACGAGATAGGGAATCTGAGTGACCACGATCTGATAACCGCCGCGGCCCAGCTCTTCCTTGGTCCAGCGCGCGCGCACCCGGAACGATCCGCGCCCGGTCGTGTAGGCTTCGGCGATGGCCTCCTTGGAATCGACCACCACGCCGCCGGTCGGGAAGTCGGGTCCCGGCACGTATTTCAGGAGCGTCTTCGAGCGGGCGTTCGGATTGTCGATCAGGAACAATGCGGCGTCGCACAGCTCGGCAGCATTGTGCGGCGGGATCGAGGTCGCCATGCCGACCGCGATGCCTTGCGATCCGTTCGCGAGCAGATTGGGGAACGCACCCGGCAGCACCACCGGCTCTTCGGTGAGCCCGTCGTAATTCGGCCGGAAGTCGACCGCGTTCTCATCGATGCCGTCGAGCAGAAGCCGCGCGACCTCGGTCATGCGCGCTTCGGTGTAGCGGTAGGCTGCAGCGTTATCGCCGTCGATATTGCCGAAATTGCCTTGCCCGTCGATCAGCGGATAGCGCGACGAGAAATCCTGCGCGAGCCGCACCAGCGCGTCGTAGATTGCCTGGTCGCCATGCGGATGGAAATTACCCATCACGTCGCCGACGATCTTGGCGGACTTCTTCGGCGTGGACCCGGGATCGAGGCGAAGAAGCCGCATGCCATAAAGGATGCGGCGATGGACCGGCTTCAGCCCGTCACGCGCATCGGGCAACGCGCGGTGCATGATGGTCGATAGCGCATAGGCGAGATAGCGCTCTTCCAGCGCATCGCGCAGCGCGATTTCCTGGACGTCCTTGTCCGGCGGAGGAATCAGTCGTGTGCCCATGCCGTTCGGTACCGCGCCTCAGCGCGTGGAACAAGACAAGCGCCTGCGGCCAGACTTGTCGTTCGGCCGCCGCCGTGGAACTCTGATCATATCCCCGAATAGCCGTTTACCTGATATTCGCCGGAGCCGTGGCAATGAATGCGTGATGAATGCCTCAAGACGGGGCAATTCATTGAATCTGCGGTCTAATCGGCGACGGGGACAATGACATGCGGCCCGCCGTCGAACCCGGACGTCCCGTGGACCCGTGCTATGGCCGCACACACCAGGAGAGTGCCTGATGAGAAAGTTGATATGCGCGATCGCAGCTGCGGCTGCGATCCTGTCGTTTGGTTCGCTTATGTCCGACCGTGCCGAGGCCATGCCGCTATCGGCCCCTGCCGCGATGGCTGATGTCGTCGGCAGTCAGGCCGAAGCCGTCGCCTATGTCTGCCGCCGCGTCTGCGGACGGTATGGCTGCGCGCGCCGCTGCTGGTATACCGCGCCGCGCTATTATCGGCCCTATTATCGGCCCTACCGGCCTTATCGTTACTACCGTTACCGGTACTATTGATCGCACCGCAGACGGCCCTGGGCTGTCACGGATGATTTATTGGCGGGACCCGAAAAAGTGCGGTGTCCCGCCAAATTTCATGGTACCCCTCCTGTGTGACCGCAGAGGGGACATTTGCGGCAGGGTGGTTTTCTAACCGCACCCGATACCCGTCGGTTGCGGATCGCGTGATCGGTGGTTTCGCTGCCGGATCAAAACGCAGCGTCATTGGTCGTGCGTTGTCGTCGATAATTGGAGATCAACTCATGAAGACGTTCGCTACTGCCCTGGTTGTTGCAGCGGGGCTGACCCTGAGTGCCGCAACCGTTTCCGCCGCGCCGGTCAGCGCGCCGGGGACGGCTTTGAACGTAGAGAGCCTTATCACCCCCGCTCAGTATTATGGCGGCGGCTACGGTTACCGTTATCGTCCGTACTGCTATTACGTGCGCCGCTGCGGCTACGGGCCCTACGGCTATCACTGCTGGCGCGAGCGCGTTTGCCGCTGATCGGCAACGCTGCCACTCGATGAGATCGGGCCGGTCCGGAAGGGCCGGCCTTTTTTGTTTGACGTTACGCCGCGTCCGCGAGCCTGCGGCATACCGCGGCAATGAAATGCGCGCGGGCATCAGGCAGTGTGATCCCGCGCGGCTCCAGCACGTGGCGCGCGAGGAAGAACGCCGTGAGCGCAAACCCGTCGGCGATGTCGCTTGCTCCGACTTGCTCGATGTCACCCGTAATAAAGGCCGGCAGCGGCAGCAGCCGGTCACGCCAGGGCGCACCGGCCTCGCGCGACACCGCCCGGCCCGATTTGGGCGATACGTAGATCAGGTCGGTGTTCGATCCGGTCGACGCGCAACTTTCGAGGTCGAGACCGAAACCGAGTTCGGACAGCATCAGCAATTCGAACCGCACGATCAGCGCCGCACACAGCGCCGGCTCCTGCAGATGCGCCGTGATGGCTTCCAGGCTGTCGTAGACGATCTCGTGCGGATCGCGTTCCGGAAGGAGCCGCGCCAGTGCGGCGAGATGGGTCACCGCGAAGACCGCATGGGACTCCGAGAACAGCAAACCCGCCCGCAGCGCGATCGGCTCGATCGTGAAACTGCCGAGATGATCGTCGAGCCGCGCGCGCCAATGCGCCCGCACCGCGTTTGCGGGCTGCAGCACCGGCCGCATCCGGCTGCCGGCCCCGCCGCGCACCAGACCGAGGTGCCGCCCGTGCTCCCGCGTCATCAGTTCGAGAATGGCATTCGCCTCGCCGTGCCGCCGGATACCGAGGACGAATCCGTCGTCGCTCCATTGCATGGCGGGACATCACCCGATCCGCGCTGCAATGTCGAGACGGGCGCGCGATCTACTTGAGGTCCACCCAGACCGGCGCGTGATCACTCGCGCCGTCCCGGCCGCGCTCGGAGCGGTCGACCCCGGCCGCCCTCAGCCGCTTGGTCAGGATCGGGCCGAGCAGAATATGGTCGAGACGGAGCCCGGCATCTCGGGGCCAGCGGTGCCGCTTGTAGTCCCAGAAGGTATAGATTCGCTGGTCTGGATGGGTCACGCGCAGGGCGTCGGTCCAGCCCTGTTTCACCAGCCGCGCATAAGCCGAGCGGCTTTGCGGCTGGATCAGGGCATCCTTGTCCCACGAGCGCGTTGGATAGATATCCTCATCCGTCGGCGCAACATTAAAATCGCCAACCAGCGCGATAGGGACGTTTATTTTCAATAGCTTGTGCGCATGCACTGACAATCGTTTGAACCACTTCAGCTTATAGTCAAACTTCGGTCCCGGCTGCGGATTGCCGTTCGGAAGGTAAAGACAGCCGATCAGGACACCGGCGACCGCAGCCTCAATGTAACGGCTCTGCGTATCGTCACGATCGCCCGGCAAGGCGAGCCGCGTTACCACCGGCTCGCCGATGCGCGACAGGATGGCAACGCCATTCCAGGCCTTCTGCCCGCGCCAGACCGCGGAATATCCGGCCTTGCGCAAGGCCGCCGCCGGAAAGTCGAAGTCGCTACACTTCAGTTCCTGAAGCCCGACAATGTCGGGCTTCGCACGGTTCAACCAACCGATGAGGTTCGTCAGCCTGCGATTGACGTTATTGATATTCCAGGTCGCGATCTTCATGCGCCGAAGACCGCGCCTCACGAGTCCTTGGGAAACTCAAGCCCCATCTCGCGATAGCGCTCCGGATCGTCGCCCCAGCCTTCGCGCACCTTGACGAACAGGAACAGATGGACCGGCGCCTCCACGATTTCGGCAATCTCCCTGCGGGCGTCCGCGCCAATCGCCTTGAGCGTCTGCCCCCGCTTCCCGATCACAATCTTCTTCTGACTGTCGCGCTCGACATAGATCGTCTGCTCGATCCGCACCGAGCCATCCTTCCTTTCTTCCCAGGATTCGGTCTCGACCGTCGACTGATACGGCAATTCCTGATGCAGGCGGTGGAACAGCTTCTCCCGCGTAATTTCTGCCGCAAGCTGACGGAGTGGCGCATCCGACATCTGGTCTTCGGGATAGAGCCACGGCCCCTCCGGCACCTTGCCGGCAAGCCAGCTGCGCATGTCGGCAACGCCGTCGCCGGTGAGCGCCGAAATCATGAAGGTTGCCTCGAATGGGATTCGCTGGTTCAGCGCGGTGGCGAGCGCAAGCAAGGCGGGCTTATCGGTGACATCGACCTTGTTCAGAACGAGGAACTTGCGGCCCGGCGCGTCGGCGAGCTTTTCCAGGATCGCGTCGGCCTCGTCGTCGAGCCCCTTGCGCGCATCGATCAGGAGGCCGGAGAGGTCGGCATCATGCGCGCCCGCCCAGGCGCTCGTGACCATGGCGCGGTCCAGCCTTCGCTTCGGTGCAAAAATTCCCGGCGTATCGACAAAGATCAGCTGCGAGGCGCCTTCGACGACGATGCCGCGCACCGGCATGCGGGTGGTCTGCACCTTGTGACTGACGATCGAGACCTTGCTGCCGACCAGCGCATTGATCAGCGTCGATTTGCCGGCATTCGGCGCACCGATCAGCGCGACAAAGCCGCAACGCGTGGGCTGGTCCGGGCGGCCCTCAGACATCGGCATTCACGCCTTCCCGCGCCAGCAGTGCGGCGGCCGCAGCCTGTTCGGCAGCGCGTTTCGAGCGCCCGCGGCCTTCGGCCGGTTCGCGTTCCGGCAGTGTCACCGCGACGCGGAAAACCGGGTCGTGATGCGGCCCGGTCCGTTCCACCTCGCGATAGGACGGCGTCGGAAGCCCGCGCGCCTGCGCCCATTCCTGCAGCATGGTCTTCGGATCGCGCAACGGCCGCGCGGGTTTGCGCATCCGGTCCGACCAATAGCGCTCCACCAGCGCCTTTGCAGCCTTGTAGCCGCCGTCCAGGAACACCGCTCCAATCAGCGATTCGCAGACATCGGCGAGGATCGCAACGCGCGACCGCCCGCCGGCGCGGACCTCGGACGCGCCCAGCCTGAGCGAGTCGCCAAGATCGATCGAGCGCGCCACATCGGCACAGGATTCGCGGCGAACGAGATCGGCCAGCCGGCGCGACAGTTCGCCCTCTTCCGCCTTCGGAAACGCCTCGAACAGCATTTCCGACACCGCAAGACCGAGCACATGATCGCCAAGAAATTCGAGCCGCTGATAGCTGCCGGTGCGGCCTTGACCCTTTAGCGCGGAAATATGCGTCAGCGCGCGTTCGAGCAGCGCCTTGTCCCGGAAACGGTAGCCGATCGTGGTCTCGAGCGGAGACGCGCGCTGAGCCTTGCGCTTTTTCGGACCGGCCTCGGCGTCGGCAGGCCGCGCAGCTTTGCGGTCCGGTCCGTCCTGCGAAGCGGCCGCTCGCTCCGCGCCCGCCTTCCGTTTGGCCGAGCCAGCGCTGCGCCTTGCCCGTGCATCGCCTGGCGTCGCTGCACTATCCGATGCGCGGCTCATCGCACGATCTTGAATATCCGGTCCCATCGCACCGACCAGGGCCAGCGCCACACCTGCCAGGCGCGATCGCCCTCACGAACGGAAAAGAAGATGATCTGCGCCCGGCCGATCAGATGGCTGAACGGCACATAGCCGACCTGACTGAGCACGCGGCTATCGGTCGAGTTGTCGCGATTGTCGCCCATCATGAAATAGTGGCCGGCCGGCACCACATATTCCTGCGTATTGTCGTAGAAGCCGTTGTCCTGCAGATCGAGCGTCGTGTAGCTGACGCCGTTCGGCAGGGTCTCGCGCCAGCGCTTGACGCGGATCGCGCCGGGACCTTCTTCGGTCTCAATATAGTCGTCCAGGCGCTCCCGCTTCACTGGATCGCCATTGATGTAAAGCAGGCCCTGCTTCATCTGAATGCGGTCGCCCGGCAACCCGATCACGCGCTTGATGTAATCGGTGGAGTCGTCCTTCGGCAGACGGAATACCGCAACGTCGCCACGGTCCGGAGCCGAACCGAAAATGCGGCCAGAAAATAACGGCGGAGAGAACGGGAACGAGTACGAACTGTAGCCGTAAGAGAATTTCGAGACGAACAGATAGTCGCCGACCAGCAGCGTTTCCTTCATCGAGCCCGACGGAATGTTGAAGGGCTGGAACAGGAATGTGCGGATTACGAGCGCGATGATCAGCGCATGCACGATGACGCGGACGGTCTCGCCGAATCCGCTTTCCTTGCGCTTGGTGCTGGTCACGCTCATTGGCCTCATGTCCGGGAAAGATTACGGGCGGGCGCCGTTGTAGCGGCTGGACAAACGCTTCGCAACGAAACGGCAGAATGCCGCTATCTACAGGAAATCGCTCAGATAATCGAGACCGGCGGCTGATCTTTTGCCGAATTCAGCGGCACCGCCGAGATAATCACGATCGCTTGTGCGAGCGGATATTCGTCGGTGAGACTGATATCAATGCGGGCTTCATAGCCGTCTGGCGTGATCTCGTTCAGCCGCCTCAGCGCACCGCCGGTCAGTTTCATGGTTGGACGGCCGGACGGCAGGTTCACGACCCCCATATCGCGGAAGAAAACCCCCTTGCGGAACCCGGTTCCGAGCGCCTTGGAACAGGCCTCCTTGGCCGCGAAGCGTTTGGCGTAGGTATCGATCCGGGTTGCACGCCGCTCTGCTTTGGCGACCTCGACCGGCGTGAATATCCGCTGGATGAACCGGTCCCCATGACGCTGCAGCACCTTCTCGATGCGGCGAATGTCGACGAGGTCGGAGCCAAGACCCAGAATCATGCGGCCTTCACGTTTTGCCGGCCGCGATCGATGGCAGACCGCATCGTCCGGATCGCGTTGTCGAGGCCCACAAACACCGCCTCCCCGATCAGGAAATGGCCGATATTGAGTTCGACGATCTCGGGCAACGCTGCGATGGTTTCCGCACTCGCATAGTCGAGCCCGTGGCCGGCATGCACCTCAAGGCCGAGGATTTTGGCGAACGCGGCCGCAATCCGGATCCGCTCGAACTCGCGCGCCGCGACGTCGTTATCGCCGGCGGCGAGCGCATCGCACCACGCGCCGGTATGCAATTCGATCACCGGGGCGCCGGCCGCGTGTGCAGCTTCGACCTGTTCGCGATCCGCTGCGATAAAGAGCGACACCCGGATCCCGGCCCCTGCCAGCGTCCGCACCGCATTCTCAATCACGGCGCGCTGACCGACCACGTCGAGCCCGCCCTCCGTGGTCCGCTCGGCCCGCCGCTCCGGCACAAGACATGCCGCGTGCGGGCGCGTGCGCAGCGCAATCTCGATCATGTCATCGGTGGCGGCCATCTCGAAATTCAGCGGCTTGTCGATCTCGGCCTTGAGCCGGGCAATATCGTCATCGCGAATATGACGGCGATCCTCCCGCAAATGCGCAGTGATCCCGTCAGCGCCGGCAGCCGCCGCAAGCTTCGCCGCGCGCAGCGGATCGGGATGCCGGCCACCGCGTGCATTGCGGATAGTCGCGACGTGGTCGATATTCACACCAAGCCTGAGAATAGACAAAGCCGCTGCCCGCCTTCAGCCGTTCACACGCGCCACGGTAGCGACCACAGGCTTGGCACGCAATTGTGCAATAATCGCGGTCAGGTGCTTGAGGTCATAGACCTCGAGATCGAACGTGAGCGTCGTGAAATCCGGCGATTGCCGTTCCATGTGAATATTGTCGATGTTGCCGTCGTTCTCGGCGATCACCTGCGCGAGCTGCGCAAGTGTCCCCGGCTCATTGACCGATTTCACGACGATGCGCGCCGGGAATCGCTGCGGTTCGTGCTCGTCGACATCCCACCGCAGATCGATCCATTGCTCGGGCCTGTCCTCGAATTCCTGCAACGAGGGCGACTGGATCGGATAGATCGTGATCCCCTCGCCCGGGGTCAGGATGCCGACGATCCGGTCGCCGGGCACCGCGCCGCCATTCGGCGCAAACCGCACCGGCAGATCGCTATTGATACCCCGGACCGGAATTGCCGTTGCGCTATCGGCTGCAGGAACCTTGGCCTTGACTGATTTCGCCCGGCGCAAGCCGAGCCAGGAATTATCGCCTTTCGGCGCTGCCAGAGCCGCGCGTTCTTCGAGATAGTCGGGATACATGGCACGGGCTACGTCGGATGCCTTCATCTCGCCGCGTCCGACCGCTGCCATCACGTCTTCGATCGAGGCACGAGCGAGCCGCGGCAGCGCGCCTTGCAGCTTCTCGTCGGAATATTCCTTCTTGGCGCGATGGAACAACCGCTCGACAATGCGGCGGCCGAGCCCGGCATACTGGTCGCGGACCGCGACACGCGTGGCGCGCCGGATCGCAGCGCGCGCCTTGCCGGTTACCACGATCGATTCCCATGCGGCGGGCGGCGCCTTCTGCGCCTTTGAGGTCATGATCTCGACTTCGTCGCCGTTCTGCAATTCCGACGCAAGCGGCGCGATCTTGCCGTTGATCTTGGCGCCGACCGCCATATTGCCGACGTCGGTATGCACGGCATAGGCGAAGTCGATCGGCGTCGCATGACGCGGCAAGGCGATCAATTTGCCCTTCGGGGTGAAGCAGAACACCTGATCGTGGAACAGTTCGAGCTTGGTGTGCTCAAGAAACTCTTCCGAATTCGATCCTTCCGACAACAATTCGATGGTCCGGCGCAGCCACGCATAGGCATTCGACTCGCGCGACAGCATTTCGGACGGCGATACGGTCGCATCCTTGTAGAGCGCATGCGCCGCGATACCGTATTCGGCGATGTCGTCCATCTCCTGGGTGCGGACCTGCAGCTCGACACGCTGTTTGCCAGGCCCGATCACCGTGGTGTGGATCGAACGGTAATCGTTTTGCTTGGGCGTCGAGATGTAATCCTTGAACCGGCCGGGCACCACCGGCCAGGTCGTGTGAACGACGCCGATCGCCTGATAGCATTCCGCGACCGTGCTGACGATCAGACGGAACGCAAAAATGTCCGACAATTGCTCGAAGCCGACCGACTTGCGCTCCATCTTGCGCCAGATCGAATAGGCGCGCTTCTGCCGCCCCTTGACCTTTGCCGGTATGCCGCGGTCGGCGAGCTTGCGGGTCAGCTGCTGCTCGATGTCGATGATCAGATCCTTGTTGCGCAAGCCGAGCGTCAGAAGGCGCTCCGTCACCACGTTGTAGGCGTCGGGATAAAGCTCGCGAAACGACAGATCCTCCAGTTCCTCGCGCATTTCCTGCATGCCCATGCGGCCCGCAAGCGGCGCATAGATGTCGAGCGTCTCCTCCGCCATCCGGCGGCGCGTGGAGACCGGCACATGATGGAGCGTACGCATGTTGTGCAGCCGGTCGGCAAGCTTGACCAGCAGCACGCGGACGTCATCGGCAATCGCAAGCAGAAGCTTGCGCAAGTTCTCAGCCTGCTTGGCTTCCTTGGTGACGAGATCGAGCTTCTTCAGCTTGGTCAGGCCCTCGACCAGAATTCCGATCTCCTTGCCGAACAGCTCGTCGATTTCGGCGCGAGTCGCCGGCGTATCCTCGATGGTGTCATGAAGGAGTGCAGCCGCGATGGTCGCGTCGTCGAGCTTCAGATCGGTCAGGATCGCGGCGACTTCCAATGGGTGGGAAAAATAGGGGTCCCCGGAGGCGCGCTTCTGCTCGCCATGGGCCTTCATCGCATAGACATAGGCCCGGTTGAGCAGCGCCTCGTCAGTGTTCGGATTGTACCGGCGTACCCGGTCGACCAGTTCGTATTGCCGCATCATTTGCGGCTTGCCCCCCGGCTTGGGTTTGTCCTGGGCCGGCAACGCGGTCGCACCGGCAAGCTCCAGCGGAGCGCGCGTGCGCGCCTGGTTCTGCATCCGGGGCAATTGGGGACTGGTTCGAGCCATTACATTCCGCTCCGGCCGGCAACGCGGCCTCGCAAAATCATATCACGGCCCTTCGCCGCACCCGCAAGGTCAGGGAGCACGGTTAAGAAACAAAAAGGCCCGGCAATTTGCCGGGCCGTGAAACCTGGATCCGAGGGATTTGGATTTATTCCTCTTCCTCGGGTTGAGCCTCGGGCGGGGTCAGACCCTCGAGGCCCTTGAGCAACTCTTCCTCGCTCATGTGTTCCATGGCGACGTCGGTGTCGTCGGCATCCACCGATCCGGAGGTTCCGATCAGAGGCGCCTCGGGCTCCGGCTCGTCGACCTCGACATACTTCTGCAGCGAGTGGATGAGGTCTTCCTTCAAGTCCTCGGGCGAAATCGTGGTCTCGGCGATCTCGCGCAGCGCCACGACCGGATTTTTGTCATTATCGCGGTCGACCGTGATCTGAGCACCGGACGATACCATGCGGGCGCGGTGGCTCGCGAGAAGCACGAGTTCAAAGCGGTTCTCAACCTTGTCGATGCAGTCTTCTACGGTGACGCGGGCCATTGGCTTGTCACTCCTATCGCAAATTTTCTAGCGGGATTGGCCGAGTTGGTACCCGTATGCCCCCGGAATCGCAAGAAGTAAATTAGGTTAAACCGTAAGGCGCTTTTCGCTTGGACCGGCCGCGTCACCTCTGTTAACGACCGCGCGGGAACGAACCGGCCACCTTTGAATATTCATTGAGGGTAATTTCGCGGAGCCGGACGGTTTCCCAAATGTGCCGCCCGGACCGGGATCGGCCGGCCGTCGCCGCCAGCCCGGCGTATTTGCGGATCGGTGCCGGCTGCGAAGCAGCCGCGAGCGAGCCAAGAAGGACAAGAAGCAAAAGGACAAGACTGGACGATGGGATCAAATCTCGAAAAGACAGCTCTATTTATCGACGGCGCCAACCTCTATGCGACCGCAAAATCTTTGGGCTTTGACATCGATTACAAGCGCCTGCTCCGCGAATTTCAGTCCCGCGGCTACCTGTTGCGCGCGTTTTACTACACGGCGGTCATCGAGGATCAGGAATATTCGTCGATCCGGCCATTGATCGACTGGCTCGACTATAATGGCTACACCGTCGTGACCAAGGCGACCAAGGAATTCGTCGACCAGACCGGACGCCGCAAGGTCAAAGGCAATATGGATATCGAGCTTGCCGTCAACGCGATGGAGCTTGCCGGCCATATCGATCATATGGTGCTGTTTTCCGGCGACGGCGATTTCCGCTGCCTGATCGAGGCGATGCAGCGCCAAGGCGTTCGCGTCACCGTGGTATCCACCATGTCGTCCCAGCCGCCGATGGTGGCGGACGAGTTGCGGCGTCAGGCCGACGAATTCATTGACATCATCAGCCTGCAGAACAAGATCGGGCGCGACCCCGCCGAACGCCCGGTCCGGGAGCCTCGCGAACCGCGCCAGCACACCCCGCAATTTTTGCAGCGGCCGGCGCAACGCGCGAATATCGGCCCCGATGACGACGACTTCGAGGACTGAAAATCCGGCCTTCATCCGGGACAGCGGCAAGCCTGGGCGCGATTGTCCGCGCTGCCCGCGGCTGGCCGCCTTCCGCGAACAATGGCGCGCGCGCGAACCGGGCTGGTTCAACGCGCCGGTCGCCTCGTTTGGTCCCCTCTCCGCCCGTCTGCTGATCGTCGGCCTGGCGCCGGGCCTGCAGGGCGCGAACCGCACCGGCCGGCCGTTCACCGGCGACTATGCCGGCGATCTCCTGTACGGGACGCTGAACGAGTTCGGTTTCGCGCGCGGGAATTTCGAGGCGCGCGTCGACGACACCGTCGAACTGGTCGATGCACGCGTGACCAACGCGGTGCGCTGCGTACCGCCGGAGAACAAGCCGACTCCGGCCGAGATCCAGACCTGCCGCTCATTCCTTGAGGCGACGATTGCGGAGATGAAGGCGTTGCGGGCCATCGTCACGCTCGGCCGTATCGCCCATGATGCGACAGTCACCGCGCTTGGCGCCCGCAAGTCGGCGGTGAAGTTCGGACACGGTGCGCGCCACAGCATCGGCACGGTCACGATTTTCAACAGCTACCATTGCTCGCGTTACAATACCAATACCGGTGTGCTGACTCCGGACATGTTCCGCTCCGTCTTCAGCGCGGCTCGCGAATTCATCGACGCCGAAAATCCTCTCGATATCAATACTTTGACGAAACACCGTCAACCAGCATGACATGGACTTCGCACGCCGGATGCACTCTCCTCCACTCAGACGGCGCTGTCGCATCGTCGCACAAATTCCGAAATCCGGCGCGTGACTTCAGGTTCGGCAAGCAGCGGCGCATGGCCTTGGTCCGCGATCTCGATCGACTCCATATCGGGCCGTCTTGCGCGCATCGCGTCGACCGTCGTCGCGGACAGGATATCCGACAGACCGCCGCGGATTGTCATCAAGGGGACTTGCGGCAGAAGATCGAACTGCGCCCACAGATCGGGGATCGGCTGGTCCGGCGTCAGGTCCTTCAGCGTCTCGGCTAGCGCCGGATCGTAGCGCGCGACAAGGCCGCCGGGCCCCTGCTTCCAGTTGCGGTTGGCCCAGGCGAGCCAGTCCGCCTCGCTCAGATTTGGAAATTGCGCGGCGAACAAACCCTTGAGAATTTCGGCGCCCTCAGCAAGATCGGCCGGCTGCCGCATCCGGCCGACATAACCCTTGATGCGCATCAGGCCTCCCGGCTCGATCACCGGTCCGATATCGTTGAGCAGCGCGCCTGCAATCCGTTCGGGCTGGGCCGCCGCCATCAGCATCGTGAGAATGCCGCCGCGCGAGGTGCCAACGAACACCGCGCGCGCGAGCGAAAGCTCATTCATCACTGCGATGACATCGCCCAGCTCGACCGCAGGATTGTAGTTGCGCCAGTCCGGATCGTGGCCGGAACGGCCCCGCCCGCGGGAATCCAGCGCGAAAACCCGTCGCGGCCGCTCGGCATCGCCGCTTAAATGAAGCGCAAGCGGCTCAAAATCGGCTTCGTTGCGGGTCAGTCCGGGAAGGCACAGTACTGCGAGGCGCTCTGTATCCGCCTCCGGCGGCTCATAACAACGCACATGCAGCGCCAGGCCGTCCGGCGCGGCGACAAACCGGCTTTCGGCAATCGATTCAGAGACGCGGTCCGGCATTCGCTCAGTGTAGGGCGCACCGCACCGTCCGCAACCGGCCTCAGTTCGAGGCCATTCCGCGCCGGAGGTCGGCCTCGATCATCAGCTTTGACGAGGCGCCGAAGCGTACGCGGTAGACCTGCATATTCTCCATGACCCGCTGGACATAGTTGCGTGTCTCGGAGAACGGAATGCGCTCCACCCAGTCGATCGGATCGATCTTCGGATCGCGCGGATCGCCGAATCGCTCAACCCAGTCGCGCACCCTGCCCGGCCCCGCGTTATAGGCCACGAAGGTCAGAATATAGGAGCCGCGGTAATTCTCGATCGCGTGCCCGAGCTCGGCGGCCCCGATCTGCACATTGTAGACGGGATTGTAGAGCTTCTTGGCGTCGAACGGGATGCCGTTCCGCTTGGCGACCAGTTTCGCGGTGCCCGGCAGAACCTGCATCAGGCCTTGGGCATTCGCACCCGAGCGCGCCCGCGGGTTGAAGCCGCTCTCCTGACGCGCGATCGCATAGGCGACATGCGGTTCGACCGGCGGGCCGATCGGGGTGAATTTCGGCAAGCCTGCGGTCGGATAGGCATAGTATTCAAAAGGCAGACCGCGGCTCACGGCGGTGCGGCCGAGCAGCACGAGGGTGCGTGCGTCGCCCTTCTTCTCGGCAAGCGCGGCGACCGCAGCAAGCCCGGCCGGATCGACCGCGCGGTCGGCCAGGTCCGCCGCCGCCGACGCGACGAGGTCGCGCTCGTCGATGGCGTACAGCATCTCCATGGCGCGCACGATTTCGAGCCGGTGGCCCTGCGGATGCCCGGCCGGCGGCGGCGGCAAACGCAGATCCGAACCGCCCAGCCGCGCGTGGGCGATCTGCCCGTAATAGGTGCTCGAGAACCGCGCCGCGCGCTCGTAATGCGTCCGCGCCTCGCCAGGCTGGCCGAGAGCCTCACAGGCCCGCGCGTACCAGTAATGACCGCGCGACCGCGAAGCCGGGTGTTCGGCGACCTGGATGATGCCCGAAAACAGCGGCTTTGCCGTAGCGGGATCATGGAGGAAGCGGAACGCGATCCAGCCGGCCGTGAACAGATGCTCGACCCGGGCCCCTTCCTTTTCGGGCATTGCAGCCTCGCGCGCGACCCGGAAGGCGGTGCGCGGTTCGCCGGCATCGAGCAGCTTGCGGGCGAGCAGCCTCCGCTCCTCCCACCATTCGTCCGGATCATGCACGGCGTTGGCGGCATTGGACGCCGCCAGCATGACTTTAGCCGCTTCGTCGATGTGATCGGCCCGGCGCAAGTATTTCGCGCGGGTGAAGAGATAAGCCGTATCGCCGCGCACCTCGCCCGGCACCGCATCAAGCAACGCCTTGGCCTTCGACGACTTGTCGATCACCGCGGCATGCGCCTTGACGATCGCCACCTGCGCCGGCCCGAGCCGCTGCGCGGCGCGCAAGGCGGCATCGCTATCCTCGGCGTAGAGGCGCCGGTCCATCCGCACCTTGTGGTCGCCGCCGGTGAGCAGCGATCCGAAGCTGTCGAGCACCTGCCGCTCCATATCTGCGGTCAGTGCGTCGTTACGCCAGGTCTCGCGCACGAGCTGCTGCGCCTGGGCGCGCTCGCCTTGCGCCAGAAGCGCACGCGCATAGGCAAGCCGCCCTTTCGCCGTCAGCGGCTTTGCCGAAGCAAAATAGCGCCGGATCACCGCATCGTTGACGCCGTTCTGGAACAGCGCAGCCTCGGCCTTGCGCCTGAACTGGTTGATGTTCGGCCAGCCCGGATTTTCGGTGGCGAATCCGGCATAGCGCTGAAAGTCGAAATCGTCGTTCTCGGCGCGCAGCACCAGCCACTCGATCAATTTGGCGGCGACCGGATCGGTTACCGTCCCGGCGAGTGCTGTCGCCTCGCTGTTACGTCCGCGCCTCGTCAGCTCGACCGCCTTCTTGACGGCGGCGAGGCTGTCCTGCGAGATCGGAGCAGCCGGCACCAGCGCGGACGGGATGTGGGTTGACGGCGGTGTCAGCGCAGCCTCGCGCTGTAACGCGGCAGCGGGCGCCGGCTGACGGGCGGGTTGGTCTGCCACCAGCGTCGACGGCAAGATCGGCGCGGTTCCAATCGGAGCCGGGAACGCGCCGGTCACAGTGGCGCTGTCTGCAGGACGGCGCTTGGGCAGCGGCACCGGAGCTTTTGCAGCGGCCTTCTCGGCCGCCTTCTTGGCCGCCTTCTTGGCCGCCTTGCTGTCGGATTTGGCGGCGCTCTTCTTGGACGCGCCACCATCGGCCTTCTTGCTGGCGGCTTTGGCATCC
>JBMOOQ010000038.1:0-5015 GCA_049324435.1 Pseudomonadota bacterium
TGGCGCGCGCCTTCTCCTGCCCGATGAATTCGCCGAGCTTCTGCGGACGCAGCGACGCTTCGGCGAGATCGTCCTCGCGGCGTTCGGCGGAGACGAGGCGCGTGGTCGTCACTTCTTGCCTCGCCAGTATTTGTTCGGCAGCAATTCGGAAATCGTCATCACCGACGGCTCCGGTCCGTTCGGTACGATCACCCGCGCCTTCGGATCGTAGTCGTGGATCAGTTCGCGGCACGACCCGCAGGGCGATACCACCTTGATGGTCTGGTCCTCCTCGTGCGGACGCGGATGGCGCACCGCCACGATGGTCTCGATGCCGTTATCGCCGGCTTCAGTGATCGAGCGCCCGATCGCAATCGCCTCGGCACAGACCGCCATGCGGCCGAGATAGGCATCGATATTCACGCCGGTGATGATGCGGCCATCGCGCGTGCGCATAGCGGCGCCGACCTCCTGCCACTCGTTACGATAACGCCCCTTGATCGCCTCAATCGCGGCGGCGATCAGTTCCTTGTCTTTTTCGGTCAAGCTCGACACGCTTTCACCTGACTCGCCACTTCAAGCATCACTTCGCCAATTCTTTCAGACCGAACCGGATCAGCTTGGCGGTATCCGCACCCTCTCCCGCTTCGCGTGACGCCGCAGCAATCGCCGCGGCCGCCTGCGGCTGACCATAGCCGAGATTGACCAGCGCGGAGACCGCATCGCGCACTGGCTGCGGCGCGCGGTTCTCGTCCACCTCCGCCGACAGCCGCACCACGGCCGGATCGATGTCGCTGAAGGCCGGGGTCTTGTCCTTCAGCTCGGTGACGATGCGCTCGGCCACTTTCGCACCAACGCCGGGAGTGCGCGCGATCGCCGCCTTGTCGCGCAGCGCAATCGCATTCGCAAGTTCCGAAGGCCTCAGCGTACCGAGCACAGCGAGCGCCACCTTGGCACCGACGCCCTGCACGGTCTGCAGGAGACGGAACCATTCGCGTTCGAGATCGCTCGCAAAGCCGAACAGGCGAATCTGGTCCTCGCGGACATGGGTCTCGATCGACAACGTCGCCGTCTCGCCCTGCGGCGGCAGCGATTGCAGCGTGCGGGCGGAGCAATGCACCTGATAGCCGACGCCTTGAACGTCGACGATCACGTAATCTTCGCCGTAGGAATCGATAACGCCTTTGAGCTTGCCAATCATTGCCGGATCGGGTGCGAATCGTACCCGTCCATTAGAGCATGGATTTCCCCACCCTAAGGACGGTTTCATGACCGATTTTGCAGCGCTTTTCAAAGACCCTTGGTCGAAGCTCGATCCGGCGACCGCGGCTGTCCTGAACCGCATCTATACCGGAGCGGAGGGCGAAACGCCGATCTTTATGCGCACGCCGGAAAGCGCGCGCGACCTGATCAACCGGCTGCTGCCGTTCTATGTGTCGGCCGGCGCACCCGCGATCCCGCATATCGAGGAGCGCAGGATCGCGGCGGCAAGCGGCGACATCCGGATCCGGCTCTACGATCCCGGCGCACCTGCTCCTGCGCCCGCAATCGTGTTCCTGCATGGCGGCGGCTTCGTGGTCTGCGACATCGACGTCTATGACGGCGTGGCGCGCCAGCTTGCGAAACGATCCGGCCTGCGGGTGGTCAGCGTGGATTACGCGCTCGCGCCTGAGCATCCGTTCCCCGTACCGCTGAACGATTGCATTGCCGCGATCCGCTGGGTGGCCGCCCATGGCGCGGAATGGGGCATCGATCCGGCGCGCATTGCCGTGGCGGGCGACTCCGCCGGAGCCAATCTCGCGCTTGCGGCAACCATCGCGCTGCGCGATGCAGGCAACTCGCCGGTACGCGGCACAGCGTGCATCTATGGCTGCTACGCACCGGACCTGAATACACAATCGGACAAGGATTTCGGCGGCGGGCCATATCTGATCATGACACAGGAGATGGCCTGGTACTGGAACCAATATCTCCCGAAGGCTTCCGACCGGAAAAATTCGCTGGCGGCGCCGGTCCATGCCGACCTCGGCGGGCTGCCGCCGCTCTTTGTCACGGCTGCCGAGTTTGATCCGCTGCGTGACGACACGGATCTGCTGGCAGAAAAACTGAAAGCCGCGGGCGCGAATTTCGAATTCCGACTATGGACCGGCACCGTGCATGCCTGCGTCAACCTGATGGGCTGGATTCCGGCGATGGGCCCGCGGGTAGATGAGGTCTGCTCATTCCTGAAGCGGGTGACCGCCAGGCCATAGTGGCGCCCGCGTTGAACCAAACCGGTCCCTGCGCGTTACGGTGTTCGTTGCTCTCGCAGGACAAGCATGGTCAGCACCGCACGCGATCTGCGAACCGGCCGCCCGGTCTGGGAGGGCCGCCGCGTGCAAAAAGTCCGGCATACGAAGCTCAGAACGAATTCAACGTGCGATGTGCTGATCGTTGGCGCCGGCATCACCGGGGCGATGATCGCTGATGCGCTGGCTTTATCCGGGCATGACGTCATTGTCGCCGACCGCCGCGACGATCCGGTCAAAGGCTCTACCGTCGCCTCGACGGCGCTCGTCCAGTACGAGATCGATACCCCGCTCTGCATGCTGTCGCGCAAGATCGGCAAGGCGGACGCGATGCGCGCCTGGCGCCGGTCGCGGCTTGCCGTGGAAGCGGTCGCTGCGCGCCTGACCGAGCTGAAGGTGCCGGATGTCGCCCGGCGCGACGGGCTTTATCTTGCCGGCAACACGCTGGACGCCCAGGGCCTCGAACGCGAGCACGCCGCTCGGCGTGAGGCAGGCCTCTCCGACCGCTTGCTCTCACGCAAGGAGCTCAAAGCGCGCTTCGGCATTGCGCGCTCCGCAGCCTTGCTGGGCTACGGCAATCTCGTCATCGATCCGCGCAAGGCGGCACATGCCTTGCTGGCCGCCGCGATCCGCAATGGCGCACGGGTTCATGCGCCGGTGGATATCACGGACATCGACTGCCATGCACGCAGCGCGGCTGCGGTGACTGACACCGGCCGCACCATCCGCTGCCGGCACCTCGTGATGGCGACCGGCTATGAGTTTCCGAAATTCGTCCCGATGCGCGGCCACAAAATCATCTCGACCTATGCCATCGCCACCGTGAAGCAGCCAAAGCGGCTGTGGCCGGAGCAATGCATGATCTGGGAGGCATCGGATCCCTACCTCTACCTGCGCAGCACGCCGGAGGGGCGCATCATCTGCGGCGGGGAGGACGAGGATTTTTCCGACGAGGAAAAGCGCGACGCCCTGCTGCCGCGCAAGACCATGACGCTGCAGAAGAAGCTGCGCAAGCTTCTGCCGGCTGTTTCCGCCGATATCGACTTCGCCTGGGCAGGCTCATTCGGACAGAGCAGCACCGGGTTGCCAAGCATCGGCGCGATCCCCGGTATGCCGCATTGCTTCGCCGCACTCGGCTATGGCGGCAACGGCATAACTTACTCACGCATTGCCGCTGACATCATCACCAGCGTGGTGGACGGACGTTCCGATTGCGACGCAGATCTCTACCAATTCGACCGCAAACGCTAGCCCGTCGCAATCTTCAGCATCGCGCTCTGGCGGTGATGCGCATGCGTGATCGCGATCGCCAGCGCATCGGCGGCATCGTCGCTGCGCGGATCGGCCTTTGGCAGCAAAACTCCGATCATCATGCGGATCTGCGACTTCTCGGCGTGGCCGGCGCCGACCACGGTCTTCTTCACGAGGTTCGGTGCGTATTCCGCCACTTTCAGCCCGGCGCGCGCCGGGATCAGCATGGCGATGCCACGGGCCTGGCCGAGCTTCAGGGTCGATGCGCCGTCGCGGTTGACGAAGGTCGCCTCGACCGCGGCTTCGTCCGGCGCGAAATCCTCCAGCACACGCGAGAGCCCGTCATGAATCGCGACCAGCCGCGCGGAGAGCTCGGTACGCTCTTGGGTCTCGACCGAGCCGCAGGCAACGAACACCAGCCGGTTGCCCTCGCAGGCAATCACACCCCAGCCGGTGCGGCGGAGGCCAGGATCGATGCCGAGAATGCGAATCGGTCGTTGCATGATGTCCGATGCATAGCATGGATGCATGGAAGGTCCGCGCGCAGGCCCATGCCTTTGCATGCAGGCCGGTGATAAAGACGCTTTGCTGGGACAGAATGTGACCGAATTTTCGACCACAGCCGCGAATCTGATGGCGGATTCGCGTTTCGCCGCCGCGGTTGGCGTCGCCTTGATCGCAGGACTGGTGCGCGGCTTTTCCGGTTTCGGATCGGCGCTGATCTACGTGCCATTGATGTCGGCGATCTACGAGCCGCGGATCGCGGCGGTGACCCTGCTCATCACCGATTTCGTCGCCAGCGCGCCGTTCACCGTGCCGCAGACCTGGCGTTGCAACTGGCGAGAGGTCGCGCCGGTCTCCGGCGCGGCACTGCTCACCATCCCGCTCGGCGTGGCCGCCCTCGAATATCTCGATCCGGTGATCCTGCGCTGGTTCATCGCGGTTCTGGTCACCACACTGCTTGTCGTGCTGGTCTCCGGATGGCGTTATCGCGTCGAACCGAAAATGCCGGTCTCGGTCGGGGTCGGTCTGGTCGCCGGCGTCGGGGCCGGCGCGGTCCAGATTGCGGGCCCCGCCGCGATCATCTACTGGCTCGGCGGGCCGAGCCACGCCGCGGTGATCCGCGCCAATCTGATGGTCTATTTCGCCATTCTCGCGATCGCATCTTTCATCGCGTATCGGGTGCGCGGACTGTTCACCGCCGACGTGCTGACGCTCTCGGTCCTGCTCGGCCCGGTGTTTATTGCGGCAATGGCGCTCGGCGCCTTCCTGTTCCGCGGCGCGTCGGACAACGCTTACCGGCGCGTGGCCTATGCGATCATCGCTCTGTCGGCCTTTGTGAGTCTGCCGCTGTTTGACGAGCTGTTTCGCTAGAGCATGTTGCGATCAAAGCGGATTGTATCCGCAATGGCGCATGTAGTTGGCGCATTCTTCCGGGGTGAAGAGGTTGAGTGAGCGGCCGATGAGGTCCCAGAGGGCGTCGACGGTTCTGGCCTG
>JBMOOQ010000039.1:0-51424 GCA_049324435.1 Pseudomonadota bacterium
TTGATGGAGCGGGGTGCGGCGCCTGCGGGCATGGCCTCGTCCGCCATGCTCCCGGGAGGCCCCGGGACCCCGCTCTACGGGCACTACGACCCGTGCGCGAGGAGCTCGCTGATACGGCCTGCACCCGGTTGGGTCGCAGGTACGCAAACGCGGCCCCGGGGACTGAATGCGGAGCCCCGCTTCGCAGAAGAACGCCGCCAAATAAACCTGACGGAAGTCATTCCGCCAGGTGATGCGCCGTGAGGCGGCCGCGCTGGAGACAGCGCGGCGCAACAGGAATGCCCTGCGCTTCACGGCGCATCATTCCCCTCACCTCTTTCCGACGACGGGCGCGCCCGCGCCTTTCAAAAAATAGGGCCGCGCACGCGCGTCCGCTGCACAACAACAGGGCCGGCGAAGCTATGTCTTCGGCCAGTCCTTCATTGTGGCATCGAGCCCCGCATCGAGCACATCGCCCATGAACAGCATCACGCAATTGCCGCCGGCCTCGATCACCGGCCGCATGCCGTATTTGTTCACCGGGCAGCCCGCCGACTTGCCGAGCGCGCGCGACAATTCCAGCAGGCGAAACGCGATGTCGCGCACCTTCTCGTGGTCGCCGCGGCGCGGCAGCCCGACCGACACCGCAAGATCCGAGGTGCCGACCTGGGTGGCATCGCAGCCCTCGCTGAGCATGATGTCGCGCGCATGCTCGACGCCCTTCACGGTCTCGATCAGCGCGAAATACAGCATGGTGCCGGCGTCACTGGGATTGATCTCCGTCATCAGCGCACGGACGGCCGCGATTTCTTCGGCGCTCTCCACATCCGGCATAATGAAGCCGTCGATGCCGCACCCGAGATACCGGCGCAGCACGCCCATATCCTTCGACCAGGGACGCAGCAGCGCCGCGGCGTTGCCGGAATGAGCGGCGCGCACGATGTCGGGAATGCGCTCCACATCGGGCCCGGCATTCTCGCAATCGATGAAGATATAGTCGAAGCGCGGTGCGAGCGCCGCGACCAGATCGGCGGAGGGAAATTTCGGCGCGATGCCGATGACGAAATCGCGTTGCGCGAGGCGGGCTTTCAGAACGGCACGGAGCTGTTTCTTCATCGGCCCGCCTGTCGCCCTACGCGGTCATCCCTTGCGCTTGCGGAACGCCGCAATCACTTCGGGCACCGCATCGTCATTCATCGGCGCCATGATATGCGCACCGGCGACGCCCGGGATCTCGGAAATCTCAAGAAGGTAATCGGTGAGGATCGCCTTGCCCTCGGCCACCGGATCGCTTGCGGCTTCCATGCGGTCGATCATGGCATCGGGCACGATCGAGCCGAACAGCTTCTCCTTGATCCAGCGCGCCGACTTCGCGGAGCGGAACGGCACCACGCCGATGATCATGGAGAGGCCCGGCACCACGCCCTCTTCCTTCAGGCGCTGGGTGTAGCGCCGCAGCACGCCGGCATCCATGCAGAACTGGGTCTGCGCAAAGCGTGCGCCGCCCTCGACCTTGCCCTTGAGGCCGACCGGCTTCCAGTCCGGCGCCGGATCGATCGGGGCGTCGGCCGCGCCAAGGAAGAAGTCGGCCTTGCCGCCGATCTTCTTGCCCGAAGGCAATTCTCCCGCATCGCGCATGCGCGCCGCGGTGGCGAGCAGGCCTCTGGCATCGAGGTCGAAGACGGGCTTGGTCTCGGGCTGGTCACCTTGCGTCGGATCGTCGCCGCGCAACGCGAGGAGATTGCGCACACCCATGGCGGCAGCCCCCATCAGTGCGGCCTGCAGCCCAAGCCGGTTTCGATCCCGGCATGTCAGCTGGAGGATGGGCTCAATCCCATTCATCAACAGGATCGTGGCGGAGGTGACCGAGTCCATATGCGCGCGTGCGCCGGCTCCGTCGGTGACGTTCACGGCATCCGCCAGCCCGCGCAGCGGCAGCGCCTTCTCCAGAAGGTCGTTCTTGTCGCAGGAGACCGGCGGGGTGATTTCCGCGGTGAGAACGAATTTGCCGGATTTCAGGGTGTCTTCGAGACGCGCGGGAGCGGAGGACATCAAAGGGGGCCACTCGTTTGATAATGGTGCCTCGGAGAGAGGCGGAAGCCGGTACAGGCCTCAATCGCGGCGTTGCGTCAAGCATGGGCAACGGCCGCCATCGCGCCGGAGCATGCTATCGGGCGTGGGCGGCAGACGGCGCCACAAAGGCCGGCATCACCTCGCGGGCAAACAGAGCCATCGACGCGGACGCCTGCTCGAACGGCATCGAACCGAACATCATCTGGCCGAGCACATAATTGACGCCGCTGTCGGCCTGCAGCGTCGCGATATAGTCGCGCACGGTCGATGGCGAACCGGCAATGCCATGACCGATGGCCTGAAGTTCATCCCAGGTTTTCGGATAGACCGGCGTGAGCGGGAACGGGATGCCCGACCGCACCCACAGCATTTCGATCGCCTCGCGCCAGACCGCGTAGGCGGGACGCGCAATGTCCTTTGCGTCCCTGTCGTTTGCGGCAACGACAATGTGACGGGTGATCCCCATCATCGGGATATCGGCGGCGGCGCGGCCAAGGTCTGCCCACTCCTTGCGGTAGCGATCGGTGATTGCACGCGCTCGCGCAGCAGGTCCGAGCGACACGACATTGACCGCATTCGGCGCCGCCCAGCCGACGGCGTCGGCATTCGGCGCGCCGTACCAGACCGGTGGATGCGGGCGCTGCACCGGCTTGTTCTGAACCAGGTAATCCTTGAATTTGTAGAACTTTCCTTCGAAATTCAGGACATCGGAATCGCAGGCTTTCATGATCACGGCAAAGGCTTCGTGATACATCGCGGGCGCCTGCGATGGATCGATACCGTAACGCTGATGCTCGACCAGAGCCGCACCACGGCCGACGCCGAACAGCAGCCGCCCGCCGCTCATATGATCGAGCATGCAGACCTCTTCGTACACGCGCAGCGGATGATACATCGGCAGCACATAGACGAGCGGACCGATGCGGAGCCGCCTGGTACGCTGGATCGCGGCGGACACAAACACGCTGGGCGACGGAACCCAGCCAAGCGGCGTCGCGTGGTGCTCCGCCATGTGAAATCCGTAGAAGCCCTCGCGGTCCATCAGCTCGACGAGCTTCAGCCGTTTCTCCAGCATGTCGCCAAGCGGAGAGCCGTCGGCGTCGAGATGGTCGAAAATTCCGAACTTCAACATGACAGCCCCCCAAATCCGGCGTGTTCGTTCTTGTTGGCGGCGCAGCCGGATGCCGCAGACAAAACCAAAGCGGCCGCAAGTTCAAGGCGCCGACGCGCATGGCGCTATGCCGGGTGCGCCGAGGTTTTCGGTATCGTGGCCGCTATCCCGAATACCATGAAGGGGGTATTGGACTGGGTGCGCATTTCACTTTGGTTGAGCGGACGAAAGCAATGCGGACGCGGAGATCGGCACCGGCGCCAATGGCAAGGGAAGAAAGCAAGCCGGCGGCTCCCTGTCGCATCCTGCTGCTGGAAGACGACCGCCCGATCCGCGAGCGGCTCGCCGGCATCATCGCGGCGTGGCCGCAGGGGCGGCTAATTGCCGCCTGCGCCACGCTTGCGGAAGCCATTCAGGTCATCGAGCGGGAGACGATCGATCTTCTCATCACCGATCTCCGGTTGCCCGATGGACACGGCGTGCAGGCGATCCGGACGTTGCGGATGCATCAGCCGCAGGCTGAGGCCATGGTCATCTCGGTGCTCGCCGACGACCGCAATGTCATCGAGGCGATCGAAGCCGGCGCCTCCGGGTATCTTCTGAAGGACAGCGATCCAATCAATATCATCGATGCAATCGTCGATCTGCTCGGGGGCCGCTCGCCGATCTCTCCCACGATCGCACGCACGATCATCCGGAGGATTGCCGGCAAGGATACGCAACAGAGCGTGCCCCCGCCGGACCACGGCGAGAAGCTGACGCCGCGGGAGATGGATATCCTGTGGGGGATCGCGAAAGGCTTCACCTACGGAGAGCTTGCCGAGCGGCTACAGATTTCGAAGCAAACCGTGCCGGTCCATATCAAGAATATCTATCGCAAGCTTCAGGCCAATAACCGTTCGGAGGCTGTCTACGAAGCATCGCGGCGAGGTCTGATCCGCCTATGAGCCGCCTGCGGACAATGGTGTTCGCCGTCTTTGCTGCGGTGACACTGGGGCTTGCGGTCGCAGGCTCTTTCCTGACCTTTCCCGAGCCGTCTGGCGTTCTTGTGATCGATCAGGCGACTTTACAGATTGGCGACGGACCGGGCCGCACCGTACCCCTGCCCCCGCCGCCAGCCGACCGGCGAGCCGCTTCTGCGTCGCAACCGGTCACCTATATCGCCAATTTCACGCTGGCGCAGGTCCCGGACCAGCCGCTGTTTCTGCTGGTGCCCGCAACCAACCAGGGCTTTTCGCTGTCGTTGAATGGCGAGCCCATCTTCAAGACAAATCTTCACGCGATATGGTCGGAACCGATGATCCGCGGCTCGTCGCTCGTCCAGTTGCCGCTACGGGTCCTTCGCGCCGGCAATAATCAATTCCTGTTCGCGCTCAATCCCGGCACCACCGTACTGCCGAATTACTTGGGCAAGATTTATGTGGGCAGTGAAGCGGCGCTCTCGGCGAACTTCAAACTGCGCGTCTTTTTCGAAGAAGACCTTAAGACAATGTCCCTTGTAGCGCAGGCGCTGCTCGGGATCGGCATCCTGATCGCCTATCTGTATCGCCCCAAAGACCCCCTGTTCTCGTGGCTTGCGGCAGCGACGATAATGGCTTTCGTTATCACTGCGGCACTGGTCTCGGGCATCGACCCCGATTTTCGATTCGTGCGGGCGTATTTCGTCAGCCTTTCTCCGGCCGTCGGCATTATGGCTATCGGATTTGCGCTGGCGCTCGTCGGCCTCCGGCCACCGCGGATCATCGCGCACCTGACTATCGCAGTACCCTCTATTCTGTGGGTCGTTCTCTTCTTCGGTCTGCTGGACGCCAAGTCTGTCGTGCTGATCGTTGTCGCGCTGCTCATCGTCACATTTGCGACCGCAGCGTCGATTATCGCCTGGGGCGCGCTCTGGCGGCGCAATGCCGACGCAGCCATCATGCTGCTTCCGATCGCGCTGCTGTGCTGGTTTCTCGCGCGCGACATGGCGGTGATTTTCGGCTGGCGCGACGACCCGATCCTAATCGCATCCCATGTACGGCCGCTGATTCTGCTCGCAATCCTCGCGGTGCTGATGCGGCGGCTGACGGAAAGTCTGGACCGCCTCGATCGCGCCAACGAAACGCTGCAGCGAAGACTCGCCGAACGCGAAGCCGAGCTTGCGGTGCTGCACCAGAAAGATCGCCTGGAAGCCACGCGGCTGGTCCAGGAGCAGGAGCGTCAGCGGCTGACGCGAGATCTGCACGACGGCATCAGCGGGCATCTGGTGTCCATCATCGCGATGGCGGAGAAAGCCGAGGGCGAGGCGAAGCCGATCGAGGAGGCCGCGCGCCGCGCATTGGACGATCTGCGGCTCGTAATCTATTCGCTCGACCTCGACGACCGCGAATTGCCGCTGGCGCTCGCAAGCTTTCGCGAGCGCCTCGTCCCGCAATTGCGCCGCATGGGCGTCGATCTCGACTGGTCAATGAGCGGCTTGCCGGAAATTGCGGGTGTCACACCCAGTAATGCGCTCATGGTACTGCGCATTCTGCAGGAGGCGGTCACCAACGCGCTCAAGCACGGACCGGCGCGCTCGATCGCGATCCGGGGTTTCGGATCGGCGGACGGGACGGCCGTGATCAGCATTGAAAATGACGGCAGACCTTTTGATGCCGAGCCAACCGGCCATGGCATTTCGAATATGCGCGAGCGCGCGCGGCAACTTAACGGCCGGCTCGACGTCCAATCCACGATGTCCGGCGCCAGGGTTTTGCTCACGCTTCCCCGTCAGTTACCTGCGCAACAGGACGGCGCCGAATCCGAGGGACACGACGCCGCCCGTTAGGACGCGCCCGCCTGCAACATGGGGACTTGTTCGCAGGGAACAGCGCGTCAATGCGAGACCGCGAGCATCCGGCACCCACAGGAATGTGGAGCCCACGAGACAATTGCGCGGCCAGCGCCCGGATTCAGCGGAACCCGACGCGATTGACCGGACCGCCGAGATTGACGCCGGCACCGGGGCGCACGACGGCGCGGCGCGCTACCGGCGCCGGCGCAAGCACGACACCCGGCCGCGCCACGCAGCCCTTCGGCACACCGATATACTTACAGTAGACCACGGCCTGTGCCGAGGGAGCAGTGATGACGAGCAGCGACGCGGCCAGCAGGCCAGCACCAATAAGTCCGGTCTTCATGGATGGTCTCCAGAAATTGAAAAATGCTGATAGGCGTCGGATGATTTTGATTCAGAGCGCTTGCTTGAGGCAGGCACCCGCGGCCTGCGCCGCCGGCTGCGCTTGAGCCTGGCCGATCTTGCCGGCCATCACCAACGAGCGCGTCTTCAGTTTCACGGTGTCTACCAGATTGACGCCCGGCGCCACCGAGCCAATGACCGCGCCGTAAATCAGCTTTGCATCGGCGGGCAGACGGGCCGCACAGGCATCCGCGGCGGCACGGTCGGCGAAGGACGGCGTGACATAGACGCTCAGCACAATGGCGGATGCGGCCGCAAGCAGCAGATAGCGCATGGAAGGAGTCCTCGTTTGGTGAATTGTCCGCGCTCGGTACATTCGGTTGAGCGACGCAATGCCGAACCGGTTCCGAATGCGCGCGACAACTAGCAATGCACCGGAGGGGTACCCATCCCATGAACATGGTAGCCCGCAGCGACCGCAGCCGGGCCGTGGAACACCTGCATCACGGTCGCGTGAGAGTTACTTAAAGTCGGTCTGCGATCGAACCGGGCTGTCCCCGCACGCGACCCATCCACATCAGGGACGCGATACCCGCTCCCGCTTCAGACAAAGGGGACTTCACCATGATCCGCAACACCGTTCTCGGCCTCACCGCTGCCGCCGCGCTCACCATCGCAGCTCTGGCGCCGACCACCGCTTCCGCCGGCTATTACGGCGGGTATGGCTACAAGTCGTATTACGCGCCGTCCTATTCCTACGGTTACAGCTATGGATACGGCTACAAGTCCTACAACTACGGCTACAAGTCGTATGGCTACAGCTACCGTTCATACGGCTACTAGGATTTCCGCCCGCATTCCGGGCCCATACGGCGCCAACCCGGTCTCTTCTTGAGACCGGGTTTTTGTTTTGGCCGCGAGCGGGTATGACCGCTCCCGACAAACCACGCAGGGTGCGGAAACTCAGACCGCCCGCACCGCCAAAAAGGGAATCCCGTCATGACGGACGACAATATGAAGGCCGAGCTCGAGCGGCTCAGAAGCGAGAATGCCGCGCTGAAGAAGTCGCAAGCCGGCGGCACGCGGATCAAGGTCAGCGACAAGGGCGGCGTCTCTGTCTACGGACTCGGCCGGTTTCCGGTCACGCTCTACAAGGAGCAATGGCTGAAGCTCCTGAGCATGGCCGATGACATCCGCGCTTTCATCGAAGCCAACGCGCCGCATCTGAAAAGCAAAGACTGAGCGCGGAGGCGGGCTGCGATGAATTTCGGCGCACTGGTCGAGCAGGCAATCACCGTAGGACTGACGCAGCTCGCCGTCGTGGTGTTCGTGGTCGGCGTTGTGGTCGGCATCGCCGTTGTCTCGCTGCAGCGCCGCAAGCGGCGGTGAAGTCCAGCGCATCCTTGCGCCAGATCAAGGATGCCAGGTTCTTTCACAGCGAGCCTTACTCGATGGAGGCTGGACATGTCCGTGCTGGATCGGATTGAACGGCGGATCGAGAACATGCGCACGATGCTGACGTTGTACGGCATCGACCCCGCGGACTTCACCCGCATCGATAACGGCGTCACGTTCACGAGCGCGATGCGCGCCTGTCAGGCCTGTCCGAGCGAGGCGCTTTGCACCGCCTGGCTGGCGCGGGCGGGCAACCCTATCCAGCGCGTGCCGGAATTCTGTCCGAACGCCAGGCGCTTTACGCACGCCAAGGCACTGGTGAATGCCGAAGCCGGCGGCAGAATGAATTGAGTTGCAGGCTGCGTACGGATAAGCGAGCGCTTGTGAGCCCAATTGGTACAGCTGGGTGGACTCGAACCACCGACCTCCTGATCCACAGTCAGGCGCTCTAACCAACTGAGCTACAGCTGCATCGCGACGCGGGGGCCGGCCAAATGGCGGGGCCCGCGAAAGACGGCGGGAAACTAGGGGCTTGGGCCGGGTTTGGCAAGCAATCCGCGCAACGGATTTTCTGCACCGCCGGCCACCCCGGCCCTGGCAAGAACCCCGTAAAACGCCAAGAAAAAGCCCGGGCAAAACCGCCCGGGCTTGCATTCCGACACATAGGCTACTTGTCTCAAAACCCGAAATCAGGACGCCTTCTTGAAGGCAGTCGTCATGCCGGACTTGATCGGCTCGAAGCTTTCAGTCGCGACCTTCTGGGCAAGCGCCGTAAGGTCCTTGGACTGAGCGGTCACGGTCTCGAACTGCTTGCGCGCGTGCGCGGTGGTCAGTTCGATCATTTCCGATACCGACTTCGCCGTCATGAGCTGACTGCAGAAGTCGAAGGCCGCATTGGTGTTGGCACGGGCAGCATCGATCAGGGCCAAACCGTAATCGGCGGCGCCTTTCGTGGCGGTCGAATAGCTGGTTTCGATCATGTCGGTCGCGTCTTCGGTGACCGCCTTCATCTTTTCCCAGTTATCCTTCGCCTGAGACACGCTCTTTTCCGCAAACTCGCGGAAAGCGGCCGGGATTTCCATCTTGGGCATTTCGAAGTTGGGCATTTCAAATGCCGGCATATCGAAGGCCGACTTCTTCGTCTTAACGCTGGCCTCAGTCATGACTGAAATCCTTCCAGAGGGGCTGGCTGCTGGCTGCAAAACTTAGATAGCACCAATTATGGTGCATTGCAACAAAAATGTTGCATCGCATCATATTTGCCAGCATCTTCTTATACTTAGCCGGCCTCACGGCACGGCGACGCCGGACGATTCACAGCGGGCCGGACGTCGTCGCTTCCTTTGCGACGCGCGCCGCGGCGTCGGCGAGCTCTTTGGTCTGCTCGTTCAGGGCCTGGATCTGTGCCTTCACGTAGTCCGTTTGCAGACGGACGACCTCCTCGACATCCTTGGCCTGAACCAGCTTCTGCGCAAAGTCGAACGATGCAGCCATATTACGCTCCGCAAAACCCATGGCGCGTCCGCCGACATCCAAGACTCCGCTGCGTGCCGCCTGGGCGCGGCCTTCGAGATCGCTGACAGCATGATGCGCGGCCGCAATGAACCGGTCGAAAGCCTGACGCGCCTGCTCAACGCTTTGCTCGGCGAAGTTTCGCATTTCCGCCGGCACTTCGAACGGTTTCATGGTGTCCATGGGGGTCCCCATTCAATGATGATGTGCAAGCCCATGGCAGCCTAACACGCCAATGATGACACGGTTTCACGGGCTGCGACCGTTGGCTCCAGCGGCTGGCGCTGGAGATTAAGGTTATCCGCGACCGCCCGGCCAGCCGCATGGACGCCGCGCCGGCCGCTGACTATTAAAGAATCGCTTAAAATCAATACGTTGGAGCAAGCGGCGCCGCGTCCGGCACCACCACCACCAATGAGCCAGCCGTCCCTCCATATTCTGCGCGATCGCGCTGTCGCAGCGCATGCAAGCAGCGCACGGCCGGCATGGCTGTTTTCTTGCGACGGCTCCCGTCTGCTTTTTGCAAATGCCGCCGGCGCGAAAATGCTCGGCATCGAAGCCAACGAAGACGCGACAGACTTTGCCGTTCCGCGTGAGCTCGCTACCCGAATTGCACGCAGCGCAGCGACCCTGCGGACGGATGGACAACCGCGACTGGAACGTCTGCGCGGGCTTGGAACTCATTTCGGGCAGCCGCCGACCTGCACTTGCACACGAATCGACAGCACGGCCGGCCCTGCCCTTCTGGTCGCGGCGACCGAACCGGCCGGCCCGGCACCGACATTGTGTGAGCGCGCGCGCTATCTTCTCGAAGGTCAAAGCGTAGCGGCGGCGTTCGGCGCCGATGGCGCGCTGGTCTATGTGACACCCGGTGCATCGCCGCTCATCGGCAAGTCCACATCGCTGCACGATCTCGGAGACGGTATCGAGACCCTCCGGCTGGGGAGCGACGCTGATACACTTGTGCTCGCCTTCTTTCCGGCAAATTCGCAACCGATCACACGGCCGGACGACACGGTTGCAACCGCGCAGCCCGAGTTCCTCGATCTCTCACCCATCGCCGAGGCGATCACCGCGATGACCAAGGTGCCGCCTCATCGCAACGGACATGACGGCGTCTCGCTTGAAAGTACGCCCGCGTCTGCGGCTTCGAGTGCGACCGGCAGCGATCACCCCGAGCGGCGTTATCCGTTGCGATTTTTCTGGGAGACGGATGCCGAGAACCGCTTCACGATCAGCACGGAGGCGTTCCTGACGCTCGCGGGTCCGCGCACACGCAACCTGCTCGGCCGGTTCTGGGGCGAGATTTCCGCAAAGCTCGCGCTCGATCCGGACGGATTAGTCAGCCAGGCCCTGGTCTCGCGCGAGACATGGAGCGGGATCGAGGTGAACTGGCCGGTGTCCGGTCAAAGCATCACGATCACGCTGTCCGCCATCCCTGTCTTCGATCGCGACAGGATTTTCCGCGGATACCGCGGCTTGGGCGTGTGGCACGGCGCGGCTAAGGCCGGAGACCAGGAACTTATTGCACCGCCTGCGCTTGCAGACACACCGCAAACCGATCCGGTCAGGACCGTACTGTCTGCGTCACCAATGCAAGACCGGGCCGCAACATCAGGCGAAGGCGCTACTGTCCCAAGTGACGGACCCGCCGAAGTCAAGCGCGTTCCGCTGCAAACCGAAAATGTCGTTCCCTTCCCCTACACAGCTGCCGAACCGAAATCACCCACTCTCAATCCCGCAGAGCGCAGCGCGTTTTTAGACCTCGGCAGCCGTCTCGCCTCGCGCCTCAAGAGCGCCGACGAACTCGCCCGCGGTCTGATCGAGAAAGCCGATCCGCACGAGAATCCGCCCTATATTCCGCCGGCCATGATTGCGGCCTCGCAAGCCCGGCCCGAGCCCGAGCCGCATGCATTGCCAATTCCCGTTAGTGACGACGGTGATGATCTTGCGGCGCAACGTCCGATCCTCGACGCGCTTCCGATCGGGCTGCTGATCTACCGCGGCTCCGACTTTATCTATGCCAATCCTGCATTCCTGCGATTTTCCGGTCACGCCTCGCTGACCGCATTCGCCGAAGCCGGCGGCCTCGACTCGATGTTTGTTTCATTCGACGGCGCGCCCGATGACGAGACGGGGCGGCTCTTGCGCATCGCTCCTTCGGACCGCGCGCCTGCGATGGCCGGCCGCCTCGTCACCGCGCCGCTGGACGGTGAGAACGCGATGGTGCTGCTGCTCCAGCCGGCCACGGAGCACGTATCGACTGAGGCAGCGCCAGCCGAGCTGTCTGCATTGCTCGACCTCGCCACCGACGGCGTCGTGACGTTCGACCGGGACGCAGCGATTGTCAGTGCGAACGCCGCCGCGGAAAGGCTGTTTGGTTATGACACCGGTGCACTGACCGGACGCGCATTTGGCGAGCTGTTCGCACCCGAAAGCGAGCGCCTCGCAAGGCTCTGGATCGGCCGTCTTGCCGGCGGCGAAGTCACAGCCGCAGAGCGGAACCGAGACCTCATCGGACGCCGGCGTCAGGGGGACCTCTTTCCGCTGCAATTGACGCTCGGACGAGGCGACAGCGAAGGCAAACGCTTCCATGCGATCTTCCGCGATATGACGCGCTGGAAAGACGTAGAACGCGAGATGACGACGGCCCGCCAGGACGCAGAGAAAGCGTCGGCGGCAAAGTCCGAATTTCTCGCCAAGATCAGCCACGAAATGCGCACGCCGCTCAACGCGATCATCGGCTTCTCCGAAGTGATGATGGAAGAGCGTTTCGGACCGCTCGGCAACGAACGCTATCGCGATTATCTCAAGGACATCGCCGCATCCGGCGCACACCTGGTGTCGCTGCTCAACGATCTGCTCGATCTGGCAAAGATCGAAGCCGGCAAGATGGAGTTGAGCCCCGAACGCATCGACATCAACGAGATCACGCAGCAATCGGTTGCGATCATGCAGGCGCAGGCGAACCGGGCGCGGGTGATCGTGCGCACCGCGCTGTCTATGAATATTCCGGGCGTGATCGCCGACGCACGCTCAATCCGGCAGATCATATTGAACCTGCTATCGAACTCGATCAAATTCACCAATGCCGGTGGTCAGGTCATTGTTTCCACTGCCACAGACGATCGCGGCGAGATCATTCTGCGCGTCCGCGACACCGGCATCGGCATGAGCGAAAAGGATATCGAGGCAGCCTTGCAGCCATTCCGGCAATTGACCACACCGTCGCGCACCGATGCAAATGGGACGGGACTCGGCCTGCCGCTGACCAAGGCGCTAGTGGAAGCCAACCGCGCCCGCTTCTCGATCAAAAGCGCCGTGAATGCCGGAACGCTGGTCGAAGTCGTGTTCCCGGCAGCGCCTGGCTCCGGCCAATGACGGCGGATATCGAGACGATCGCACGCGATGCGCTTGCTGCGCTCGATCATGTCCGCCCGATCAAGCCCTTTACTGCCCGCTACCCCGACTTCGATATAGATCAAGCCTACGCAGTTGTTGCGGCCGCAAATACAATGCGTATGGCGCGCGGCGAAAGGCCTGTAGGCCGCAAGATCGGATTCACCAATCGAGACATGTGGGCGCAATACCGGATCGATCGCCCGGTTTGGGGTTACGTTTACGACCATACGGCTTTGCCGATCGCCGCGGCGGAAGTCGTGAAGACGGCACAGTTCTGTGAGCCAAAGCTTGAGCCGGAGATTGTGCTTCGACTGTCGCAAACACCTGCAGCAGGGATGGACGAGCGGGCTATCCTCGACTGCGTCGAATGGGTCGCGCATGGCTTCGAGATCGTGCAATCGATTTTTCCCGGCTGGCGCTTCAAAGTCCCTGATACGATCGCGGACTTCGGCTTGCACGGTGCGCTTCGGATTGGCGAGCCGGTTGTGGTCACCGCACGGAACCGCGAGGCCCTGTTTGCCGAACTCAAGAGCTTCACCGTGATATTGTCGCGCGGCAATGAGGTGATCGAAACCGGCCGCGGGACCAACGTACTCGACGGCCCGCTCTCGGCGCTGCGCCATCTGGTCGATGTTCTGGCGGCCGACCCGCATAATCCGCCGCTCGCAGCCGGCGAAATCGTGACCACCGGAACACTGACCCGCGCCTATCCGGTCAGTCCCGGGGAGACATGGTCCACGACCTTATCGGGCATCCCGCTGCCTGGCCTTTCGATCCGGTTCGGCTGACTTCCGCCACAGACGTTGCTAGACTTCACGAGACGCAGCGCATGGAATTGCTTCGTCCGGAGTGCGTCATGGCAAGGCTACGCATCCTCCTGACCCTGCTGGCGCTGTTGGCAGCGCCGCTGCCCGCCCGCGCTGCTGAAGCGGTCGACCTCCTCCTCGTCCTTGCTGCCGATGTGTCGCGCAGTGTCGACCAGCCCAAATTCCAGCTGCAGCGCGACGGCTATGCGGCAGCGTTCAACGATCCGCGGGTCCTGAACGCGATCGCGTCGGGCGCACGCCGCCGCATCGCCGTCTGCTTTGTCGAATGGTCGGGCGCGGGTGCGCAGAAAGTCGTGATCGACTGGATGATTGTTGACGGCCCTGACACTGCCCGCAAATTCTCGGACGCTCTGGTCGAGGCGCCGCGCTCGTTCGCGGACCGGACGTCGATCTCGGGCGCCATCGACTTCTCGATGGAGATGCTGGCGCGCGCGCCATTCGAGGCACCGCGGCGCACGATCGACATATCGGGCGACGGTACCCACAATTCCGGCCGCGGTCTTCTCGCCGCCCGCGAAGACGCACTCGCTACGGGCGTGACCATCAACGGACTGGTCATCCTGAGTGAAAGGCCGCTGCCGTGGAATCCGGAACACACCAATCCGCCCGGGGGTCTTGCCAAGTATTTCCAGGACAATGTGGTCGGCGGCCCGGGCGCCTTCGTTGCCGTCGCCGAGAGCTTCGAGTCGTTCGGCCAGGCGCTGATCTCAAAACTGATCGCAGAGATCGCTGAGGCTCCCGCCACGTCAACGACAGGTCTTGCATCGCGTCCGTGAGACATTTCGATGCATGCCGGACTCGATGCAGTCTGGGCTTTCTCGAGCCGCCTCCAAGTCGCCAGACTCTTCAACCACCAAGCCCATTGTCTTGATCGGTTCTAATCTATGATCACCCTAGAACAATTCTAGACCATTGAAATATCGACAGAATTTGCCTTGACGGTCGTTAATTCCCTGCCATTAGCTGGCTTTGATTTCCAAACCGGGAGAAGACCGATGTCCAAAATCCGCATGTTGGCCCTGCTGGCCGCAAGCGCGATGATCCTTGGCGCCCCGACCGGGGCGCAGGCGCAGGGCGAAGTGAATGTCTACACTTACCGCGAACAGAAACTGATCCAGCCCCTGTTCGATGCCTTCACGAAAGAGACGGGCATCAAGGTGAATGTCGTGTCGGCATCCTCGGGGCTTGAACAGCGCATCAAGACCGAAGGCGCCAACAGCCCGGCCGACGTGCTGCTCACCGTCGATATCGGCCGCCTCGAAGACGCGGTGCAGGCCGGCATCACCCAGCCGATCAAGTCCGACGTGATCGAGAAAACCGTTCCGGCATCGTTGCGCGATCCGGAGGGGCACTGGGCAGGGGTTTCGATGCGCGCGCGCGTGGTCTATGCCTCGAAAGATCGCGTCAAGCAGGACGCAATCACCTATGAGGAACTGGCCGATCCGAAATGGAAGGGCAAGATCTGCATCCGCTCCGGTCAGCACATTTATAACAATGCCCTCATTGCAGCGATGATCGCCAAGTACGGCGAGGCCAAGACCGAGGAATGGTTGAAGGGTCTGAAGGCCAATCTGGCCCAGAAGCCGTCCGGCGGCGATCGCGAGCAGGCGCGCGACGTGGCTGCCGGCAAGTGCGATATCGGCATCGGCAATACCTATTACTACGCGCTGATGCTCAATAATCCGCAGCAGAAGGCCTGGGCGGACGCGACCAAGGTGATCCTGCCGACCTTTGCGGGCGGCGGCACCCATGTGAACGTGTCGGGTGTCGTGCTCGCCAAGCATGCGCCGAACAAGGCCAATGCGATGAAGCTCATCGAATGGCTCGCCGGCGATACCGCGCAGCACATGTACGCCGACACCAATTTTGAATATCCGGTGAAGGCCGGCATCAAGCTCAACGACATCGTGGCGGGTTACGGCAAGCTCAACGCCGATCCGTTGCCGCTGTCGAAGATCGCGCAGAACAAAAAGACAGCCGCCAATCTCGTGGACAAGGTCGGCTTCGACAACTGACTATTCTCGGCCGTCCCCGCGAAGGCGGGGACGGTCTCGCAGGATTCTCAACTCACGTGGCGAACGTCACCGTAACCATATCCGACAGGGTGCGGCGTTCGCACCTTATCGCCACCTCGCTTCTCGCCATTCTCGCCGCCGCGGTGGTTTTGCCGCTGGTCAGCCTTGCGGTCTTCGCGTTTCGTGGCGACGCCGAGATTTGGCCTCACCTTATTAATTACGTCGTACCGCGCGCAACTCGCGATACCGCGATGCTGCTCGCCGGCGTCGCGATCCTGACGGCCATCGCAGGAATTGGCACCGCATGGACAGTGACAGCCTATGATTTTCCCGGGCGCAATGCATTGACCTGGCTGTTGGCCCTGCCGCTCGCGTTTCCGACCTACATCGTCGCCTATGTCTATGTCGATATTTTCGATGCCTCCGGCCCTGTGCAGACGGCATTTCGGGCCTTGTTCGGGTACCGGACCGCGGCTGAATACTGGTTCCCGTCGATACGATCCTTGCCCGGCGCGATCGTCGTCTTTAGCCTCGTTCTCTATCCTTATGTCTATCTCGCGGCGCGAGCGATGTTCCTGACTCAGAGTGCGTCGCTGCTCGAGGTCGCGCGCACGCTCGGCGCGACGCGCTTCATGCTGGCGCGTCACATCGCCTTGCCGCTCGCGCGTCCGGCGCTCGCCGTCGGACTGTCCCTTGTGCTGCTGGAAACTCTCAATGATATCGGCGCCAGCGAATATCTCGGCGTGCAGACGCTGACACTGTCGATCTTCACGACATGGATCAACCGGTCGAGCTTGCCTGGCGCCGCGCAGATTGCATGCGCGATGCTGGTCATCGTGATTGCGCTGATGGCGCTCGAGCGCTACGGCCGCCGCCACCGCCGCTTCGTCATCTCGCCGCGGCGGCAACGAACGGTCCCCCGGATTCCGCTGCACGATCGGAACGCCTGGCTAGCCCTGTCGGCGACGGCGTTGCCCGTCGTGTTCGGATTTGCTCTCCCGTTCACCTATCTGGCCTACGAGGTCGTCCTGCGCGGACTGGTGACGGGCTTCGATCCCGATCTGCTCCGATACGCCGCGACCACCGTGACGCTTTCGGCAACGGCGACCGCCATTGCCATCGGCCTTGGCCTCAGTGCCGCGATCGCTGCGCGCATGGCGCATAGTCAGGCCGCCACCGCATGTCTTGTGATCGCGGGACTGGGCTATGCGATACCGGGGACGGTCTTGGCGCTTGGCCTGCTGACGCCGCTGGTCGGCATCGATGCGATCCTGAATGCGATGTCGGCATTTGTTGGCGGACCGCATCTTGGATTGATTGTCGCCGGATCAAGCGCCGCGCTGGTGGTTGCCTACGTGATACGCTTTCTGGCAATTGCCACCGGTTCCGCGCAGGCCGGCCTGGCGCGTGTCTCGACCGAGATCGACGATGTCGCCCGCACGCTTGGCAAACGGCCTTCTGCCGTTGCCTGGCTGATTCACGTTCCGCTGACACGGCCCGCACTCGGCGGCGCGGCGCTGCTGGTCTTCGTCGATTGCCTGAAGGAGTTGCCGGCGACCCTGTTGCTGCGCCCGCTCAATGTCGAGACGCTCTCGACCTACATCTACCAGTTTGCCACGCGCGGCAATTTCGAGGAAGGATCGCTCGCCGCACTCATTATCGTAGCGGTCGGCATCCTGCCGGTGATCCATCTCACGCGGTTTTCGGAAATCGCACCCGCGCCGGTTCCGCCGTCGTCCCGGTGAACCGCCGGATCACGTAAAGCGACGGCTATTTGAAAAGCCGGAGATTGAACATGTAGGTCAGGCCGAGCTTGGCCGTATATTGATTAGCACTGCCGACCTGCTGGACGATCGGCGAATCGGCGGCATCGCCAATCAGCCTCTCGTAGATGAACTCGCCGCGAACCGCCCATTGGGGCGCGAATTCATAGCGCGCGTTAAGTTCGGCGCCGACACCCTTGAAGCCGCCGCCGGGAGAATATGCCGCAAGAGTTCCGGAGAGTGCCGACTCAGCGGGCGTAATGCCGAAATAGGTTTGCATGTAGTCGCGATTGGCAAAGCTGGCGCGCGGACCGACGCTCCACTGGAACACTTCGGACGGTCTGAAGATGAAGTCGAGGCCGGTCTCGCCGACGATCCCGCTGTGCCCGCCAAGGCCATAGCGCGCCGCAATCCACGGACGGATCCAGTCAAAAGTGTAGCCGACCTTGGCGCCGAGCTCGAAGGTCATGTCGATATCATTGAGCCCGAATAGCTCAGGATAATCCGATGTCTTGCGCTTCGACTGCAGATTGAAAGACGGGCCGAACGACCAGCCCTGCTCGACCGTCCGCGCGTTCTTCAGGACACCGAAACCCGGCAATTCAAGATAATGCAGGGTCACAAAACCCGTCGGCCAAACCTCATAGTTCTTCGCACCGGGATAATCGGGGCGGACTTGCGCACCGGCTCCGAGCTCGATGATCAGATCATAGGGCTGCTGAACGGCCACCGGCGCCTTGGCCGGCGCCGGCGGGATGTCGGCCGCGAAAGCGCTGGAGCTGGCGCATGCCAGAACGACGGCCGACAGGGTGCGTTTCATATGTCCAGAGCCTCGTGCGACAGGATCGACGGCTACGATATCCCTGCATACATGGATCACTGTTAAATTCCCGGTAAAATTTTACTATGAGCAAAATTTGCGGCGGGTGTGCCCATGGAGTGTCACGTAGTCTTGTCAGCACCAGAACCGTCTTGCGTTGTCATCATTGGCCCGGACCGCCAACGGCGCACCGCGTTGCTTGCCTGGCCGTCTTGCCGGCTGGCCATTCACCACAATGGCCTGACCCGGCTGCAGAATACCAGTCCGGACGTGCGCACCACGCCCCCGATGCGCTAGGCTTAATTGCCTGATCGGCCCTGCACCGGAGCGACAATGTCTGACGACGAGAAAACCGTCCGCCGTATCCTGCACTTCAAGTTTACCCTGCCTTCGGCGGATTCTGCCCAATTGCTCAGCATCCTGAAGACCTCGAAGCCTTATTCGACGATCTTCGGCGAGGTAAATGTGCGCTTCCTGCAAAATGCCGACGACCGGGCCAAGATCCTGCAGATCGTCGAATACGATGCTCCGAAAACCATCGAGGCCAACCGGCAGTCGCTCGCATCCGACCCGCGCGTGCAGGCTTATCTGCAGGTCTGGCGCTCGATGGCGCCGAATGTGGAAATGGACGTCTATCAGGAGCTGGAGGGATAACCCGCCGGCCGACACGCGCGTGCAAGCGCGGAAAACGGAAAACGATGTCGCCGGCTAACTCCGCAGTTCCTCCAAATCCTCGTATAGCTTGAGCGCCTCCGGATTGGCCAGCGCCTCGGTGTTCTTCACCGGGCGCCCATGCACCACATCGCGGACCGCAAGCTCTGTGATCTTGCCGGACTTGGTGCGCGGAATGTCCGCGATCTGGATAATCTTCGCAGGCACATGACGCGGTGAGGCGCCGGTTCGGATTTTTTTCTTGATGGTGTCGCGCAACGCATCGTCGAGCGTGACGCCATCCTTGCAGCGCACGAACAGGATCACGCGCACATCGCCCTCGAAGTCCTGCCCGATCGCGATAGCCTCCATGACCTCGGGAATCTGCTCGACTTGCGCATAGATTTCCGCGGTGCCGATACGCACTCCGCCTGGATTGAGGGTGGCGTCGGAGCGCCCGTGGATGATCAGTCCGCCATGCTTGGTCCATTCGGCGAAATCGCCGTGGCACCAGACATTCGGGAAGCGTTCGAAATAGGCGGCGCGATATTTCTTCCCATCCGGATCGTTCCAGAACATCACCGGCATCGAGGTGAATGGTTTGACACAAACCAGTTCGCCCTTCTCCTGCTCGATATGCTTGCCGTCGTCGGACCAGACATCGACGGCCATGCCCAGACCCGGAGCCTGGATTTCGCCGCGCCAGACCGGCGCGGTCGGGTCGCCGAGCACAAAGCAGGAAACGATATCGGTACCGCCCGATATCGAGGCGAGATGCAGGTCCTTCTTGATGTCGGAATAGACGTAATCGAAACTTTCGGCCGCGAGTGGCGAGCCGGTCGAGGTCATCACCCGCACCGACGACAGATCGTGGGTTTTCGCCGGAGCGACGCCCGCCTTCTTACAGGCATCGATGTATTTGGCGGAGGTCCCGAACAGCGTGATCTTCTCGTCCTGCGCATAGTCGAACAGCGCGTCGGGCTTGGGCGCAAACGGCGAGCCATCCCACAGGATCAGCGTCGCCCCCGCACCGATACCCGAGACCAGCCAGTTCCACATCATCCAGCCAAGCGTGGTGAAATAGAACACGCGGTCGCCATCGCGCACGTCGCTCTGCAGCCGGTGCTCCTTCAGGTGCTGCAGCAGGGTGCCCCCGCCGCCATGCACAATGCATTTCGGCACACCGGTCGTGCCCGACGAATAGAGAATATAGACGGGATGGTTGAACGGCATCCGAGTGAAGGCGACGGGCTTCGGCGCAAAGTCCTTCACGAAGTCATCCAGCGTCGTGGCCCGCGGTACCCTGGCCGCAACCGCTTCCGCGGTCTTCAGATAGGGAACGATCACCACCTTTTGCGCGGTCGGGAGCTGATTTGCGATGGCAGCCAGCCGGTCCGTCAGGTCGATTGATTTGCCGTTGTACCAATAGCCGTCGACCGCGATGAAAATCTTGGGCTCGATCTGACCGAAGCGGTCGAGCACACCGCGTTCGCCGAAATCCGGGGAGCAAGACGACCAGATCGCACCGAGCGATGTAACCGCCAGCATCAGGCCGACGGATTCGGGCAGATTCGGCAGCATGGCCGCAACGCGATCCCCTTTGCTCACGCCGGCTGCCGCGAGAGCTTGCTGGGCCCGCGACACGAAGCGGTGCAGCTCGTCCCAAGACCACCGATAGGACACCTTGTCCTCGCCACGGAACACCAGGGCATCGCCCGGCCCGGTCTTGCGCAGCAGGTTCTCCGCGAAATTGAGGCTGGCATCCGGAAAGAATGTCGCCCCCGGCATCTTGTCGCCGTCGATCAGACGGCGGGTACCCTTGTCACCGATCACGCCGCAATAATCCCAGACCGCGTCCCAGAAAAGGTCCGGATATGCGACCGACCAGGCGTGAAGTTCCTTGTAAGTCTTCAGCTCCAGCCGGTGCCGGGCGTTGATTTGCCGCATGAAATCCATGACCTGGGTGGCGGCCGCGCGCTCCGGGCTTGGCGTCCATAACGGTGTGTCGTTCATCAAAATCCCCCTCCGGCGGCACAGTGTAACCCGCTCCTCATACACCAGAAATAGCCCGCAGCCGTACCGCATGGCAGGCCACGAAAGCGTCACAGACGGATGATGATTTGGGCCGCGCGCAAGGTTGCGCCGTCCAACCCCGGCCCCCTATAGTTCGGCCGCCTCGAAACCGGAACATTATGAAGTTGTCAGCGGTCACTGGCTTCAAACGCCTGGCTCTCGTGGTGGGTGCCCTGCTTGTCGGGGTGTTCGGAGCATTGGCCGTGGTGTCTCTTTTGATCCCCAAGGATCAGGTTCGCGAGGCCGTGCAATCCGAGATCCGTGCCGCGACCGGCCTCAATCCGCTGATGCGCGGCGATGTTTCGGTATCGTTGTTCCCCTACGGACAGGTTACCCTTGCGGATGTAGCGCTCGGCGATGGACCGGGCGAGCCGCCCCTGCAGGCCAGGCGGCTTGTGGCACGGCTCAGCTTCCTGCCGCTGCTGCTCGGACGGATCGATATCGCCGACATCACCCTCGCCGAACCCAGGATCGTTGTGACGGTGGATGAGAGCGGGCGGTCGAACTGGACGCGGCTGATGTCGTCGGTTGGCCGCGCCGCAGAGCCGGAATCGCCGTCCTTCTCGGAAATCCGCATCAATGGCGGCACGGTGATCCTGCAAGACGATTATCGCGGCATCCACGAGCAACTCGCGAATGCCGATCTTTCGCTGGCATGGCCAGCCATCTCGCGCAGCTTTGCGGTTACCGGCAATGCGTACTACCGCGGCGAGCCGATCGAGATCGGTGTAACACTTGCGAATTTCAATGCAGCGCTGCATGGCGAGCGCTCACCGCTGAAGCTGCGCATCGCCAGCAAGCTTCTGAAGCTCACCTTTGATGGCGCCATCGCCGCTCTGCCAACACTGAAGATCGAAGGCGCTGCATCGGCGGATTCACCTTCGCTAAGGGATGCGATAGCCTGGCTCGGAAGAAAGCCGTTGCCGGGCGGCGGCTTTGAACGGCTCTCGCTCAAAGCGCAAACCAATATGGTAGGCGGCACGCTTGCGCTGTCGCAGGTCAATCTCGAACTCGACGGCAATGTCGCAGAGGGAGTGCTCACCTTTGCGGCGGACGGACGTCAGACGCTGCAGGGTACGCTTGCGGTCGATGAACTCGACCTGACACCTTATCTGTCGACCATCCGTCTGCTGACCGCCGCCGAGCGCGAATGGAGCCGTACGCGCTTCGATCTCGACGGTCTGACAACGGCGGATCTCGATCTGAGGCTGTCTGCCGGAAAGGTCGTTATCGGGTCAACGACGCTTGGCCGGACTGCGATCGCGACCAACCTGCGCGGCGGCAAGCTCGGCGTGACGATCGGAGAGTCTCGCGGCTTCGGTGGCGTAATTCGCGGCAGCATCGGTCTGGCGAGAACCGAACAGGGCGCGACCTTTGCCTCGCAACTGCAATTCGACGGCGTCAATCTGGAGCGCTGCATCGGCGATCTGTTCGGCCTCAAACGGATCGAGGGCAAGGGCAACCTGACGCTGTCGCTCGAAGGTTCGGGACCGAATGTCTATGCATTGACGCGGACACTCGATGGCGAAGCCACTTTGACCGCAGCCAAGGGCGCGCTGACCGGGCTTAATGTCGAGCAATTGCTGCGACGGCTGGAACGGCGGCCGCTATCCGGGGGCAGCGAGTTCCGCTCCGGACGCACCCCGTTCGAGACACTCTCGGTCAAGATGAAAATCTCCCAGGGTAACGTGACCGTCGAAGATGCCGACCTCCGCGGCCCTGCAGTCCGGCTGGCGCTCGCCGGCGAAGCGTCGATCCCGGCGCGCGATCTGGACCTCAAGGGGCTTGCGACCCTGGTTGCAGCGAATGCGAATGCCAAACCGTTCGAACTGCCGTTCTCCGTCCACGGACCCTGGGACGATCCGCTGTTGCTTCCGGACGCACAGATCCTGATCCAGCGCTCGGGAGCGGCGGCTCCGTTGCTTGAGGCGCTGCGGGCGCAGCGCGATGCACCACGCTCGCCCGCCGCATCCCCCGCGATTGCTCCCGCAGCGGTGCCCGCTGCGCCCGCCGAGTCCGCTCCGGCGCAGACGCAGACATCGCAGCCGCCGAGCAAGGAGGCGTCCGTTCCCGCTCCCGCCGTCACGGCACCCGAGGCGGCCGCGGCGACGGGAGCCGCACCTTCAGCCCGTGAAGCGGCGGCGCCGAGTGAGCCCGGCGCCGCCGCCCGTACCGGTACGGCCTCCCCAGATGCCGGCGCGCCCAAGAAAGAGCCATCCGGCCTCGCGCCAGCCCCCGAAAAAGCCGAATAATCCCAAGACCTCCCCCGCCGTCCGTGGCGGCAGCGCGGTATTCGACTATGATTCGCCGGTCGCGAATCAGAGACTGCGGATGCTGTTTTCCTCGCTGCGCACGCTGGTGAAGGTCGCCGTCGCCTCCTTGATCGTCGGCACCATCCTCTCGCATTTCGGCATCACAGCCGAGATGCTGCTGCGCGAGACCGGCATTACTCCCGAGCGCGTGACCGAATATGGACAACGCGCCTGGGACTGGGCCGCACCGAACCTGATGCTCGGCGCCATCGTCATTGTGCCGGTGTGGTTCCTGGTCTTCCTGTTCCGTCCGCCGGGTACCAAGAGCGAGTGACAATCCGGTCCCGCAAGGCTTCAGCCCGCATCCCGGTCTGCGGCATCAGGCCGCCTCCTCGCTCCCGTCCTTGACCAGGGTGAGCGCTTCGCCACGCGCCGCCGGCACAACAGGAATGTCCGCGCCGGCGCGCGTCACCTCGCTTCCGGACCGTCGCTTCACCATCACGCGATCGCCGGGCGTCTTGTCGAGCACCAGTCGCGTCACATCCGGCCGCGCATAGTGACCCGCTGGATCGGCTGCGGCTTTCGCAAGCGAGATCATGCCGAGGTCAATGTCGGCATAGACTAGCCCTTCCTCGGTCTCAGGCATCGGCGCATGCATCAGCTGGCCGTCCGGCGCATAGATCGTCGCAAAGCCGCCGCCCTGCAGCAGCAACTGCTTCTTCATGTCGTCGCCGCACAGCATGTCGATCATTTCTTTGGAGACGGTCGCGCAGGGCGCGATCACGAAGCAGCCGCCCTCCACCGCATAGATCCGGCTCGCGGCATTGTTGACTTCGGGCCCAAGCGCATAGGCGCCGCCGCGATACAGCGAGAAGCTCGGCCAAGCGGCGATATGCACCTGCTCGTTCTGCGCATACATCGCGTATTTCGACAGCGGCTGCAGATGCTCCCAGCAGCACAGCGCACCGACCCGGCCGAGAGGCGTTTCGAACACCGACAGATCGGAGCCGTCGCCTTCGCCAAATACCGTTCGCTCGACATGGGTCGGTTTCAGCTTGCGGCGCTGGGCGATGGTCTCGCCGTCCTGGCCGATAATCCACTGCCCCATATAGAGGCTGCCGCCCTGCTTTTCGCTGTGACCCATCACCACCATGATGCTGTTGTCTTTCGCAGCCTTGGCGATGCGATCGGCCTGCGGCGACCCATAGACCAGGGAATTGTCGTGATAGCGCTGGATGAATTGCATCCCCCAGGCGGGCGAGTCCAGCCAGATGAACCACGGATATCCGGGAATGAAGGTTTCCGGAAACGCGATCAAAGACGCCCCGTTCGCGGCGGCTTCCTTGATCAGGGCAACGCATTTGTCGACGGTCTTGTCCAGGTCGAGGAAAACCGGCGACGCCTGAACTGCGGCCACCTTGAATTTCGGATGATTGACGGACATCGGATCGCTCCTGCGCTTCGAGATATCGGCCCGGTTCGACAAAACGGTAGCGGCGTGGACGCTTTCTGCTTGCCTGCCCGTTGCGGCCGACTTGACTGAGACTCGCATCGGCCGGCGGCGATTTGCCTGATTTTTCGCGTGGACAGGCCCGCATCTCTTGCTACGCTTGTGCCATGCACAGGATGTGGTCCACAGACGCTGTGGAAGCGCGCGACCGGCTGTCCTACTGGGTTGAGGCCGTGTGCGAGACCTATGTGCAGCTCGATTGCGATACCCCGCATCGCGACCGCAGCTTTAGCGGCACCATCGAGGCTAATCGTCTCGCGACACTTGGGCTGTCGCGCGTGACCTCAACGGCACAGCATGTGCGGCGCACGCCGTCGAAGATTGCGCGTGCGAAAGAAGACTATTTCCTGGTCAGCATCCAGACCAAGGGCTGCGGCAGGATCGTGCAAGACAACCGGGTTGCCGATCTCGCGCCCGGAGACTTCGCGCTCTACGATTCGACGCGGCCCTACGAACTAATCTTTGACGAACCGTTCCAGCAGCATGTGCTGCAATTTCCGGGCGCCGTGCTGCGCAGCCGATTGCGCAACACCGAGAAGCTGACAGCGCGCAAGGTGTGCGGCGATCGCGGCGCTGGCCATCTGATGATCGGCATGATCGAAACGCTCGCAGCCGATATCGATACGCTTGAATCGGGTTCGGTTGCCGCGATCGCGGAGAGTGTTGAGAATATCCTCGTTGCCGGACTTTGCTCGCTGCCCGGTGCCGCCGATCCGGCAGTATCGCAGCTCGCAAGCTATCATCGCGATCAAATCAAGGCCTGCGTCATGCAGCGGCTGCGGGACCCGCGATTATCGATCAACGACATTGCAGCGCATCTGCGGCTGTCGCCGAGCACGATTTACCGTGCCTTCGCCTCGGAGCCGGTCTCACTCAATACCTGGATCTGGAACCAGCGACTCGATGGTGCCAAGCGCGACATTTGCGATCCGGCGCTCGCTGGACGCACCATCACAGAGATCGCTTTCAGCTGGGGATTCAACGATGCTGCGCACTTCAGCCGCATCTTCCGGGCACGGTTCGGCTGCTCGGCGCGCGAATTGCGCGCAGAGTGCATGCGGAAGCCGTGACTACGCCCTCGCGCCGTACTCCTGCTCCGACACCCCGTAGCGCTTGGTCAAAAGCGAGGCGGTCACCACGACGACCGCAACAAATGCAATCATGATCGTGGAAATGGCGTTGATCTCCGGCTTCACGCCAAGCCGCACCTCGGAATAGATCCGGATGGGCAAGGTCGTCGCGCCCGGCCCGGTTGTGAAGCTTGCAATCACAAGATCGTCGAGCGACAGCGTGAAAGCCAGCATGAAGCCGGCGAGCACGGCCGGCAGGATCAACGGCAATGTCACCGTCAGGAAGGCGCGGAACGGCGGGCAGCCGAGATCCATCGCCGCCTCTTCGAGGCTCCAGTCGAAAGCGAGCAGCCGCGATTGCACGATCACGGTGACGAAGCACATGGTCAGCGTGGTATGCGCCAGCGTGGTCGTGATCATACCGCGCTCGATGTCGAGCGCGACGAAGAGAAGCAGCAACGCGAGACCGATGATGACTTCCGGCATCACCATCGGCGCATACACCATGGCGGAAAACGGCAGCCGGCCGCGGAAGCGGCCCATCCGGACGAGTGCAAGCGCCGCCAGCGTACCGAGGACCGTCGCCAGGCACGCGGTCACAAAAGCAATACGGATGCTGACCCACGCTGCCTGCAGGATCGCAGAGTCATCGAGCAGCGCGCGATACCAGCGCAGCGACCATCCGCCCCAGACTGAAACCAGCTTCGAATCGTTGAAGGAATAGATGACCAGGATCGCGATCGGTACGTAAAGAAAGACGAGGCCGATCACGACCGAAACGATGTTCAGGGGCGAGGTACGGCGCATTTCACTTCCGCTCCAGCGCGCGTGACTGTACCGACTGGAAGAACACAATCGGCACCAGCAGGATCGCAAGCAGCACCGTCGCCAAAGCCGACGCGACCGGCCAGTCCTTGTTGGAGAAGAACTCGGTCCATAACGTCTGCCCGATGAACAGAGCCTGCGAACCGCCGAGAAGGTCAGGGATCACGAATTCACCGACGATCGGAATAAAGCACAGGAACGAGCCCGCGATCACGCCAGGCAAGGCCAGCGGCAGCGTCACCAGCCAGAACGCCTTCCAGCGCGGGCAGCCGAGATCGGCCGCGGCTTCCAGCAAGGTCTCGTCCATCTTTTCGAACGAGGCATAGAGCGGCAGCACCATGAACGGCAGATAGGAATAGACGATACCGATCAAAATCGCGGTGTCGGTGGCGAGCCATGTCACCGGCTCGGAGACAAGGCCGAACAGCATCAGCGCATCGTTGAGCAGGCCGTCGCGCTGCAGGATGGTGATCCAGGCATAGATCCGGATCAGGAACGCAGTCCAGAATGGCAGGATCACCGCCATCACCAGGACAGGTTGGAGGTGGCGCGGCGCGCGTGCCATGCCGTAGGCGATCGGAATCCCGATCACAAGCAGGATCAGCGTCGAGACCAGAGCAAACGTCAGACTCCGCAGGTAAGACGACAGATAGAGCCAGTCGCCGAACAAAAGGCGGAAATTCTCAAGTGAGAGAGCCCTGAAAAAATCCTTCAGTCCCTGCCAGCCGGCCGACAGGTCCAGCACCGGACTGTAGGGCGGCTGCGCCAGTTCGGTCTGCGACAGCGCGATACGCAGCACGATCAGGGACGGCACCAGGAGAAAGACGATCAGCCACGCATAGGGAATGCCGATGACAGCGCGGCGAAACCAGCGGTCGAAGGACGCGGGGTCCGCCATCGTTCAATCCTTCAGCAACACGGCAGCGTCGGGCGCGAAGGTGAGCCAGGCCTCGTCGCCGCGCTGAAGAAGCCCAGACGCGCGGCGATCCTTGTTCGCAACCGAAACCTTCACGACCTGCCCATGCCGGTCGCGCAGCTTGTAGATCGAAAGATCGCCGAGATAGGCAATATCGACGACATGGCCATGCATCATGTTCGTCTCATCGGATTTCGGCTCGCGCAGAATCTCGATCTTCTCCGGACGAACCGCAACCGAAACGGCCTGACCGTCGTCAAAACCGTCCTTTCGTGCCACCACAAACCGGCCGGCTTTGGTCTCGACCGAAGAAAGCCCGCTCTGATGGCCCGACATCGTGCCGTCAAAAATATTCACTTGGCCGATGAATTCCGCAACCCAGCGTGTTTTGGGGTCCTCGTAGATTTCCGCAGGCGTTCCAACCTGGACGAGCTTACCGGCGTGCATGACGCCGAGCCTGTTCGCCATTGTCATCGCCTCTTCCTGGTCATGCGTGACGATGACGAACGTGAGCCCGAGCCGCTGCTGCAAGGCCATCAGTTCGAACTGGGTTTCGTCGCGCAGCTTCTTGTCGAGAGCGCCGAGCGGCTCGTCGAGCAGGAACACTTTCGGCGATTTGGCCAGCGCACGTGCAAGCGCGACGCGCTGGCGCTGGCCGCCAGACAACTGATGCGGCTTGCGGTGGCCGAATTGTTCGAGTTTCACCAGAGCCAGCATTTCGGCGACCCGCTTCTCGATTGCGGGCCTGGCCCAGCGCTCCTGTCGCAACCCAAACGCTATATTGCCCGCGACCGTCAGATGGGGAAACAGGGCGTAGCTCTGGAACATCATGTTGACGGGCCGCTCATAGGGCGGAACCCCCGTGATGCTTTGACCGTCAAGCCGGATATCACCTGTATCCGGCATCTCGAAGCCCGCGAGCATCCGTAGAAGCGTGGTCTTGCCGCAGCCCGACGGGCCAAGCAATGCGAAAAACTCGCCGCGGGCAATATCGAGCGAGACGTTATCGACCGCGGTGAAGGAGCCGAAGCGCTTGGTCACGCCTGCAAAGCGCACCATCGGCGAAGTCGATTGAGGCCGGTCCGGAGAACTGGCCGGATGATCGGGCATGATAGGTTCCGAAAAACGAACGCGATTCCGTCCGTTTCGGACCCTAGTCCGCCTGCGCGACCGGCTCAAGAACCTCCGGACGCGCGGCGGCGGTCACGTGAGCCACGCTGGCTCGGCAGCTTCGCCGAGCATCTCCAGTCCGGCTCCCGACTTCCGTGGCGCGGGGCCGTAATAGTCGCCGATCCGGACCATCTCGCGCGGCTTGGCGCGTATTGCCACGATGCGCTCGAAGATGGTCTTCGCCGATATCGGCTTGCACAGGAATTCATTGACGCCGAGCCGCACCGCTTCCAGCACGGTCTTGCGCTCGACCTGACCGGTCAGCATGATCACGGGGACAGCCGGCGCCGGAAAGGTCAGCGGCGAACGGACAATGCGCATGAACTCCGCGCCGTTGATGTCGGGCAAATCCCAATCGAGAATCACCACATCCGGATTGAGCGCGATGATGGCTTCGAGTCCGGTCGCGCCGTCCTGCGCATCGTAGAATGTCCGGATGCCATTCGCCTGAAGCAGGCTGCGGACCACCTTGCGCATATAGTGATCGTCATCGATGACGAGGACACGCGTCGACCTGACGAGTTCCTGCAGGCTCTTCGATTTCAGTGCTTTCACGGGAGACCAACTCTTGCGAATTTGAGTTGCTTTTACATAAGCATTGGCGAGTTTCGTCCCGTTGAACCTCGCGCCTACAATTTGAATCGATTGTTGCTAGGCGCTGCCGGGAACTCAGCGGCGCGTTAACGTGCGGCTAACCGCATCGCGCCAGCCTTGCCATTTGCGCGCGCGCGTTGCCGCGTCCATGGCGGGCTCGAACCGGCATTCGCGCTGCCAGTTCTCGGCAAAGCCGTCGAAGCCGGGATAAATGCCCGCGGCCAGCCCCGCGAGATAAGCCGCGCCCATCGCTGTGGTTTCCATGATCTTTGGCCGGTCCACGGGCGCGTTCAGGATATCTGACAGAAATTGCATGGCTGCATTGCTTGCGGCCATTCCGCCATCAACCCGCAGCACTGTGCCGGCGGCGCCGGGCCAGTCGGCATGCATCGCCTCGATAAGATCGCGGGTCTGGTAGCCGACCGCTTCCAGCGCCGCACGCGCGAATTCCGCCGCCCCGGAATTGCGGGTCAGTCCGAACATCGCACCGCGGGCCTGCGCATCCCAGTAGGGCGCGCCAAGCCCGACAAAGGCTGGCACCAGATAGACCTGCTCCGCCGGATCGCTCTGCGCTGCGAGCGCATCGGTCTGAGAAGACGCTGCAATCAGCTTCAGCCCGTCGCGGAGCCATTGCACCGCGGCCCCTGCGATAAAGATCGCGCCTTCCAGCGCATAGGTTCGCTTGCCTCCGATCTGATAGGCGATGGTGGTGAGCAGCCTGTTGCGCGAGACGACCGGACTGTCTCCGGTATTGAGCAGCGCGAAACATCCAGTTCCGTATGTGGATTTCATCATGCCGGGCGAGAAACAGGCCTGCCCGACCGTTGCCGCCTGCTGATCGCCGGCGACGCCGCGAATTGGAATGTCACCCCCGAACAGAGCGGTCGCGCCGAAATCCGCGATACAGTCCCTGACGTCAGGCAACAGCGCGAGCGGAACGCGAAACAATTCCGCGAGTTCAGCATCCCATTGGCCCTTATGGATGTCGAACAGCAGCGTGCGGGCGGCGTTGGTGGCATCGGTCGCATGGACCCGGCCGCCGGTGAGGCGAAAGATAAGATAGCTGTCCACGGTGCCGAAAGCGAGCTGCCCGGCCTCGGCGGCATCGCGCGCGCCCGCGACGTGATCCAGCAGCCAGCCGATCTTGGTTGCCGAGAAATAGGGATCGAGCACCAGCCCGGTTCTTGCCGCGACCATGGCCTCGTGCCCGCCGTCGCGCAACCGCGCACAAACATCATCGGTCCGGCGGTCCTGCCAGACGATCGCATTGTGGATCGGCTTGCCGGTCGCGCGGTCCCAGATCAGCGCGGTCTCGCGCTGATTGGTGATGCCTATGGCGGCGATATCGCGCGCAACAAGACCGGCCAGCGCCAGCGATTTCTTCGCCGTTGCCACCACGCTCGACCATATGTCCTCCGGGTCGTGCTCCACATGGCCTGGCGCCGGATAGATCTGGCGGAACTCCTGCTGTGCGCTTGCAAGCGGGCGCAGCGCGTCGTCGAACACGATCGCGCGGGTCGAGGTTGTCCCTTGGTCGATCGCGAGCACGGCCATGGTTACGTCACCAGTTTCAGGGCGGGCAGCGGCACCATGAAGCGCTGAAGCGCCGCGCGCTCGATGTCGTTCACGCGCAATCCAAGCTTGCTCCGCCGCCACAGCACGTCCTCGGCGTCGAGGGCAAATTCCTTCGTCATCAGGTAGCGGACCTCGGCTTCGGTGAGATCGGCACCGAACCGCTGGCCAAGCGCCTCGTAGCTCTCGGCATTGCCCAGCACATCTTTGATTCGCGTTCCGTAGGCGCGGACCAGCCGCTGCGCATGCTGTTCAGTCAGAAATGGCCAAGTCCGAAGCGCCTGGGCGATTTGCGTCTCGACCCCGTTATAGGGAAAATTGCCGCCCGGCAGCGGCGCGGATTCGGTCCAGGGCTTGGTCGGCGTGAATATATCGGCAAGCTTTTTCATCGCTGCTTCGGCGAGCTTGCGATAGGTCGTGATCTTGCCGCCATAAACGGTGAGAAGCGGCGCCTGGCCGAGTTTCTTGTCATAGGCGAGATGATAGTCGCGGGTGACGTTTTCCGGCCGCTTCGAGCCGTCGTCATACAGCGAACGCACCCCGGCGAAGGCATAGACGATATCGGCCGGCACCACCGGCTGGCGGAAGTAGCGCGTGGCGGTGTCGCACAGATAGGCGATCTCGGACCCGGATGGGGCAACTCCCGCGGGATCGCCCTGGAAATTTTCGTCGGTCGTGCCGATCAACGTATAGTCGTGCTCATACGGCAGCGCGAACACCACGCGCCGGTCCGGATTCTGGAAGATGTAGCCGGTACCGTGGTCGAACAGTTTCGGTACGACGATATGACTGCCCTTGACGAGACGCACCCGCGCCGGTCCCGGCATGCGGATCACGGTCTCGGCGACGAACCCGACCCATGGCCCGGCCGCATTGACCAGGGCGCGCGCGGTCACGACCTCGCGTTTGCCACGCGCATTGAGGATCAGCCGCCATTCGTCATCGCGTTCCGCGCGGACGCATCTGGTGCGGGTACGGATGCTGGCGCCGCGCTCGGCGGCATCGAGCGCGTTGAGCACGACGAGGCGCGCATCGTCCACCCAGCAATCGGAATAGAGAAAGCCCGACCTGAAGCTCCGCTTCAGCGGCAACCCGAGCGGATTGTGCGTCAGATCAACCGTGTGCGTCGGCGGCAGTATCTTCCGTCCGCCCAGATGGTCGTAAATGAACAGGCCGAAGCGCACCAGCGCCGGAGACCGCATCTCCGGCTGCGGCGGCAGCAGAAAACGCAGCGGCCGGATGATATGCGGCGCGTTGCGCAGCAGAACCTCGCGCTCCTTCAACGCTTCACGCACCAGAAGGAACGCGCCGTGTTCGAGATAGCGCAAGCCGCCATGAATCAGCTTGGTCGACGCCGAGGATGTCCCAGAGGCCAGGTCGCCCTGCTCGACCAGGATCACCCGCAATCCGCGGCCGGCAGCGTCGCGGGCAATCCCCGCGCCGTTGATGCCGCCCCCTATGATGGCGAGGTCGAAATCGGCCATCCTCGTCGTTCCTCCCCGACTCTCAAGAATGACGCGGCAAGATACATCCGCCAAGCTTCGCCCTCGTAAAATGGCCGCAAATCCCTATATAAACGAACAGCCTGCCTTCCCCGGCGCAGGTGACCTACGGAACTGCAATGCCTGCCCCCCGCCTGCTCGTCATTGAGGGAAACACTGCCGACGGACGTGCCTTGCTCAAGGCGGCTGGAGGCGACGCTCCGAGCCAGGGCTATGCCGAGCTCCTGCAGGAGTTCCTGCCGCAAGCCACGGTCGATATCTGCTATCCAGCCGATCCCGGCGCCAATCTGCCGGACAGCGCCGGTCTCGAATCCTACGATGGCGTGGTGATTACGGGGTCCGCCCTGCACGTTTACGACCGCGGGCCGCATATCGATCCGCAGATCGAACTTGCGCGGGCCGTGTTCGATTCATCGACGCCGCTATTTGGCAGTTGCTGGGGCCTCCAGGTCATCACCACAGCCGCAGGCGGCAGCGTGCGCCGCAATCCGAAAGGTCGCGAGATCGGCTTCGGCCGCCGTATCCGGCTGACGCCGGCCGGGCGCGGCCATCCGGTCTTCGCCGGCAAGGATGAGGTGTTTGACGCGGTGACGATCCATCTCGACGAAGTCGAGACGCTTGCGCCCAACATGCAGGTGCTGGCGCTGAATGCCTTTTCTGCGGTGCAGGCGGCAGAGGTGAAGGTCAATGGCTGCACCGCCTGGGGCGTGCAATATCATCCGGAATATTCCCTCGCCGACATCGCAGCGAGCTTCCGTCGTCACGGCAAGCGGCTGATTGAGGAAAAATTCTTCAACGACGACACCGAACTGCACGAATACGCGGAAACGGTCGCGGCGCTGCACGACAAGCCGAACAACAAGCCGCTGGCTTGGCGGCTCGGGCTCGACTCCACCGTGCTCGACAAGAATGTGCGGACGCGCGAAATTCGCAACTGGATTCACCATCAGGTGCTGCCGACGCGCAGCAAGCGCGGCCGGGAGTAGAGGTTGGATTTCCGGAACCGTCATGTAGTCGTGACTGGCGGCACCGGCGCGCTCGGCACCGCCGTGGTCGGCGCGCTGCTAAGCGCAGGCGCTATCTGTCACATTCCGGTTCATGGCAGCGATCCGGACGGATTCGTCCACGCCACGCATGATCGGGTGCAGCTCTATCCATCCGTCGACCTCGCCGACCAGGACCAGACGGATTCGTTCTATTCCAAAATCGGCCCGCTCTGGGCCTCGATCCATCTGGCTGGCGGTTTCGCAGCAAAGAGGCTCAGGGACAGCGGCAAATCCGATCTGATGGCACAGCTCGACACCAATCTCGTGACCTGCTTCCTGTGCTGCCGTGCCGCGTTGAGAGCGTTCGGCCCCGATGGCGGGCGGATCGTCAACGTCGCCGCACGGCCTGCCCTTGAGCCGCGAACCGGCGCCGGGATGACTGCCTATACAATCGGCAAATCCGGGGTTGCGGCGCTGACGATGGCGCTGGCGGAAGAAGTCGCCAGGGACGGGGTTTTCGTCAATGCGGTGGCGCCTTCCATCATGGACACACCGGCCAACCGGAAAGCGATGCCGAAAGCCGATCATGCGCTCTGGCCCAAAGTCGAACAGGTCGCAGCCACCATCCTGTTCCTTGCGTCACCTGAAAATACAGTTACGCGGGGGGCCATCATCCCGGTCTACGGCCGCTCGTAACCGCAGGGTGGGACCATTATGATCCGCCCACCCGTTTCCCGCCTCACGCCGCGGATATGCCGCGGACCGAACCAAATCCCCTGGAGAGTGTGTATGAACGTGCTGACCTTCATTTCGCGCACCGCGATGGTGTCCTGCATATCCGCTGCGGTTGCGATGAGCCTCGCGCTTGCTCAACCGGCGCAGAAGCCGTTCGAACCGACCGTCGGTCAGGACGGCAAGGACGTGATCTGGGTGCCGACCCCGCAGGCGCTGGTCGACAAGATGCTCGACATGGCCAAGGTCACCGCCGCCGACAACGTGGTCGATCTGGGCTCTGGCGACGGCCGCACGGTCATCACGGCAGCGAAACGCGGCGCGACCGCCCGCGGCATCGAATACAATCCGAAGATGGTCGAATTGTCGAAATTCAACGCTCAGCAGGAAGGTGTGGCGGACAAGGCGACGTTCGAAAATGCCGACATTTTCCAGACTGACTTTTCAAAGGCCGATGTCGTGACGATGTTCCTGCTCACCAGCCTGAACGCAAAGCTGCGGCCGACCATCCTCAACATGAAGCCGGGCACGCGCGTTGTCTCCAACACCTTCGACATGGGTGACTGGAAGGCCGACGAGGAGGCGATCGTCACCGAAGGCTGCACGTCGTATTGCAAGGCATATTTCTGGATCGTGCCGGCCAAGATCGACGGCGCGTGGGTGACGGACAAGGGCGAGCTGACGCTGAAGCAGACCTATCAGAATTTCACCGGCACCCTGAAGAACGGCAACGTCGTGACCCCGATCACCGACGGCAAGCTGAAAGGCAACGAGATCACGTTCACCGCAGGTGGCACCGCCTATACCGGAAAGGTCAACGGTTCGACCATGGAGGGCACGACCAAGTCGGGCGACAAGTGGCAGGCCAGACGCGGCGCCTGATCGCGACGGAGAGCGAGACCATGAGTGTCATGATGCGTGCCGCAGGCGTTGCGGCGTTTTCGGCACTTGCCGCTGCAGTGTCGCTTCAACTGGCGCTGGCACAGCCGGCCGAAACCGACAAACCGTTCGAGCCGACCGTCGGCCAGCAGGGCAAGGATGTGGTGTGGGTACCCACACCGCAGGCGCTCGTTGACAAGATGCTCGACATGGCCAAGCTGACGCCTCAAGATATCCATTACGATCTCGGCTCAGGCGACGGACGCACCGTCATCACCGCGGCGAAGCGCGGTGCTACCGCCGTCGGTGTTGAGTTCAACCCGAAGATGGTCGAGCTGTCGCGCGCCAACGCGGTAAAGGCAGGCGTTGCCGACAAGGCCACGTTCATCCAAGGCGATATCTTTCAAACCGACTTCTCCAAAGCCACTGTCATCACGCTGTTTCTGCTGCCGGACCTGAATGTACGGCTGCGTCCTACAATCCTCGACATGAAGCCCGGCACGCGCGTCGTGTCGAATTCGTTTTCGATGGGCGAATGGCAGCCGGACGAGCGCGCCGAAGTCACCGAGGACTGCAAGGGCTATTGCCGCGCATTGTTCTGGATCGTTCCCGCCAAGGTGGACGGCGTCTGGACGATCGACCGCGGACCCGCGTCCGGCGCGCTCACGCTCAAGCAGGAGTTTCAGAATTTCACCGGCACAATCGTGAACGGCAATGTCATCGCCCCCATCACCAATGGCAAGTTGAAGGGCGACGAAATCACCTTCACTGCGGCCGGCGTCGAATATACCGGCAAGGTCGATGGCGACACGATAGCCGGGACCACGAAATCCGGTGAGACCTGGCAGGCCAGACGCAGCGCTCCGGCGCGCAGCGCGCAAGCGCCCGCGGCAACGCCAAATCCTGCCCCAATGGCCGCCGAGCTTCCGGCCGTTGCGTCAAAAGCCGGGACACCGGCGCCGAAGGCGCCCGACACCGCTGCCAAGAAGGACGAGGAGCCCCCATTCGTTCCGGAGATCAGCCAGGACGGCAAGGACGTCGTGTGGTGGCCGACAGCAAACACGCTGGTCAACAAGATGCTGGATCTTGCGAAGCTCACGCCGAAGGACCGCCTGATCGATCTCGGATCGGGCGATGGCCGCACCGTGATCACGGCGGCGCAGCGTGGCGCCACCGCACTCGGCATCGAATACAATCCAAAGATGGTCGAACTGTCGCGCTTCAATGCCAGGAAGGCCGGCGTCAGCGACAAGGCGACGTTCCGGCGCGGCGACATCTTCCGCACCAACTTCTCGAACGCGGACGTGCTGACCCTGTTCCTGCTTCCCGAACTGAACGAGCGGCTGCGACCGACGATCCTGCGGATGCGGCCGGGAACGCGGGTGGTATCCAACTCGTTCGAGATGGGTGACTGGGAGCCAGACCAGGTCGCGGAAGTCGAGGAGGATTGCCAGACCTATTGCAAGGCGCTGTTGTGGATCGTGCCTGCGCGTGTGGAAGGCCGCTGGCGCATGGGCCGTGACACGATCACGCTGAAGCAAAAGTACCAGACCTTCACCGGCACCATCCGTCGCGGCAAGGTGGTTACGCCGATCACGGGCGGCAAACTGAACGGACGCGAGATCACCTTCACCGCTGGCGGCACCGAATATACCGGCAAGGTGGACGGACGGTGGATGACCGGCGTCACCAAGTCCGGGACAAAGTGGAGCGCGAGACGCGCGTGACGGTGCGGCGCCTCACCGCTTTTCCCGCAATGCGGATCGCAATCGCCGCATGCGTGGCGGTGTGTCTTGCCTCGCTGCCCGCGACGGCGCAGACGGCGGGGAAGCCGGTCAAGCCGCTGGTCGGCCAGCCGGGCAAGGATGCGATCTGGGTGCCGACCCCGAACGCGCTGATCGAGCTGATGCTGAACCTCGCCAAGGTCACGCCGCAGGACAGGGTCGTCGATCTCGGCTCGGGCGACGGGCGCGCGGTGATCGCCGCGGCCAAGCGCGGGGCGACCGCACGCGGTATCGAGTTCGACGAAAATCTCGTCGCGCTCTCCAGAGCAAGCGCAGCAAAGGAAGGCGTCGCGGACAAGGCGACGTTCGAGCGCGCCGACATGTTTGCGGTCGACTTTTCGGACGCGACCGTCGTGGTGCTGTTCCTGTTGCCGGACCTCAATATCAAGCTGCGGCCGTCCATTCTGAACATGAAGCCGGGCACGCGCGTGGTTTCCAACACCTTCGAGATGGGCGGCTGGCTGCCCGACAAGGAAGAGACGCTGCAGGCGGAGTGCGACTTCTTCTTCTGCAAGGCGTTGTTGTGGATCGTTCCGGCGAAGATCGACGGCGAATGGACAATCGAGACGGAAGGCACCGCGGGAAAACTCTCCCTGAAACAGCAATTCCAGACTTTTGAAGGATCTATCGACCGCGGCGGCACCCTGACGCCGGTCAAAGCCGGGCGCCTCAATGGCAACGAACTGACATTCACCACAGGCGGCGCGACGTATACCGGGACGGTGAACGGCGATAAGATTGAGGGCAGTACCGGGTCGGGCGCAGTATGGACGGCGAAACGTGGCGGCTGAGCGAGACGAGGGAGTGTAAAGGAATGCAGGCTTTGCAGACATCCATCCGGCTGGTGACGGGATCCTGCATCTCGGCCGCTCTCGCGATCAACTGCTCATTCGCGCAGCCGGCCCCGGCGTTCGAGCCGAAGGTCGGACAGCGCGGCAAGGACGTGGTGTGGGTGCCGACCAACCAGCAACTGGTCGACAAGATGCTCGACATGGCGAAGGTCACGCCGCAGGACTACGTGATCGATCTCGGTTCCGGCGACGGGCGCACCGTCATCACCGCGGCGAAACGCGGCGCCACCGCGCACGGCATCGAATACAATCCGGACATGGTGGAATTGTCGAAGAAAAATGCCGAGAAGGCAGGTGTCACGGCGAAGGCAACCTTCGAGAAGGCCGACATATTCGAGAGCGATTTCAGCAAGGCGACCGTGATTACCATGTTCCTGCTGCCGTCCCTGAACATCAAGCTGCGTCCGAAGCTGCTGGACATGAAGCCCGGCACCCGCCTGGTCTCGAATTCCTTCGACATGGGCGACTGGCGCGCGGACGAGACGGTCTCTCTCAACGGCGAAGTCTGCACCTCGCATTGCACCGCCTATTTCTGGATCGTCCCGGCCAAGGTCCATGGGACCTGGAATACGCCGCAGGGCGAACTGACGCTTGAGCAGACTTATCAGGACGTGAAGGGCACGCTGAAAAACGGCAACGTGATCGCGCCCGTCACCGAGGGCAAGCTGACCGGTGACCAGATCGCGTTCACGGCGGGCGGCACGCGCTATACTGGGACGGTCACCGGCAACGCGATCACCGGCAAGGCGAACACCGGTGGCAAGGAAACCGACTGGACCGCGACGCGGTAGTCATGAACCTCGCGTCCCGGATGCGGCGCAGCACGCAGTGTTGCGCTGCTGATCCGGGATCATTCCGGTTCTGTTATCGATGGGTCCCGGTTCTGCAGCGCATCGCTTGACGCTGCGCTGCGCCCGGGACACGAGCGCCCTCAATTCTTCAGCCGATACCCGGTGCGGAAAATCCACCACACCGCGACCAGGCAGGCAGCCAGAAACACCAGTGTCATCGAGACGCTGATCATCACACTGACATCGGATATCTCGAAGAAGCTCCAGCGGAAGCCCGAAATCAGATAGACGACCGGATTGAACAGGCTCACCGTCTGCCAGAACGGCGGCAGCACGTCGATCGAGTAGAAGCTGCCGCCGAGAAAGGTCAGCGGCGTGATGATCAGAAGCGGCACCACCTGCAGCTTCTCGAAGCCGTCGGCCCAGATGCCGATGATGAAGCCGAGCAGGCTGAAGGTCACCGCGGTCAGCACCAGGAACGATACCATCCAGACCGGATGCGCGATTTTCAGCGGCACGAAGAAACCCGCGGTCGCCAAGACGATGGCACCGAGAATCAGCGACTTGGTCGCAGCAGCTCCCACATAGCCGATCACGATCTCGACGAACGACACCGGCGCCGACAGGATTTCGTAGATGGTGCCGACGAACCGCGGGAAATAGATGCCGAACGAAGCGTTCATCACGCTCTGGGTCAACAGCATCATCATGATGAGGCCGGGTACGATGAAGGCGCCGTAATCCACCCCGCTCACCTCCTGGATGCGCGAGCCGATCGCGGCGCCGAACACCACGAAATACAGCGAGGTCGAAATCACCGGCGACAGAATACTGCCGAGCGGTGTGCGCCAGGTCCGCGCCATCTCGAACTTGTAGATTGCAATGATCGCGCGCCAGTTCATTTATGGTCCACCAGCCCGACGAAAATGTCTTCCAGCGAGGACTGCTCGGTCTGCAGGTCCCTGAAGCGGATATTGGCGGCGCTCAGGTCGGAGAGAAGGGCAGTGATACCGGTGCGCTCGCCCTTGGTGTCGTAAGCGTAGACCAATTCGGTGCCGTCGTTCATCAGCGACAGACCGTATTTGGCCAGCGTCTCGGGCACCGCATCGAGCGGCTTCTGCAGCTGGACCGTGAGCTTCTTCTTGCCGAGCTTGCGCATCAGTTCGGCCTTGTCCTCGACCAGCACGATCTCGCCCTTTGAGATCACGCCGACACGGTCGGCCATCTCTTCGGCTTCCTCGATGTAATGCGTGGTGAGGATGATGGTGACGCCGGAGGAACGCAGCTCGCGCACCACTTGCCACATGTCCTTGCGCAGCGCGACGTCCACGCCGGCCGTCGGCTCATCGAGGAACAGGATGCGCGGCTCATGCGACAGCGCCTTGGCGATCATGACGCGGCGCTTCATGCCGCCGGACAGCGTCATGATCTTTGCGTCTTTCTTGTCCCACAGCGACAGCGACTTGAGGATTTTCTCGATATAGGCCGGGTTCTTCGGCTTGCCGAACAGCCCGCGGCTGAAACTGACGGTGGCCCAGACCGTCTCGAAGGAATCCGTGTGCAGCTCCTGCGGCACGAGGCCGATCAAATCGCGGGCGGCGCGGAAGTCGCGGATGATGTCGTGGCCGCCGACAGTAACCCGGCCCTCGCTCGGATTGACGATACCACAGACGATCCCGATCAGCGTGGTCTTGCCGGCTCCGTTCGGACCGAGCAGCGCGAAAATCTCGCCCGCGCGGATGTCGAGCGACACGCCTTTCAACGCCTGGAACCCGGTGGCGTAGGTCTTTGACAGATTCTGGATGGAAATAACAGATGACATGCGCGGAGACCTGCGTCGGGCGATGTAGTGGCTCCTGGCCGGAAAGGAAGAGTGCCCCTTGAAGGCGGGGCGGACCGGCAAAACCCACGATGCGGGACAGATTCTTCGGCTGCGACAGTGTCTTGGCAGGATCGTCCGGTCAATCCGTGATAGAAATACCCATCGAAACGTCACAACAAGACCACACAGGGAGGAACTCAGTGCTCCATAAACGTGCCTTCGTCCTGGCCGCTGCCGCAGCTATGGTCTGCGCCGCTGCGCCCTACGCCGCCGCCCAGACCTATCCGTCGCAGCCGATCAAGATCATCGTGCCGACCGCCCCCGGCGGCGTGGCCGATATCGTGGGGCGCGCCTTTGCACAAAAGCTCAACGAAGCCGGCAAGACCGCCGTGGTCGAGAACAAGACCGGCGCCGGCGGCGCCATCGCCGCCGATTTCGTCGCCAAGTCGCCGCCGGATGGCTACACCGTCTATGTTGGTTTTCACGCCACCAACGCGATCCTGCCGCATCTGCAGAAGCTGAACTACAATCCGGAAACGGATTTGCTGCCGGTCACGATTGCGGCCAAGACCGCGAATGTGCTGGTCGTCAACCCGTCGGTGCCGGCCAAGACGCTCAAGGAATTGATCGACTATGCCAAGGCCAATCCCGGCAAGCTGACCTTCGCCTCACAAGGCAATGGCAGCACCGGCCATATCGTCGGCGAGCAGTTCAAGTCGGCCGCCGGCATCGACATCAATCACGTGCCGTATCGCGGCGCGGCGCCTGCCGCGCAGGATCTCATCGCCGGCCACGTCACCATGCTGTTCGATGTGCTGACCACAGCCGTGCCGCAAATCCAGAGCGAGAAGGTCCGGGCCATCGCGATTGCCGATTCCAAGCGCGCAAAAGCGCTTCCGAACGTGCCGACCGTTGCCGAAGCCGGACTTCCCGAGCTGGAAAGCGGCCCCTGGTTCGGCTTCTTCGTGCCGGCCGGAACGCCCAAGCCGGTGATCGACTGGCTCTACGCCGAAGCCAAGAAGGCGTTCAGCGCGCCGGACGTGCAGGCCCAGTTCGAAAAGCAGAACCTGACTGCGCTGCTCGGCACGCCGGAGGAGACGCGCAAGTTTGTCGCCGGCGAATACAAGCGCTGGGGTGAGGTCATCAAGAAAGCCAACATCAAGCTCAACTGATCCGGAGAACGAAGGAAGGAGCGGCCCGCTGCTGATGCGGGCCGTTTCGCTTTTTGTGCGCCGAGAAGTAGAACGGAGCTAATCGAACAGCCGCGCCAGTTCCTTGGCGCCGTCGAACTGAATTCTGTTGTCCATCACCGCATTGGTCTCGGCGATCAGCTTATCGACGGTCTTGGTGCGGCCGGCGATCGGATTGCGCTCATAGCCGAGCCGCTGGAAGAAATTCGAGGTCGGGACCTGCGCCCGCATCTCCGGCGTCAGCGACAGCATGTCAAAGCCGTTGCCGTCGCCGGTGAGATTCATCATCTCGAGTTCCGCTGCAGTCAGCGTGCGCGCGATGCCTTTGGCCTTCGCGAAGCGGACCGAATCGAGCAGCTTCTGCGTCTGCAACAGCGGCCCGATATCGATATCGAGATTGAGGGCGTGCAGCCCATAGCCCTTCTCGGTGCGCGCCAGCTTGACATGCTCGCTCCACTGCTCCGGAACACTGCGGCTGAACGCCACCATCCGCTTCAGAAGTTCCGCCTTGCGTTCGAGCCTTTTGCGCTGCTCGCCGGATAATCCGGCCGCGCGGTCGTGCAGGATCTTGACGAAATGACCGCCCTTCCCGGCCAGCAGGCTGATCGTGTTGGCCGTCAGCAGCTGATTGTAACCGAGCGCGGTCGAGATCGCGCGGGCGCCGGGCTTGTTGAAGATCAATCCGGCCTGTGAGTCGAACCGGCCGTTGCCTCCTGTTTCGAAGCCGTAAATCCGGACTGCCTGCTCGCGCGTGATGCCGGCGGCAGACGCCACCTTCGCATAGGCGCGTTTGAAATCGCTCTCGCTGGCCTGCTCCGGCAAAAATCCGAAATGCTCTTTGGCGCTGCGCAGAAAATCCGCGACCACCGGAAGCTCGGGCCTGTCCTCGGGCTGATCTTGCTGCTTCACCGAAGGGTCGCGCGGACAGGGCGGACCCGCATAGACCGGCGGCTGTTCCAGCACGTAGTCGGACAGCAGCACCGGCTCGCCATTGCGGCGTTTGGCGTTTCGTGTCTGGCGCTTCTCGCCGACGCGCGTCCAGTACGGCACCGCAATGGCCTCATGCTTCGCACGGGCGGCGGTGCATTCCTTCATCATCTTCTGATAATCGGCCATCGCCTTGTCGGACGACGGCTTCGCGTTCCTGTCCTGCGCCGGCGCGGCCTGAAGCGAGAATGCTGCGACGGCAAATCCCATTAACAGGTGACGCATGCAATCCGGCTTCCCTGGTCAGGAATAGAGCTTGGCGTTCTGCTCCCGCAACACGTTCTTCTGCACCTTGCCCATGGTGTTGCGCGGCAAGTCATCGACGAAAATCACGCGCTTGGGCAACTTGAACTTGGCGAGCCGGCCTTCAAGACTCGCAATGATCGCCTTCTCGTCGGCGATTGCGTCCTTTTTCAGGACCACCACGGCAGTCACGCCTTCGCCGAAATCGGGATGCGGGCAGCCGATGACGGCCGATTCGACAACGCCGGGCAAAGCGTCGATCTCGCTCTCGACCTCCTTCGGATAGACATTGAACCCGCCGGTGATGATCAGGTCCTTGGCGCGTCCAACGATATGGACATAGCCCCGCGCGTCGATTTTGCCGACATCGCCCGTGATAAAGAAGCCATCGGCTCGGAATTCGGCCTTGGTCTTTTCCGGCATGCGCCAGTAGCCCGGGAACACGTTCGGCCCCCTCACCTCGATCACGCCGATTTCGCCCTGCGGCAGCACCTTGCCGGTATCGGCCTCGGCGATCCGAACCTCAACACCCGGCAGCGGGAATCCCACGGTGCCGGCGATGCGGTCGCCGTCATAGGGGTTCGAGGTATTCATGTTGGTCTCGGTCATGCCGTAACGTTCGAGAATGGCATGCCCGGTCTTTTCGCGAAACTCGTCATGGGTTTCGGCGAGCAGCGGCGCCGAGCCGGACGTGAACAGACGCATATGCGCGCAGGCTTCCTTCGTGAGACCAGGATGCTTGAGCAGGCGGGTATAAAACGTCGGCACGCCCATCATCGATGTCGCCTTCGGCAAATGGCGCATCACCTCGTCGGCGTCGAACTTCGAGAGGAAAATCATGGCGCCGCCTGCGAACATGATGGTGTTGCCCGCCACGAACAATCCATGGGTGTGATAGATCGGCAGCGCGTGCAGAAGAATGTCCTGATCGGTGAAGCGCCAGTATTCGCGCAGCGTTTCGGCATTTGACGACAGATTGCGATGCGTCAGCATCGCGCCTTTCGAGCGGCCGGTGGTGCCCGAAGTGTAGAGGATGGCGGCGAGATCGTCGTCCTTGCGCGGCACGTCCGCGAAATCTTTGGGGGCCTTGTTCGCGGCATCGATCAGGCTGCCCTGCCCGTTCGCACCGAGCGTCTCGAGTGATGCCACACCGCGTTTCTTGGCAATCTCCGCAAGCCCGTCGCGCTTGGCCGGATCGCAGACTACAAGTTTGGGTTCAGCGTCGCCGATAAAGTAATCGAGCTCGGCAAGGGTATAGGCGGTATTGAGCGGCAAATACACAGCACCGGCACGCAGGGTTGCAAGATAAACGAGGAAATTCTCGACCGACTTCTCGACCTGGACCGCAACGCGGTCGCCGGGCTCGACCCCGGCCAGCACCAGCGCATTGGCAATCTGCGCGGTGCGATCAAGCATATCGCCATAGGACAGCGTCGTGCCGTCGGCCTTGATGATGAAGGTGCGCGCGGGAGCGATACGCGAACGGATCGTTTCGAACAGATTCATGACACAGACTTTTTGGTTGGCTCAGGCTTTGCTTGCAACGGGGATGAGGTCGCCGGTCGGTCCAGGCCGCGCAAGCTTTTTCACCGCGCTCGACGTGACCACTGTGCGATTCTCGGCAAAGGCCTCATGGTTTTTCTCAATGTCGTCGAGATCGTAGAGATAGTTGACCATCACGCCGTAGGATTGGCGCAGGCCGTTCTCCGACGTGTCGGCGAGAGCGTGAATCCTCTCAAGCCGCGCACCGTTGCCAAGATGAAAGCGCGCAACCGGATCGGCCGGGAAGCCGCGCGCATTCTTTGCATGCAGGAAGTACCATGCCGCCGCCCGCTTCAGCGGCTCCTCTACCGGCTCGCGGGTGGCGTCGAGCTGCCACCAGCCCTCGGTATCGAGATTGCTCAGCGCGTCCAGGTCCTCCTGCGAGAGTGCCCGGGTCGATCCGGACTGACGTTCACGCTTGAGCCAGGCCGCGAATCCGGGGACTGGCGATAATGTGACGAATGTCTTCAGCCGCGGATTGTCGCGCGACACCTCCTCCACCACCTGCTTGATCAGGAAGTTGCCGAAGGACACACCGGCGAGGCCACGCTGGCAGTTCGAAATCGAATAGAACACCGCGGTATCGACCTCGCTGGCGTCCAGCGGTTCGCGACTGGCGGTCAGGATCGGGGCAATCGAGCCTGGAATGGCATTGGTCAGTGCAACCTCGACGAAGATCAGCGGCTCGTCGTTCAGTGCGGGATGGAAGAACGCATAACAGCAGCGATCCTCAGGATCGATGCGGCGGCGCAGGTCGTCCCAGCTCCTGATCTTGTGCACCGCCTCATGCTTGATAATCTTTTCCAGAATACTGGCAGGCGTCGACCAGTCGATTTCGCGCAGCACCAGAAAGCCGCGGTTGAACCAGGACGAGAACAGGTGGACAAAGTCCGCATCGACCACCGCAAGATCGGGCCGGTGCGCCATCGCGTCCAGCAGCTGCTCGCGCATCCGCACCAGCGCCGCGGTACCGCCAGGCGCGAGATTCAGCCGGCGGAACAACTCCTGCCGCCGTGGCTCGGCCGCAAGGTGGACCTCCGCTGCGGTGACGTCGGTCGGATTGGCCTGCCAGGCCGCTATGGCCTTTTCCATCCGCGCACGGTCGGGGCCGAATTGGTGCGCCAGCGCTTCGAAAAATGCGATTCGTGGACCCGTCGTCAGCTCCGCATAGCGATTGAGAATTTCGCGCGCGAGCGCGACCCCGGAAGCCTCTCCCCGGCCGGAGAGCAGGTCCTCGCACAGCACCACAAAATCGGCGGATCGGGTCACCGCATTTGTGCGCCGCGACAAAAGTTTCCGGCCGCGATCTGAAATCGTCTGCAGCAAATCGCCGAAAAAAGCGCCATTCATTGCGAGGGTCCGGACATTCTGTGGTTCTGCGGCGACATTCCGCAGCCCGACTTCATTTCTAGCAGATTTGCGCCCCGTCACGGGTGCTTTTCGAGGTTGATTTCAGTCCGATCAGCTATAGGCTGACATTAGGATAATAAAGAATAATCGGTGGGTACCATCGAACAGCGGGTGGAAACGCGGGACCAGGCTGGCATTCGGGCGGCCACGTCCCTGCTTGAGGTCGATGACCTCCATGTCCAGTTCCTGACGTCGCGCGGCGTCGTCCGTGCGGTGGAGGGGCTGTCGTATCACGTCGACCCCGGCGAGGTGGTCGCGATCGTCGGCGAATCCGGGTCCGGAAAGTCGGTCTCGGCGCTGTCGATCATGCGGCTCCTGCCGAAGCTGACCGGGCGCATCCCGAAGGGCCGAGTGATCTTCAACGGCCGCAACCTGCTCGACCTCTCGGACGAGGAGATGCGCGAGATCCGCGGCCGCGACATCTCGATGATCTTCCAGGAGCCGATGACCTCGCTCAATCCGATCCTGACCATCGGATTGCAGATCACCGAGCCGCTGCGCATCCATCTCGGCATGACCGAGGAACAGGCCCGCGCCCGCGCCATCGAGTTGCTCGGGCTCGTCGGCATCCCGGACCCGGCGCGGCGGCTCGAACAATATCCGCATCAATTCTCCGGCGGCATGCGCCAGCGCGTCATGATCGCGATCGGGCTCGCCTGCAATCCGAAGCTGATTATCGCCGACGAGCCGACAACAGCGCTCGACGTCACCATCCAGGCGCAGATCCTCGAACTGATGAAGGATCTGTCGCGCAAGCTGAACATCGCGCTGATCGTCATCACGCATAACCTCGGCGTGGTCGCACGCTATGCCGACCGCGTGATCGTGATGTATGCCTCGCGGCTGGTGGAAGAAGGCGATGCCGACGATGTGTTCCACCGTCCGCGCCATCCCTATTCGATGGGCCTCCTGCGCTCGGTGCCGCGGCTCGACCGGCCGCGCGGCGACAAACTCGAAACCATCGAAGGCCTGCCGCCGAATGCCGCAGCCCCTCCTCCCGGCTGCCGGTTCGCGCCGCGCTGCCCATACAAGCTTGCAATCTGCGAGACCGAACCGGAGCTGACGCGCACCGATACCGGCGGCTGGTCGCGCTGCCACCGCATCGCCGAGATCGCGGACGGCAAGCTGAGCTGGGCCGCGGCAGGTGCAGGCGCACAGCAGCTTCAATTGAAGAGCGGCGACCCGATCCTTTCGGTCCGCAATCTGACCAAGCATTTCGAGGTGCGCGGCGGCCTGCGCGGCGCGAGCGGCACGGTTCGTGCGGTCCAGGATGTTTCTTTCGACATCTACCCTGGCGAAACGCTCGGCCTCGTCGGCGAATCCGGCTGCGGCAAGACCACGGTCGGCCGGCTGATCCTGCGGCTGGAGGACAAGACCGCCGGCGATATCCGCTTCGAAGGGCGCGATCTGTCGGCGGCCGGCGCCAGCGACATGAAGGCGATCCGGCGCAAGATCCAGGTGATCTTCCAGGACCCTTATTCCTCGCTCAATCCGCGCATGACGGTGGGCCAGATCATCGGCGAGCCGCTGCATGTCTACAAGCTCGTGCCGGGCCGCAAAGAGGAGCAGGCGCGTGTCGCCCAACTGCTCGAACAGGTCGGCCTGCGGCCTGAAATGGCGACGCGCTATCCGCATCAATTGTCGGGCGGCCAGCGCCAGCGCGTCGGCATCGCACGCGCGCTGGCGATGGAGCCGTCCTTCATCGTCTGCGACGAAGCGGTCTCGGCGCTCGACGTGTCGATTCAGGGCCAGATCATCAACCTGCTCGAAGACCTGCAGCGCCGGCTCGGCCTCGCCTATCTGTTCATCGCGCACGACCTCGCGGTGGTACGCCACATCTCCATGCGCGTCGTCGTCATGTATTTCGGCCGTGTCATGGAAGTCGCCGATCGCGACACGATCTATAGCGAGCCGCTGCATCCCTATACCAAGGTACTGCTCGACGCGGCGCCGGTCCCCGACCCCACAATCGAAAAGGGCCGCGAGCCGCGCTTGATCAAGGGCGAATTGCCGTCGCACCTGTCACCGCCGCAGGGATGCGTGTTCAATACTCGCTGCCCGATGGCGAGCGAGGAATGCCGCCGGGTCGTGCCGCCCCTGGAGGAAAAGCGGCCGGGTCACTTCGCAGCTTGCATCAAGGTTTGACGACGACCAAAGCTTGAAAACAAAAGACTGCCACCGGGAGGATAGCAAATGAAAATATCACGCCGTACTGCCCTGAAGGGATCCGCCGGAGCGCTCGCGCTCGGACTTGGCGGCGGACTTGGCGGGATGAATTTCGACTTCACCCGCGCCTATGCCCAGGCCGGCAAGGCCAAACGCGGCGGACATCTGAATTTTGCGATCAGCGCCGAAGCCCCGCATTACGATCCGCATGCCAGCGACACCTATGCGACGCTGCATCTCGTCGCGCCATTCTATTCGACGCTGCTGCGCTATAACCTTGCGAAATTCCCCGAAGTCGAGGGCGATCTCGCCGCATCCTGGACGGTGGCGCCCGATCAGCTGACCTACACCTTCAAGCTCAAGCCGAACGTCAAGTTCCACGACGGCACGTCGCTCACCTCTGCCGACGTGAAAGCGACCTATGACCGGCTGCGCAACCCGCCGCAGGGCGTGGTATCGAACCGGAAGGCGACTTTTGCGGACATTGCCGCCATCGAAACTCCCGATGCCAGCACCGTCGTCTTCAAGATGAAGGCGCCGAACTCCTCGATGCTCGATCATTTCGCGAGCCCGTGGAACGTCATCTATTCCGCCAAGGACCTCGCTGAAAATCCGGCGCTGCCGCGCACCAAGATCAACGGTACGGGCCCCTTCGTCTTCGTCGAGCACGTCAAGGGCAGTCACGTTGCCGGCAAGCGCAACGAAAACTACTTCAAGCCCGGCCTGCCCTATCTCGATACGTTCCGCGGCATCTTTACCCTTCAGGCTGCGGCCATGCTGAACGCGCTGCAGGGCGGACAGGTGCTCGGCGAATTCCGCGGGGTCTCGCCGGCCGAGCGCGACCGGCTGGTGGCGGCAATGGGCGACAAGCTTCGGGTCGAGGAATCGAGCTGGACGCTCAACCTGCTGGTGCTGTTCAACGTCGAGAAGCCGCCTTTCGACGATGTGCGGGTGCGACGCGCGCTGCTGATGGCAATCGACCGCTGGGGCGGCAGCCAGGGATTGTCGCGGATATCGACGTTGCGCTCGGTCGGCGGTGTGGTCCGGCCCGGCTCCCCTCTGGCGACGCCTGAGGCCGAGCTGGTTAAGCTTCCAGGCTTCGCAAAGGACATCAAGAAATCCCGCGAGGAAGCGCGCAAGCTGCTGAAAGAGGCGGGCCACGAGAATCTGAAATTCGTGCTGTGGAACCGCAATCTGGCAATGCCCTATACGCCTGCCGGCATCTTCCTGGTCGATCAGTGGCGGCAGATCGGCGTCACCGTCGAGCACAAGCAGTCCGACACCGCGCCCTACATCGCCGCCATGAACAGCGGCAATTACGAGGTGGCGATCGACTTCTCGAATCTGTTCAACGACGACCCCACGCTCGCGCTGACCAAATATCTCTCGCACAAAAACAACCCGCTCAACCTCTCGCGGGCCAATGACGAGGAGATCGACCGGCTCTTCGAGCTGCAATTGCGCGAGCGCGACGTCGAGAAGCGCAAGGCGCATATCCGCGCGCTGGAAAAGCGGCTGTTCGAGCAAGCCTATCAGCAGCCGCTGTTCTGGTGGCACCGGATTGTGCTGACACACAAGACCCTGATGGGATGGCAGATGTCGCCCAGCCACAATCTCGGTCAGCAGCTGGAAGGCGTCTGGCTGAACACCTGAGCGTTGCGCCAGGCTCGGCTACCCTCTCCTTTTAGGGAGAGGGTCAGCTGCACCGACACGGATATCCACCGATGCTTCGATACACCGTAAACCGCGTGCTCATGATGATCCCGACGCTTCTCGGCGTGGCGGTGCTCGTGTTCTTCATGCTGCGCGTCGTCCCCGGCGACATTGTCGAAGTGAAGCTGCGTGGCGACGGCGGCAACGTCACCCAGGAAGTGGTCGAGGCCGAGCGCAAGCGCCTCGGTCTCGACCGGCCACTGCTCACCCAGTTCGGCGAGTGGATGGTCAACATGGCCAAGGGCGACTTTGGCATTTCGATGTGGACCGAGCGGCCGGTGATGGAGGAGATATCGCTCCGGCTGGAATTGTCGCTTCAGGTCGCGCTGATGGCGACGATCATCGCAGTGTTGCTCGCCATACCCATGGGCACGCTGGCGGCATTGTTCCGCGACACCTGGATCGACTATCTCGTGCGCATCCTGACGATCGGCGGATTGTCGATCCCGTCCTTCTGGTTCGGCATGCTGATCATGCTGAGCCTGCTCGCCTTCTTCAACTGGCTGCCGCCGATCACCTTCACGCCATTTTATGTCGACCCCTGGGCCAATTTCACGCAGCTGATCTGGCCCGCGATGGCGGTCGGCTACCGCTATTGCGCGGTGGTTGCGCGCATGATCCGGTCGTCGCTGCTTGAAGTCCTCAATGAGGACTATATCCGCACCGCCCGCGCCAAGGGCGTCTACGAGCGGCTCGTGATCTCGCGGCACGCTCTGCGCAATGCGCTGCTGCCCGCGATCACGGTGATCGGGCTTGAATTTACCTTCCTGATCGGCGGACTTGTCGTGACGGAGCAGGTATTCAACCTCAACGGCATCGGTCAGTTGTTCGTGCAGAGCGTTGCGCGGAACGACTTCATGCTGATCCAGGGCCTGGTGATGCTGATCGCCGTCTTCTATGTGTTTGTGAACCTGATCATCGACCTGCTCTACGCAGTGTTCGATCCTCGCATCCGTTACGACTCATGACCATCGCAGCCGAAGCCCCCCGTGAAGTTCTGCGCCGCGGACCTAGTCCGGCCATCGAGTTCTGCAGGCAGCAGCCGCTCGGCGCGATCAGCTTCGTCATCATCGTTGCGATGATGTTCGCCGGCATTTTTTCCCCGCTTGTTGCTCCCTACGATCCGCTGGAAATCGACTTCGCCTCGATCCTCGCCGCGCCGTCATGGGAGCATTGGTGCGGCACCGACGCCTATGGCCGCGACATCTGCTCACGCCTGATCTACGGGTCGCGCACGGCACTGGTGATCGGCTTCACCTCGTCGTTTCTGGGTTCGTCAATCGGTGCCATTCTCGGCATTGCCTCCGCCTATTTCGGCGGCCGCATCGACAACTGGATCCAGCGGGTGATGGACATCCTGCTCGCCTTTCCGCTGATCGTGCTGGCCCTGGTGGTCGTCGCCGCTTTGCGCAAGCTCGTGATCGGCGGCGTTGACGTGAACCTGATCATCGCGATCGCGATCCCGATCATTCCGCGTGTGGCCCGCGTGGTCCGCGCGGCCGCGCTCGGCGTGCGCGTCATGCCCTATGTCGATGCCGCGCGGGCCGCGGGCTATTCCAATTCCCGCATCATCTTCCGCCACATGGCGCCGAATGTGGTCGCGCCGTATCTCATTATGCTGACCGCCTTCATCGCCCAGGCGATTCTGGCGGAAGCCTCGCTGTCATTTCTCGGTCTTGGCGTCGCCGAGCCGACCGCAGCCTGGGGGCTGATGCTGTCGGGCAACGCGGCCGACTTCTACCGCGAGGCGCCGTGGATGATCCTGTTCCCCGGCGCTGCAATCTCGCTTGCGGTGTTCGCCTTCAACCTGTTCGGAGACTCGCTGCGCGACTTCCTCGATCCGCGCTTCAAGGTTTAGACTCTAGAGCGTGTGCCTTTGGGCGGCTTCAGGGCTTGACAGTATAGGAATTTAAGCATATACCTCGTTTGCCTCGCTCATGAGGGGCGTCAACCGGTGACGCCGATTGATGGAGCGGGGTGCGGCGCCTGCGGGTGCGGCTTCGTCAGCCGTACTCCCGGGAGGCCCCGGGACCCCGCTCTACGGGCACTACGACCCGTGCGCGAGGAGCTCGCTGATACGGCCTGCACCCGGTTGGGTCGCAGGTACGCAAACGCGGCCCCGGGGACTGAATGCGGAGC
>JBMOOQ010000040.1:0-187828 GCA_049324435.1 Pseudomonadota bacterium
GTTGTCTCAGCAACGCCATCAAACCCGCTCGAAAGCGGCTCGGCCACCGGAACCGGGCGCCCGGACTCTTGCGGTCCGCGCCCGGTTCTTCGGTGGCCAACTGTCAGGTGATTACGATCTCAGGACACAAAAAGATTACGCCGCAAGGCTCGCGGCAGGCGCAACAAAAGCGTCAGCGTCAGCAGCGTAAGACCGGCGCTCCTGGACGGCCGTTCGGCTCGGCGCACCCCGTGTCGCGACATTCAGCGAGCAGGCGAAGTAATCATAACTGTCTTGCCCCGCGAAGGCGGGGCATCCAGTCACATCGTGCCAAACTAGACGTCAGGTGAAAGTTGGCTCGCCCGCCTTCGCTGGCGATGACAGACGAGCTAAATCGTCTGATTATACTCACCCACTTCCGGATGCGTGCGCAGCACGCCGTCCACCGCCTTGAACATCTCGCGCATGCGCGCTTCGGAAGCCGGGCTTTCCACCACCACCACCAGTTCCGGCTTGTTCGATGAGGCGCGGACCAGACCCCAGGTGCCGTCCTCGACGGTGACGCGCACGCCGTTGACGGTGACGAGATCGCGGATCGGCTGACCTGCGACCTTGCCGCCCTCCGCCTTCGCCTTCTCGAAATGCTTCACCACCGCATCGACGATGCCGTATTTCTTCTCGTCGTCGCAATGCGGCGACATGGTCGGCGACGACCAGGTCTTCGGCAGCGCGTTCTTCAGATCGCTCATGCTCTTGCCAGGATTGCGGTCGAGCATGTCGCAGATCGCGATCGCGGAGACGAGCCCGTCGTCATAGCCGCGGCCGAACGGCTTGTTGAAGAAGAAATGGCCCGACTTCTCGAAGCCGACCAGCGCGCCGGTCTCGTTGACGCGGCGCTTCATGTAGGAATGGCCGGTCTTCCAGTAATCGGCCTTCGCCTTGTTCTTGATCAGCACCGGATCGGTGGCAAAGAGCCCGGTCGATTTCACATCGACCACGAAGGTCGCGCCCGGATGCAGCGCGGATATGTCGCGCGCCAGCATCACGCCGATCTTGTCGGCGAAAATCTCCTCGCCTTCGTCGTCCACCACACCGCAGCGGTCGCCGTCGCCGTCAAAGCCGAACGCGACATCGGCCTTGTGGTGAAGCACCGCATCGCGCATCGCGTGCAGCATCTCCATGTCTTCAGGGTTCGGATTGTATTTCGGGAAGGTGTGATCGAGTTCGCAATCGAGCGGGATCACCTCGCAGCCGATCGCTTCCAGCACCTTCGGGGCAAACGCGCCCGCCGTGCCGTTGCCGCAGGCGCAGACCACGCGCAGCTTGCGCTTCAGCTTCGGCCGGTTGGTCAAATCGGCGATGTAGCGGGCTGGGAAATCGTCGATGAACTGATAGGAGCCGCCCTCGCGGGTCTTGAAGGCCGCGTTCAGCACGATCTCCTTCAGCCGCGTCATCTCGTCAGGACCGAAGGTGAGGGGACGGTTCGCGCCCATCTTCACGCCGGTCCAGCCATTGTCGTTGTGCGAGGCGGTGACCATCGCAACACACGGCACGTCGAGATCGAACTGGGCGAAATAGGCCATCGGCGACAGTGCAAGGCCGATGTCGCGCACCCGCATGCCGGCCGCCATCATGCCGGCGGTCAGCGCCATCTTCACCGAGGCGGAATAGCCGCGGAAATCGTGGCCGGTGACGATATCCGGCCGCACGCCCATCTCGTGAACCAGCGTGCCGATTCCCATGCCGAGCCACTGCATGCCCATCAGGTTGATTTCCTTGCCGAGCAGCCAGCGCGCGTCGTACTCGCGGAAGCCCGTGGGCTTCACCATCGGCTGGGATTCATAGGCATAGGTGTTGGGCGCAAGCTGCGCCGCAGGCTTCGGAAACATGCGTGTCCTCGGGAGAGCCGTCAGAGTGCCGGAGCAATAGCCTAAACGCGACGCGTGGGGAAATGGTTGCTTATTGTGGTTTTTCCGGGGTGCGGCGCCTACAGGCGGCGTCAGTTTTCAAGCACCAGCTTGTTGTTGGCATATTCGAAGCGCTTCAGCCGCGTCAGATAGGACAGCCCGAGCAGGTTTTCGCTCAGGGCATCGCCCGGCACCACCAGCGCCTGCACGTCGCGCACCACGAGTCCGCCGATATCGACGCTGTTCAGCGTGACCGGCGCCGCCCTCACCACGCCGTTCGCGGTGCGGACTTGCGCGGTATAGTCGTTGCGCACCGGGCGGATGCCGAGCCGGCCGGCCTCGCGTTCGGTCAGCGCAATCACCGAGGCGCCGGTATCGACCATGAACGACACCGAACGGCCGTCGATGCGGCCGTTGGCCTGGAAGTGACCGCGGTGGTCGCGGCCGATGCTGACAATGCGCCCGCTATTCGAGGGCGCGGGTGCTGCGACAGCGGCCTTGGACTCGGGCTGCTTTGGCGGCGCCGAGGTGCCGCGATCGAGCCAGCTGCCGATCAGCCCGGCTGCTGCCACGGTCAACCCGGCAAAGACGATGATCGAGCGCATGCTTTGGTTCGCTGCCCTGTCTGGGCGCGCAGCAAAGCATGCGGACTGCCAATTCAATGCTAATGGCGGGTGGCGGCGCGCCGCTTTGCGCGCGGCATGGTCACGCAACACTCAACCGGATTGTTCGGATTTTAGTGGATTGTCTTCCTCAGGTGCCCGCGCGCTTGGTCCGCCGCGTCGGCACGGCGTTCGCGGGATCGTCAGGCCAGGGATGTTTCGGATAGCGCCCGCGCATCTCTGCCTTCACCGCGGCATAACTGCCGGCCCAGAAGCCGGGCAGGTCCTTCGTCACCTGCACCGGCCGGTGTGCGGGCGAAAGCAGTTCGATCACGAGCGGCACACGGCCGCCGGCAATCGTGGGATGACGGCTCAGGCCGAATAATTCCTGCACGCGGATGGCAATGGTCGGTCCGGCTTCGGCCTCGTAGTCGATCGGCACATGGGTGCCGGTCGGCGCCTCGAAATGGGTCGGCGCTTCGGCATCGAGGCGGCGGCGCATAGTCCACGGCAGCAATTCCATGATGGCGTTGGAGAGTTCATCGGCGCCGATGTCCTTCAGTGCAATCTTGTCTGAGAGGAGCGGCGCAAGCCAGTCCTGCGCGCTTGCGGTGAGTGCCGCGTCCGACAGGTCCGGCCATTCGTCGCCCTCGGATTTGCGCAGGAACATGACGCGGTCGCGCCATTGCGTGAGGTGCTTGCTGAAGGGCAGGCGGTCGAGCCCGGCCTTGGCAATGGCATCGGCGAGCAGGCGCGCATTCTCCGGCGATGGCGTGACCGGCGCGATCTGTTCGGACAGCGCAATCGCGCCGAGCTTTTTCGCCTTGCGCCCGCGCAGGCTGAGCGTGGCCGGATCGACCGTCACCTCGTCGCGCTGCGCGATGCGATCGGCGAAACGCGATTCGATGTCTGCGAGCGAAATCGGCGCAGCCAGCAGGATGCGCGCCTGCTGCGCGCTGCCGGAGAGGTCCGCCACCACGATGAACGGCTCGCGCGCGAGTGCGAGCGCCGGATCAAGCATGGCGCCGCGTCCGTTCGCGAGCAGGAACGACCCCTGTCCGCCGCCGCGGTTCTTCGCGATGCGATCCGGATAGGCGAGGGCGAGAAGCGCGCCGGCGCTGATGTCGTCATTCCGGGACGCGCCTCTCTCGTCTTCACCTCCCGCCTGCGACGCCCATCGCTTCGCCATGGCCCGTGCTTCATCCGCGCGCCGTGAGCGGTCGCGCCGGAACTGGTCGAGCCGGTGCGTCAGGTCCACATCGTTGCCGCCGAGCCCGCGCTCGGTGACGAGCACCGCGATTTGCGCGGCCGTCTCGCCAGCACCCTCGCGCGCGGCATCGACCACCATGCGCGCGAGGCGTGGCGGCAGCGGCAATGCGCGCAACGCTTTGCCTTCCTCGGTGATACGGCCGTCGTTGTCGAGCGCGTGAAGTTCGATGAGGAGCTTGCGCGCTTCGGTGTAGGCGGCCTGCGGCGGTGGATCGAGGAAGGTCAGTGTTGCAGGATCGGTGACGCCCCATTGCGCGAGATCGAGCGCGAAGGAGGAGAGATCGGCGGAGAGAATTTCCGGCCGCGCATAGGCCTCGAGCGAGGCGGTCTCCGGCTCGCTCCACAGCCGGTAGCAGACACCGGGTTCGGTGCGGCCGGCGCGGCCGCGGCGCTGATCGGCGGCGGCGCGCGAAACGCGAACCGTCTCAAGCCGCGTCAGGCCGGTGCCCGGCTCGAAGCGCGGTACCCGGGCGAGGCCGGAATCGATCACGATGCGCACGCCTTCGATGGTGAGCGAGGTCTCGGCGATGGAGGTCGCGAGCACCACCTTGCGCCGGCCGGGCGGTGCGGGCGCGATGGCGCGGTCCTGGACCTGCGCATCGAGCGCGCCATAGAGTGCGACGATATCGACCGCAGGATCGGTGACGCGCTCCCTCAGCAGCGTCTCGGTGCGGCGGATTTCCGCCTGTCCGGGCAGAAACACGAGAACCGAACCGGGATCGGTTCGCAGCGCACGCATCACCGCATCCGCGACCTGTAGCTCGATATGCGCGCGTGCATCACGCGGCAGGTAGCGCGTCTCGACAGGGAAAGCGCGGCCGAGGCTTTCGATCTGCGGCGCATCGCCGAGCCTCCCTGCCACGCGGGCGCCGTCGATCGTGGCCGACATCACCAGCAGCTTCAAATCCTCGCGCAGGCCCTGCTGGGCGTCGCGCGCAAAGGCCAGTCCGAGATCGGCGTCGAGCGAGCGTTCGTGGAACTCGTCGAACAGCACTGCGGCGATGCCGGTGAGTTCCGGATCGTCGAGGATCATGCGGGTGAAGATGCCCTCGGTGACGACCTCGATCCGCGTCCGCTTGGAGATTTTCGAGCCGAAGCGCACCCGCAGGCCCACGGTGTTGCCGACCTGTTCGCCGAGCGTCTTTGCCATGCGTTCGGCCGCCGCGCGCGCGGCGAGGCGGCGCGGTTCCAGCACGATGATTTTCTTCCCCGCGGCCCAGGGTTCGTCCATCAGCATCAAGGGCACCCGCGTGGTCTTGCCGGCGCCCGGCGGGGCGACCAGCACGGCCGCCTCGCGCGCGCGCAGCGCCTGGGTCAGCGCCGGCAGCGCGTCGTCAATGGGCAGGGGGGAATCGAAGCTTTGCATGGTGCGCTATCGTGTCGTGTTCGCCATGGCGCATGTCGCGCAAGATATCCACTGCCTCCGTTGCCATTGCGGGCCGGACGGCCCACATTGCCGGAATGCCCGCACCGAAATCCGCCAAATCCGCCGCCAAGGCGGCCGCCCCGTCTGCCGCAAAGGCGCCGCAACCCGCGACCGCCGCCGCACTGAAGAAAGGCGACCATGTCTTCCTGGTCGACGGCTCCGGCTACATCTTCCGCGCCTATCACGCACTGCCTCCACTCAACCGCAAGTCGGACGGGCTGCAGATCAACGCGGTGCTCGGCTTCTGCAACATGCTGTGGAAGCTCTTGCGCGAGATGAAGCCGGAGGAGCGGCCGACACATCTGGCAGTGGTGTTCGACAAGTCGGAAAAGACCTTCCGCACCGATTTCTATCCCGACTACAAGGCGCACCGGCCCGAGGCGCCGGCGGACCTCATCCCGCAATTCCCGCTGATCCGGGAAGCCGTGCACGCCTTCGACATTCCCTGTCTCGAACAGGCCGGCTACGAGGCCGACGACCTGATCGCGACCTATGCGCGGCTCGCCTGCGAGGCGGGCGCGAGCACCACCATCGTGTCGTCCGACAAGGATCTGATGCAGCTCGTGAACGACTGCGTGATCCTGTACGACACCATGAAGGACAAGAAGATCGGCGTCGCCGAGGTGATCGAGAAATTCGGCGTGCCGCCGGACAAGGTCATCGAAGTGCAGGCGCTGATCGGCGATTCCACCGACAACGTGCCGGGCGTTCCGGGGATCGGCGTGAAGACCGCGGCGCAGCTGATCGGCGAATATGGCGATCTGGAAACGCTGCTCGCGCGCGCAAGCGAGATCAAGCAGGACAAGCGGCGCCAGACCCTGATCGACAATGCGGAAGCCGCGCGCATCTCCAAGCGGCTGGTGACGCTCGACCGTAATGTCGCGCTCGCCGTTCCGGTCGAAGACCTCGCGGTGCACGAGCCCGACTACAAGAAACTGATCGCGTTCCTGAAGGCGATGGAGTTCACCACGCTGACGCGGCGCGTGGCGGAGGCGGCCGATATCGATGCCAGCCAGATCGAGCCGGATTCGCGGCTGAGTGCCGGCGCGCCGCCGCTGCCTCCGGTCCGCCCGGAGGACGGGGCGTCTCAACAGACCGCCACTCCGTCCGCTGCGCGGACGACCCTCCCCCTTGCTGGGGGAGGGATGAACAGAAGCAAGGGCGGAGGCGGTGCAGCCGAGCAACAAGTTTACACGCCGGTTTCGCTCGCCGAAGCCCGTCTCGCAAAGCTGAAGGCGCTGCCGTTCGACCGCTCGAAATACGAAATCGTCCGCGATCTCGCGCGGCTGAAAGCCTGGATCGTGCGCGCCATCGATGCCGGGCAGGTCGCAATCGATACCCAGACCAATTCGCTCGATCCGATGCAGGCGACGCTCTGTGGCTTTTCGCTTGCAGTCGCGCCGAACGAGGCGTGCTATGTGCCGGTCGCGCATCGCAACACCGGCGAGGGTGAGGGGCTGTTCGACGCAGGTCTCGCGCCGCACCAGATTTCCGAGAAGGACGCCATCGACGCGATGCGCCCCCTGTTCGAGGACAAGGGCGTTCTCAAGATCGGGCACAATCTGAAATTCGACTGGCAGATTTTCGCGCAGCGCGGCATCGAGCTGTCGCCCTATGACGACGCCATGCTGATGTCCTACGTGGTCGATTCCGGCCGCGTCTCGCACGATGTGGCGACACTGGCGAAACGTTATTTCGATCACGCCGTGATCGACTTCAACGAGATCACGAAACCCGGCAAGACCCGCGTCAGCTTCGATTGCGTGCCGATCGAGCGTGCCGCTGAATATGCCGCGGAAGATGCCGATGCGACGCTCCGGCTCTGGTATGTGCTGAAGCCGCGGCTCGCGGCCGAGCGCATGATGAATGTGTACCAGACGCTGGAGCGTCCGCTGATCGCGGTGCTCGGCCGCATGGAGGCGCGCGGTATCTCGATCGACCGGCAGACGCTGGCGCGGCTCTCGGGCGAATTCGCAACCGAAAGCGCGCGCCTTGAAGAGGAAGCGCAGAAGGTGGCGGGCCAGCCGTTCAATCTTGGCTCGCCGAAGCAGATCGGCGACGTGCTGTTCGGGTCGATGGGGCTGCCGGGCGGCACGAAAACCAAGACCGGCGCATGGTCCACGTCCGCTCAGGTGCTGGAAGAACTCGCCGAACAGGGCCACGAATTGCCGCAGAAGATTCTCGATTGGCGGCAGGTCTCCAAACTGCGATCGACCTATACCGATGCGCTGCCGAATTATGTCGATCCGAAGACCCAGCGCGTGCATACGAACTACGCGCTCGCGGCGACGACGACCGGGCGCCTGTCGTCGTCCGAACCGAACTTGCAGAACATTCCGATCCGCACCGAGGCCGGGCGGAAAATTCGCAAGGCGTTCATCTCGAAGCCCGGCTACAAGCTCGTGTCGGCCGACTATTCGCAGATCGAATTGCGGCTGCTCGCGGAAGTCGCAAATGTACCGGCGCTGCGTCAGGCATTCCGCGACGGCACCGATATTCACGCGATGACGGCGTCGGAAATGTTCGGCGTGCCGGTGAAGGACATGCCGGCCGAGGTGCGGCGGCGCGCCAAGGCGATCAATTTCGGCATCATCTACGGCATCTCGGCGTTCGGCCTGGCCAACCAGCTCGGCATTCCGCGCGAGGAGGCCGGCGCCTACATCAAGAAGTATTTCGAGCGGTTCCCCGGCATCCGCGCCTACATGGACGAGACCCGCGATTTCTGCCGTGAGCACGGCTATGTCGAGACGCTGTTCGGGCGCAAATGCCATTATCCGGACATCAAGGCGGCGAACCCGTCGCTGCGCGCGTTCAACGAGCGCGCCGCGATCAACGCGCGGCTGCAGGGATCGGCGGCCGATATCATCCGCCGTGCCATGATACGGATGGACGATGCGCTCCGCGACGCCGGACTGTCGGCGCAGATGCTGCTGCAGGTGCATGACGAACTGGTTTTCGAGGTCCCCGATGCCGAGGTCGAGCGGACTTTGCCGGTGGTCAAGCGCGTCATGGAAGATGCGCCGATGCCTGCGGTGCAGCTTCATGTGCCGCTCTCAGTCGAGGCCCGCGCCGCCGACAACTGGGACGAGGCGCATTAGAGAGCACAAGATCATTGGGGAAAATGCGAGGCCCGGCCCACGCCAAATGGCAGGACGGGCGCGCAGATGCTAGGGAAGCGCCATGACCAAGATCGGCAGTCAGATGTCCGCCCCGCAGCCGCGCGCGCATGTCGCCGACGTGCGCCGGCGTCTGCACGAGATCATCCGCAAGCGCTCCTTCGGGCGCGGAGAAGTCACGCTCGCCTCGGGACGCAAGAGCGATTTTTACTTCAACCTGAAACCGACGATGCTTGATGCCGAAGGCGCAGCCCTGCTTGCCGAGCTGACCCTTGATGCACTCGCTGGCGAAAACATCGACTATGTCGGCGGACTGGAAATGGGTGCGGTGCCGCTCGCGGGCGCCATTGCGCAACTCTCCTTCATGCGCGGTCATCCGATCCAGGCTTTCTTCGTGCGCAAGAAGCCCAAAGAGCATGGTGCGCGGCTAGCCGTGGAAGGGCTTGCGCCGGGCGAATCTCTGAAGGGCAAGCGCGTGGTCATCGTCGAAGATGTCACGACGACCGGCGGCTCGGCGATCAAGGCGGTGGACGCGGTTCGCGAGTCCGGCGCCGAGATCGTCATGGTGCTGACCATGGTCGATCGCGAGGAGGGCGCAGCAGAAACGTTCCGCGAAGCCGGGCTCGCTTTCCGTTCGATCTACACGGCGGCGGAGTTTCTGAACCGGTAGCCGGTCACGCTCCAGTGGCCATGTCCCCACGGGGACATCGTGTCCTTTGCCCATCGCCCGGTCATGGTTATCGGGTCGTTTACCATCACGCTTCATAATCCGGCGCGGTGACCCGTGGTGTAGGGCGCTGTTCGCTGCGATGCGCTGCAACCAAAGCGGTTGTCGTGCGTTGCAACGATCGGCACTCACGGATGAAAGGAGCCTGTTGTGGCTCGGGCTGGCGTGGCAGTGCGTTACCGGCGGCTTGCCGTCATCGCGGCATTGGCCGCGCTTTTTACGGCCGAATTGTCTGCCGCTGCATCCGCACAGAATTTGTTCGAATCGATTTTCGGCGGGTTTCGCCGCGCCCTCACGCCGCGTGCGCCTGTCGCCGATCCCAACGGACCGGTCCAGAGTGCCGACGGCGGCGCGATCTCGTCGGGCTATTGCGTGCGGTTGTGCGACGGCCGCTATTTCCCGGTCAGCGGCCGCGGCCAGATGAACGCCGCCGAGATGTGCCGCGCGTTCTGTCCGGCGGCGCAGACGCAGATTTTCTCGGGCGGCGGCAGCATCGCGAACGCGGTTGCACCGAATGGCCAGCGCTACAGCGCGTTGCCGAATGCCTTTGCGTATCGCGAGAAAATCGTGCCGGATTGCAGCTGCAACGGCAAAGGGCCGGGCGGCCTCGTGCAGTTCGAGGAGGCCGAAGATCCGACCTTGCGGCCCGGCGACATCGTTGCGACGCAGGCCGGCCTGATGGCGTATCAGGGTGACGGCCGTCATGCAGGCGGCGGGTTCACGCCGGTCGATTCGACTCCGGGATTGCCGGCGAAGCTGAGGGAGCAATTGACCCAGACGCGCGTCGCGCCTTCACCCGGCGAAATTCCGGCTGCGTCGACCGACGGCCGCGCGTCCATTACCGACCGGGTGCCGGCGCGTCGCAACGCCGACCGGCAGGCGCAGCGATAGTCACGATTTCAGCAGCGCGACCGCGGCATCGGCCAGCGGCAGCGACGAGGTCAGGCCCGGCGACTCGATCCCGAACAGATTGACGAGGCCCGCCATGCCGTGGTCGGCGGGCCCTTCGATCATGAAATCGGCGGCAGGCTCTCCCGGTCCGGTGAGTTTGGGTCGCACGCCGGCATAGTCGGGAACGAGAGAGCCGTCCGGCAAGCCCGGCCAGTAGCTGCGGATCCGCGCATAAAAGGAGGCCGCGCGCGAAGGATCGACGTCGTAATTCTCACGCTCGATCCATTCCACATCCGGCCCGAACCGCATCCGTCCGGCCAGATCGAGCGTGACATGCACGCCGAGTCCGCCATCGACGGGCGTCGGATAGATCAGCCGCGTGAAGGCCGGCCGGCCCGCATAGGCGAAATAGTTGCCCTTTGCCAGCACCTGCTTCGGGATGCGCGTGTCGGGATAGCCCTCGATGCTGCGCGCCACGGTCTGTGCGGCAAGCCCCGCGCAGTTCACCACAGCGTCCACCTCGAGGTGGCCGGGCTCTCGCCCGCCGAACGACACGCGCCAGCCATGCAACGTGGGCGTCAGCCGTTCGACCGGCGTCTCGAATGCGATAGCACCGCCATGCGCTTCGATGTCGCCCTGCAACGCCAGCATATAGGCATGGCCGTCGATGATACCGGTGGCCGGAGAGACGAGCGCCGCGACGCAGGATAATTCCGGTTCGAGATCGCGCGCCGCATTGCCGCCGATCAGGTCGAGCCCTTCGACGCCGTTGATCCTGCCCTGAGCCGCGATCGCTTCCAGACGGCTGCGTTCGGCTTCGTTTGTCGCAACGATCAGCTTGCCGCAGCGCCGGTGCGGCACGCCGTGACTCTCGCAGAAGTCGTAGAGCATGCGGTTGCCGCGCGGGCAGAGCTTCGCACGCAGCGAACCGGTCGGGTAATACATGCCGGCGTGGATGACTTCGGAATTGCGCGACGAAATGCAGGTGCCGACCGCGCCGGCCTTCTCTGCGACGATGACATCATGGCCCGCGAGCGCTGCAGCGCGCGCGACGGCAAGCCCGATGACACCCGCGCCGATAACGAGAACCTGCATCGCCTCAGTTCAGTCCGTTCACCCGACCGAGCCATACACCTTGCGCGGCAGCCAGAGAACCAGTTCCGGCCACATAAAGGCGACGGCGACCATAATCAGCTGCAGGATCACGAACGGAATGATGCCGCGATAGATATGCACGGTGGTAATGTCCTTCGGCACCACGCCCTTCAAATAGAATAGCGAGAAGCCGACCGGGGGCGTCAGGAACGACGTCTGCAGGCATACCGCAAACACCACGACGAACCAGATCAGATTGAAGCCGAGATCCTTCACCACCGGCGCGACCAGCGGCAGGATGATCAGCACGATCTCCAGCCAGTCGAGGAAAAATCCGCAGACGAACGCCACGAACAGAATGAAAATCAGGATGCCGGTCGGCCCGAACGGCAGGCCCTTGAGCAGATGCGCGATGAATTCGTCGCCGCCGAGCGAGCGCATGACGAGTGCGAAGGCGGTGGCGCCGAGGAAAATGCCGAAAATGAAAGCGGTGGTCAGCGCGGTTTCGATGCCGACCTGCCGGATCACCTTGAGGTTGAGCCGCCCGTTGAACGCTGCCAGCAGCGTTGCGCCGAACGCGCCGACGCCGGAGGCTTCGCTCGGGGTGGCGAAGCCGGTGAAGATGGTGCCGAGCACCGCGATGATGAGAGCGGCGGTCGGGACCGTGGCGAGGATCGCGCCCCAGATTTCGCGCCCGGTCAGCGGCTCGGTTTCGGGCGGCGCGGGCGCCATGTCAGGCCGGACCAGACCGACGCCGATGACATAGACGAGATAGAGAAAGCCGAGCGCCACGCCCGGCACGATCGCGCCCATGAACAGGTCGCCGACCGAAATCGAGAGCTGGTCGGCCATGATGACCAGCATGATCGAGGGCGGCACGAGAATGCCGAGGGTCCCGGCTGCCGCGACCACGCCGGAGGCGAGCTCCTTGGAATAATTTTGCCGCATCATGATCGGGATCGACAGCGTGGCAAGCAGCACGACTGAGGCGCCGACAATGCCGGTCGAGGCCGCGAGCAAAATGCCGATCAGGACGACGGTGACGGCAAGGCCGCCGCGCATGCCGCGAAAGACGCGGACGAAATTTGTCATCATCTTTTCGGCGACGCCCGAGCGGTCGAGCATCAAGCCCATGTAGACGAACATGGGCAAGGCCACGAGCACCCAGTTCGCCATGGTGGCAAAGATGCGATCGACGATGATCGCGAAGTTGTTCCAGCGCGTCAGCAGGAAGGTGTCGACCCCGAAATAGTCGTGCAGAAAAATGCCGCCCGCCGTGAACAGCAGGGACAGGCCGCCGAGCGTCCAGGCGATCGGATAGCCGAGAAAGATCGATACGACGAACGTGACGAGAAACGCGATGACGATGAATTCGTAGGCTTCCATGATCGCCCGCCTGCCCGGTTCAATCCTTGAGCCGAAGGGCAGCCACGACGCGCGACAGGCGCGATATCGCAGCCAGGGTCAGCAGCAGAAAGGTCGCTGCGAGGAACGACTTGATGACAAAACGATAGGGCAGACCATCCGGCGCCGAGGAAATCTCGTTCATGACATAGGCCTGCTTTGCGTAGGGGATCGCGTTCCACATCACAAAGAGCGAGAACGGCAACAGGAAGCACACGAGACCGAACGCTTCGATCCAGAGGCGCCGCCGGCGCGGCCAATGTTCCGCCAGCACATCGATCCGGACATGACGCTCGCGAATTTCCGCGAAGGGGATCGCGAGCATGAACCCGATGCCATAGAGATGCCACTGCATCTCTTCCATCTTGATCGATCCAAGCCCGAAGGCGTAGCGCTGAACCACCTGATAGACGATCAGGAGCATCAGCGCCGTCCAGATCCAGGCCGACGCCTCACCGATGCCGGTGATGATGGCGTCGAAAAATCTTGAGGTTCGCGTATGGGGGAGCGGGATGCCGGACGGCCCCGCCGCGGGGCCGTCCGTCGGTACTGGATGCGTGATGCTCATGCGAGCGCTTCACCTATTTGAAGTCGCGCGGAAGATATCCGTATTCCTTCCATTTCTGGTTCTGCGCCATAAACGCGAGCTGGCTGTCATAGACCTTCTTGAACAGCGGATTGGCTGCGGACTTTTCCGCCATCACCTTCTTTGCAGCGGCCTGGAAGGTCTTGAGCAGATTGGCATTGACCTGCTTAAGCTGGACGCCTTCCTTCTCGAACTTTTCGAGTGTCTTGCCCTGCAGGGCTTCCGATTTCGCCAGCGCCATGGTGACGGCTGCGGTGCAGGTGGTCTCGATGATCGCCTGGGTTTGCGGATTGAGCTTGTTCCAGGCCGCGAGGTTCACATAGAGGTATTGATTGGTCGACGGCTGATGCCATCCGGGCATGTAGTAGTATTTCGCGACCTTGAAGAAGCCGAGCTGCTCGTCGACGGTCGGCAGCGAAAATTCGGTGCCGTCGAGCACGCCCTTTTCCAGAGCCTGGAACAGTTCGCCGCCCGGCAGCAGCGTCACCGACGCGCCGACCTCCTTGTAGATGTCGCCGCCATAGCCGGCCGCGCGGAATTTCAGGCCCTTGATGTCGTCGGGTGAATTGATCTCCTTGCGGAACCAGCCGGCACCTTCGGGTCCGATCGTGCCGCAGAAGATCGGATAGACGTTGTGCGGCTTGAAGACTTCGCGGAGCAATTCATTGCCGCCGCCGAAATACATCCAGGCCATGAATTCGGGCGATTCCATCCCGAACGGCACCGCGCCGAACAAGGCGGCGGCCGGCACCTTGCCGACCTCATAGCCCATCCAGGTGTATCCGGCCTCGACCTTGCCTTCGGACACCGAGTCGAACACGGCGAGCGCCGGGACGAGCTTGCCGGGCTCGAAGATCTGAAGCTTGATGCGTCCGCCGGACATCTTGTCCAGCTGTTGCGCAACCCAGGGCATGGCGTCGCCAAGCGCAACCAGATTGGAGCCGAATGCCATCGGCACCGGCCAGCGCACCGCCTCGATCTGTTGTGCATTTGCGGCGGTTGCGGCAAGCGCGAGCGCCGCACCTGCTGCGGCTGAACGAACCCATTTCATGAAGCATCCTCCCTGATGGACGTGACGTGGTGCGGCTTCTTTTCGTCCGCCGGTTCGGGTGGTCCCGAGATACGGAACCATATCGCGCCGTTGGCATGGGCGGAAGCGGGCGCGTGGGAGGCGCTGGGCGCAAAAAAAGGGGCAGCGGTCCCGCTGCCCCTTTCGGTCGATTCGGATTGGAGCGAGCGGCTATTCGGCGGCGATCCGCACCTCGGGCGCGGCCGCGCGCACGTCGGCGTCGACCTTGCTCTCGAACTTGGTGAAGTTGTCCTGGAACATCTTCACCAGCGCGCGTGCCGTCTCGTCGAATTCCTTTTTGTTCTGCCAGGTCTTCATTGGATAGAGCAGGTGCGGCTCGATGCCGGGCACCGAGGTCGGGACCGCAAATCCGAAATACGGATCGGTACGGTACGAGGCGTTCTTGAGCGAGCCGTCGAGCGCTGCGGTCACCAGCGCGCGGGTCGCCTTGATCGGCATGCGGCGGCCGACACCGTATTTGCCGCCGGTCCAGCCGGAATTGACCAGCCAGCAATCGACATTGTGCCGGGCGATATAGTCGCGCAGCAGGTTGCCGTATTCGGCCGGCGGCCGCGGCAGGAACGGCGCGCCAAAGCAGGTCGAGAATTCCGGCTGCACGCCGACCAGACCCTTTTCCGTGCCGGCCACCTTCGCCGTGTAGCCGGACAGGAAATGATACATCGCCTGCGCCGGGGTGAGCTTGGCGATCGGCGGCATCACGCCATAGGCGTCGGCGGTGAGGAAGATGATGTTCTTCGGATGACCGGCACAACCCGAGCGCGACGCATTCGGGATGAAATCGAGCGGATAGGCCGAACGCGTATTCTCGGTCTTTGAGATATCGGTGTAGTCAGGCACGCGCGTGACCGGATCGAACACCACGTTTTCGAGCACGGCACCGAAGCGGTTGGTCGCGTCCCAGATCAGCGGCTCCTTCTCGTAGGTGAGATCGACGCACTTGGCGTAGCAGCCGCCTTCGAAATTGAAGATGCCGTCCGGGCCCCAGCCGGTCTCGTCATCGCCGATCAGGGTCCGGTTCGGATCAGCCGACAGCGTGGTCTTGCCCGTGCCGGACAGGCCGAAGAACAGGGCGGAATCGCCGTTCGGGCCGACATTGGCCGAGCAATGCATCGGCATCACGCCCTGCGCCGGCAGGTAGAAATTCAGCGTGGTGAAGACCGACTTCTTCATCTCGCCGGCATAAGAGCTGCCGCAGATCAGCACGATCTTCCGGGTGAAGTCGATCGCGACCATGGTGTCGGAGCCCTCGCGCCCGCCATGGCGCTTTGCGTCCGGACGGAACGACGGCAGGTCGATGATGGTCATATCCGGCACAAAGTTCGGAAGGTCCGCGCGCTCGGGGCGGATCAGCAGGGTGCGGATGAACAGCGAGTGCCAGGCGAGTTCGGTGAAGACGCGGACCTTGATGCGATAGGTCTTGTCGGCGCCGCCATAGAGGTCCTGTGCGAACAGCTGCTTGCCTTTGCAATGCGCCAGGAAGTCCGCGTAGAGATTGTCGAAATGCTCTTTGGAGAGCTTGCGGTTACCATCCCACCAGACGCTGTCGCGGGTGAGATCGTCCTCTACAGTGTGCTTGTCCTTGGGCGAGCGGCCGGTGTGATGGCCGGTTTCCGCGCAGAGCGCGCCGCCGGCGACGATGTTGCCTTCGCCGTTTGCGATCGCGTGCTCATAGAGCGGCGCTTCCGTCAGGTTCCAGTGGACGGCCTGAAGATCCTTCAGTCCGAATTTGTCCGCTCCGTAAGCTTGGTTTCTTACGCCAGTTTCCCGCACGGAAGTCCTCCGAAAAAACGCCCCCGGCCGCCCTGCCGCGGCCAACGTTCAGTCACACGCCAATGTCGGTGTGGCCCTTGAGATAGGTCAATCCGGCCGCGCCGGGCCGCGCGGTGTCTTAGAGCCGCGCTGGCGCTGTGCCAAGTCCTTTGACGACGCATGCGTGCAAACGACATTCGCTGCAACGCAACAAGTCGCGGTGCAACGGCGGAAAACGGCGTTAAGGATATCCGGATCGGAGGCGCGCGGCCGCTGTCACGACAGAGCTGCAAAAAGGGGCGGCCTGGACCGCCCCGCGCAAGCGGGGGCTGTGCGACGTCAGTTCGAGGCGTTGACGACCTCGACGCGGCGGTTTTCGCCCGACAGCGGCTGATCCGGCACCTTCAGGCGTTCGAAGCCGAAGCCTGCGACCAGAAGCTGGTGCTCGGGAATTTTGAAGGTGTGGATCAGGTATTTGCGGACCGATTGCGCGCGCCGGTGCGACAGGTCGAGATTGTATTGCGGGCTGCCCGCGGCATCGGTGTGGCCGTTGAGCAGGATCGTCGAACCCTTGAGGGCGGGCGACAGTAACGCGACGCCGAGTTCGTTGACCGCGGCAATCGCCTTCGGTCCGATCACGTCGGAATTGTAGTCGAAGAAGATCGCGATATCGATTTTGGGCTTGTCGACGATCACTTTGGCGATTTCTTCGCGCTCTTCCTTGGAGGCGGGTGCAACCGCCTCGACCGAAATGGCGCGGGTCCGCGCCTTTTGCAGAACCTGCTGTTCGGCAGCGGTGTTCGGATTCGCATTGAGCGAGCGCGTCAGACTGCGCGTCTTGCTCGCATTCTTCGGAGTCAGCGCTTCCTCAATCTTGCTCGATTGCGCAAAGGATGGAATGGCGCCTGCCGATACAAACGCAGCGGCGATGCCGGCAAAGATAAATGCCTTGATGCGCGTCATGACAATGCCCCTCGATCAAGCAGCGTTCCTGGCAGAATACCACGCGCTTTGATGCTGTGCAGATGCGGCGCGGCGCTTCCGGTTCACAGATTGGTCGCGCCTCCGTGAGCGCGGGTTCAATCGGCTTTGCGGGCGGCCTCTGCCATCTGCACGAGGACGGCCCGCAGCGGGCCTGCGCCGTTGACCCGCTGGGGGAACGGCACCCGCACGGCCACGCGTCCATTCTGCAATTCCAGACCCTCCGGATCGAAGCCGGCGCAGCGCCAGTCGCCATCGGGCGCCCCATAGAGCTTCGTCGCATAGAGCCGACAGGCGTCGGCGTGGTCCTCGTTCATGTGCGCCGCGGCGCGGTCTTCCGCCGCCAAAAGGTCGTCGGCGCCTGCGGGATCGACCAGGATGTCCTGCGGCTTGAGATCCACGATCCGGCCGAAGCCCGCCACCAGATGCGCCGCCGTTATCTCGATCCGGTAGAAGGCGAAGTCGGCAAAGCCTGCGAACATCGCAGCCTCCGGCTGGCGCGCGAGATAGCGGCGCCGGTCGTGGTCGTCCGTGGTCACGGCCGCCCGGCCCATGAGCATGACGCGCGCGCCTTCCAGCGGATCGCCCGCCTTGCGCTCGTCCAGCATCAGGGACACCCGGCTGTCGGCGATCACATTTTTTGTATGAATTGCAAGCTTTGAGATCAGCAGGAGCGGCGCGCCGTCGAAAGCACTCGCGACATTGACTAGCGAGCAATAGGGGTCGCCGGAGCCTGGAAACAGCGTCGCCAGCGCTCCCGAGCGGGCCTCACGCAGGAGTTTCTTGGCGGCCGTTCTGGGATCGAAATCGGCTTGCGGTTTCATGGGCACTGGTCTCCGGGTCGGATTTCGGGCGCGGGAGGCTTGCGCCGAAATCCCGGCGCTGGCAGGGGGAACAAAAGAGGGATATGTTGGTCATTCAAGCAGAATCATGGAGTTGTTGCCGAATAGTCACATTTCGGCCCAGCTTTGCGGGCTTCAAGCCCCTCGGGGATTTCCACCGAGCTGAAGAAAAGAGGCGTCATGCCGACCATCGCACTCGTCGACGACGACCGTAATATTCTCACGTCCGTATCCATCGCGCTCGAAGCCGAAGGCTACCGGATCATGACCTATACCGACGGCGCTTCGGCACTGGACGGATTCAAGTCGTCGCCGCCAGACCTTGCGATTCTCGATATCAAGATGCCGCGCATGGACGGCATGGAGCTGTTGCGCCGGGTCCGGCAAAAGACCGACATGCCGGTGATTTTCCTCACCTCGAAGGATGAGGAGATCGACGAATTGTTCGGCCTCAAGATGGGCGCGGACGATTTCATCCGCAAACCGTTCTCGCAGCGTCTCCTGGTCGAGCGGGTCAAGGCGGTGCTCCGCCGCGGTCAGCCCAAGGACGGCACGGCTCCGAAAGAGATCGACACCGCCAAGGTGCTGGAGCGCGGAATGCTGCGCATGGATCCGGAGCGCCACACCTGCACCTGGAAGGGTGAACCGGTGACGCTGACGGTTACCGAATTCCTGATCCTGCAAGCGCTCGCCAGCCGGCCCGGCGTCGTGAAGAGCCGTAACGCGCTGATGGACGCGGCCTATGACGATCAGGTCTATGTCGATGACCGCACCATCGACAGCCACATCAAGCGGTTGCGCAAGAAGTTCAAGGTGGTCGACGACGACTTCGACATGATCGAGACCCTGTACGGCGTCGGCTACCGTTTCAAGGAAGCCTGATCGGCCTTGCCGCTCCGGTCTGACATCTTTGCCGCATTGCATTAGAGTGCGGGCGACCCCGCCGGCGGGGCGATGAACGGAGCGCAGGCAACGTGCTCGATCGGACCAAGCAGCTGACCCCGGAACGTCTGGCCGACGAACAGGCGCCGGCTGGCGGTGCGCGTCCGCGTCAATCCGGGCTGGTTCGCCGGATCGCCGATTACTGGCATTATTTCGAGCGGCAGGGCTCGTCGAGCCTCACCCGGCGCATCGTGTTCCTCAATGTCGCCAGCCTGGCCGTGCTGTTCATCGGCATTCTGTATCTGTCGCAGTCGCGGCAATTCTTCATTGAAGCGCGCATTCGCAGCCTGCAGGTGCAGGCGGAGATCATCGCCGGTGCGATCGCTGCATCGGCGGCGGTCGAAACCGATTCCATCACCATCGATCCCGACCGCCTGCTCGAATTGCAGCTCGGCGAGACCTACGGGCCCGACGAAGCGATGCTCGAGTTTTCGATCAATCCGGAACGGGTCGCGCCGGTCTTGCGGCGGCTCATTTCGCCGACCAATACGCGGGCGCGCATCTACGACCGGGAGGGCGTGCTGCTGCTCGACAGCCGCAGCCTGTATGGCCGCGGCGATGTGCTGCGCTTCGATCTGCCGACCCCGGAAGAGGAGCGGCCCGGATTTTTTCAGCGGCAATGGCTGTCGCTTCAGAAACGTTTAACGCGCGGCGATTTTCCAATCTATCACGAGCTCGGATCGCAGAACGGGAAGGGCTATCCGGAGGTGATTACGGCGCTGGCCGGTGCCACGAATTCGATCGTCCGGATGAATACGCGCGGTGAGGTGATCGTTTCGGTGGCCACGCCGCTGCAGCGGTTCCGTGCGGTGCGGGGCGTGCTGCTGCTCTCGACGCAGGGCGCCGATATCGAGGACAGCGTCTCGGCCGAGCGGCTTGCGATCCTGAAAGTGTTCGCCGTCGCGGCGGTCGTCATGACGTTTCTGTCGATCTTTCTCGCCCGTACGATTGCGGGCCCGGTCCGCCGTCTGGCCGATGCCGCCGAACGGGTTCGGCGGCGCGTGCGAACACGGGTCGAAATTCCGGACTTCACCTACCGCAAGGATGAGATCGGCGAATTGTCCGGTGCCCTGCGGGAAATGACCAACGTGCTCTACAGCCGCATCGAGGCAATCGAGGCCTTTGCCGCGGACGTGGCGCATGAGCTGAAGAACCCGCTGACGTCGCTGCGGTCGGCAGTCGAAACCATTCCTCTCGCCAGAACCCAGGAAAGCAAGGAGCGGCTGTTCGCGGTGATCCAGCACGACGTCAGCCGGCTGGATCGCCTGATCTCGGACATTTCCGATGCAAGTCGGCTCGATGCCGAACTGCAGCGTCAGGAATCGGCGCCCGTCAATCTGCACACGCTGCTGACGACCGTCGTCACGGTCGCCAACGAGGTGCGCCAGGACGATGGCGTTCAGGTCGCGCTGTCATTCGAAGGCGGCGGTCCGCAGTCCTTCGTTGCGCCGGGTCACGATTCGCGCATCGGGCAGGTGATCGACAATCTGATCGCCAATGCGCGCTCGTTCTCGGCGCCGGGCGGGACGGTTCGCGTTACGACAAGGCGCATCCGCGACAAGGTCGAGATCATCGTCGATGACGACGGGCCCGGTATCCGGCCCGATGCGATGCAGAAGATTTTCGAGCGCTTCTACACCGACCGGCCGCATCAGGGCTTCGGCAACAATTCCGGCCTAGGACTGTCGATTTCCAAGCAGATCATCGAAGCGCATGGCGGCAAGATCTGGGCTGAGAACCGGTACGGCGTGCCGACCCATGACGGCGCCGAGCCCTTGATTCTCGGCGCGCGGTTTGTCGTGCAATTGCCGGCGGCCTAGCCGCAGTCTGGCCGGCGATCTTTGCCGATATGACCGCAAGCATCCACGCCACAGCGCTGATCGCCGGCCATCGGGGCATTCTGATCCGAGGCCCGTCCGGCTCAGGCAAGTCGTCGCTGGCGTTGTCGTTGCTGCAATCCATGGACGGGACCTTCGTGCGCCTCGTCGGCGACGACCGTATCCATCTTGAGGCGGCGCATGGCCGTCTGCTGATGCGGCCGGCCACAGCACTGCAGGGGCTGATCGAGATCCGCGGGCTCGGCATTGTGCGCATGCCGTTCGAGCCGGTGGCGGTGGCGCATCTGGTCGTCGATCTGGCGGCATCGGACGGCCAGCGGCTGCCGCAGGCCGCGGCTCTTGAGACCAGCATCGAAAGCATCGCCCTGGCGCGGCTTCCGGTCGCACCGGGGGCGGATGCCAGGGCCAGCCTGCTTGCCTTATTGCGTCAAAGGGCAGATTTTTCGCCGCTGCCGGCCATCTGACACCGCCGAGACGGTGCCGGACGGCCGCCGCGACCCCTCGCAAAATCCAGTGGCTTTCCTATTTACCGCGATGCAACATGACCCCCGAAAAATGCCCGGGCGGGCCTTGCAATGGGTTTTCGGATGGTCAAGATGAGCGCCCTTTCGAGCGGCGCTCGCGAAACGAAACGCGCCCGCCGGAGTCCTTGATGATCGGCCTTGTTCTCGTCACCCACGGCCGCCTTGCCGTGGAATTCCGCGCGGCGCTTGAGCACGTGGTCGGTCCGCAGAAGCAGATCGAAGCCATCACGATTGGGCCCGACGACGATGTCGAGCAGCGCCGCAAGGACATTATCGAGGCGGTCAAGCGCGTCGATACCGGCGACGGCGTCGCCATCCTGACCGACATGTTCGGCGGCACCCCTTCGAATCTCGCGATCTCATGTATGAGCCGGCCCAAGGTCGAGGTCGTGGCCGGCATCAATCTGCCAATGCTGGTCAAGCTCGCCAAGGTGCGCAGCGATATGCCCTTGCCAGAGGCGGTTGCGGCCGCGCAGGATGCCGGACGCAAGTATGTGACCATCGCCAGCCGGGTGCTTGCCGGAAAATGAAAGCCGACGGATCGATCGTCCGCGCGATTGAAATTTGCAATAAAAAGGGCCTGCACGCGCGCGCATCCGCGAAATTCGTGCAGACCGTCGAGCGCTTCGACGCCGAAGTGCGGGTGACGCGGGGCGGGGAGACGGTCGGCGGCACCTCGATCATGGGATTGATGATGCTGGGCGCGGGCCCTGGCTCGACCATTACCGTTGAGGCCAGCGGCAAGGATGCCGAAGCCGTCATGGATGCCATCGAAAGCCTGATCGGCGGCCGCTTCGACGAAGACGATTGATCGTCATGCGCGCGTTATCTGTCGCCGCGGATTCACGCTTTCCGATCCGGCCGTTTTGAGCAGGAGCGCATCATGGACAATGCAGGCAACCAGAATGCCGGAAAGCCGCAAGCGACCACAATCCGCTATGTCGATCAGCCGGAATGCCGGGAGACGTTCGCGGATTCGATCAACAACGTGTTTTTCGATGGTCAGACCATGCGCATCGAGTTCGGCATCACGCGCATGGATGAGCTGAAGCAAGGCCAGCCGCTATCCGGCCGGCGCTATCCGGCCTGCCGCCTGGTGCTTCCGGTCAGTGCCGCGGTCGAACTCATCAACAAGATGCAGCAGACCGCGACCGCGCTCCAGCAGGCGGGATTGCTGAAGCCCGCCGGCGCGGCCCAGGCCGAGACGAAGCCGCCGGTACAAAGCACGGCGTCCAAGCCGCCCGAACAAGGCCGGACGTCGCTTCTCGAGAAGCTGTCCGCGCTCGACCGGTCCACGACGCTCGGCAAGCCGATGTCGGAAAAATAGTCCTGCCGGCTGCGGGCTGGGTCTGCAATCATCAGTAGCAAAACGATCGGGTTCCCGTCATAATTACCATGACGGGAGGAGCGCTGCATTGCGGCTAGCAGCGCTGTGGGGGCGTGCCGATATCGGTCGACGACATCGCCAAGCAGATTCTGGTCATGCTGCCCGAAGACGGCACGCCGGTGTTGAATCGCGTCATGCGCGTGATGCTGGCGCGGGCCCTGTCTGCCGATATCGACGAGGACCGGTATGTGGCCGCGAGTCAGAAGCTGGTTGATCGCGGGCAGATTGGCCGCAAGCAAGGTCAGGGCGGGCAGGTGTTTCTAAAGGCCCGGGTCGCGGTCATGCGGCCACGTCATCCGGCCAACTCCGATGCTTGGACCGAAGCCCGGCTGATGCCCTGCCTGCGCGGCTATCTCGATGGGCCGATTCAGGACGCGCTCGATATTCTTCGGGGTGCGCGTTGCGTGGCCTGCGACACATCGAGCATCGGTAAAACCGGCGTACAATGGGCCCGTCCGGACTTCACGATGGTCAGCGTGAAGCAGTTCAAATTCCTTCCCGGGATCGAGGTCGACGTGCACAGCTTCGAGCTGAAAACCGAAAGCGGCGGCGCCACCGATCTCGCTGTGTTCGAGGCGCTGGCGCAAACTCGCTTCACCAATTTCGGCTATCTGGTGTGGCACCTTCCGGCGGACTCGAAATACGAAAGGAAGCTGTCGGGAATCGAGAAGCAATGCGAGCAATACGGCATAGGCTTCATCCGCGCGCGCGACCCGCAACGCTTCGAGACCTGGGAGATCTTTGTCGAACCATCGCGCAAGGCGACACCTCCGGCCGAGATCGATCTGTTTCTCGACGAGCGGCTGCCGGATAAGGAGCGCCGGCAGATCCGTGCGCTGCTCGACGGTGCGCCGAGATGAAGGGCAAGGTCATCGCTGTCGCTAACATGAAGGGCGGCGTTGGAAAGACGGCGACCGTCATCGGCCTTGCCGAAAGCCTCGCAGCAAAGGGCGCGGAAACGCTGGTCGTCGATCTCGATCCGCAAGCCAATGCCTCCATCTGTCTGGCCGGCGATCAGTTCCTCAAGACCATCATCGAACAAGGCAACACTATCGATGCCTTCATCGAGGATCGCTTTGTCAAGCGCGAACTGAATGCGGCGCTGGACAAGCGCATCCGCCCCAATATCAGCAATGTGTCCCACATCGGCAAGCAGTTGCCGCTGTCGCTCCTGGCCTCAAGCTCCGAGCTTCGCCTGATGGAGCGCGACCTGATTTTCACGCTCACCAAGACCGGTATGGCGCTGGAGCGGGTTGTCGAAGCGCTTTATGCCATCATCAAGGAAGAGCTGAAACGGACCAAGAAATCATACGACTACATCCTGTTCGATTGCGCGCCCGGCATCTCGGTGTTGACGGAGGTCAGCATCCGTCTCGCCAATCTCGTGATTGTGCCGACCATCCCCGACTTTCTGTCGACCTACGGGCTCAACTCCTTCTGCAGCAATCTGTGGAGCGGGCCGATTGCCGATCAAAGCAGCCTGAAAAAGCCCAAGCGCCCGCCGCATGTGCTGATCACGCGCCGCCGGCCGATCCGCGAGCACGAGAAAACAAGCGAGCGGCTTCGCATCGAGGCGGCGAAAGACCACGCGAGATTCAAGGTGTTCAGGACCGAGATTCTTGAGCGCGCCGCCATCGCCGAAGCGCTCGGCAAGATCGATGCGCATCCGACATTTTCCCAGAAGTGGCGTGACGGGGCCGACATCATGCTTGCGGACCTCGTCAAAGAGGTGAGGGAGGCCCTTCATGGCTCTTGAGTTCGACGGCTTCGAAGCCTGGCGTGCGATTGCGAATAGTCCGGACATCTTCGCGTCGCTGCGTGCGGATGCCGCGAAATCCGCGCGTGCGGGACTCGTGAAATATATGAAGACCAAGACGCTCGGCATTGCGGATCTGCGCGCCGCGCGCAAGGCGCTGGGCAAAGACCTGTTCCGTCTGCTGGTCGACGGCATGAAGGATGCCGAGGTGAAAAGCCTCGTGACCCGCCTCGACAAGCATCATCCGCAGCTGAAAACGGCCGATGCGGCCTGGCGCCGCCAGCATTTTCTGTCGCTGGTGAAGGGCGATATCGAGCCTGCACGCAAACCCGAGAGGCCGGCGAAAAAGCCGAAAGCACAGCGAAAACCAAAGGCGGAGCCGCAATCGGGGGAATGGTTTGCCTCTGCCGGGGCGGTCAGAAAGCGTTAATCAGAGCACATAAAGAAATCTTTATATCCGCATTGCGTCCTCACCGGGACCCTGCTATAGCGGCGCCCGAAACGGCGGCCTGTGTCTTGCGGGTCGCGTCCGCCTTTCCCCACATCCAACCTCGCACAGAGTGTCCAGGGAGCGTCATGACTGCAGCAACAGCGAAGAAGCCCGGCTTTACGGACTATATCGTTGCCGACATCGGGCTCGCCGATTTCGGCCGCAAGGAAATCTCGCTCGCCGAAACCGAGATGCCGGGCCTGATGGCGACCCGTGAGGAATACGGCCCGTCGCAGCCACTGAAGGGCGCACGGATCGCGGGTTCCCTGCATATGACGATTCAGACCGCGGTGCTGATCGAGACGCTGAAGGCGCTGGGCGCCGACATTCGCTGGGTCTCGTGCAACATCTATTCGACCCAGGATCACGCCGCTGCGGCGATCGCCGCCGCCGGCATTCCGGTCTTCGCCGTGAAGGGCGAGACGCTGAAGGATTACTGGGACTACACCGCCAAGCTGTTCGACTGGCATGGCGGCGGTTATCCGAACATGATCCTCGACGACGGCGGCGACGCGACGATGTACGTCCATCTCGGCCTGCGCGCCGAAAAGGGCGACACCGCGTTCCTCGACAAGCCGGGCTCGGAGGAGGAAGAAGTATTCTTCGCGCTGCTGAAAAAGCAGCTCAAGGAAAAGCCGAAGGGTTATTTCCAGGCGATCGCCGACTCCATCAAGGGTGTGTCGGAAGAAACCACCACCGGCGTGCATCGCCTCTACGAAATGCAGAAGGCCGGCACGCTGTTATGGCCCGCAATCAACGTCAACGATTCGGTCACCAAGTCGAAGTTCGACAATCTCTATGGCTGCAAGGAATCGCTGGTTGACGGCATCCGCCGCGGCACCGACGTGATGATGGCCGGCAAGGTGGCGATGGTCGCGGGCTTCGGCGACGTCGGCAAGGGGTCGGCTGCCTCGCTCCGCAACGCCGGCTGCCGCGTTCTCGTTTCGGAAATCGATCCGATCTGCGCCCTGCAGGCCGCGATGGAGGGTTACGAAGTGACGACGATGGAGGACGCAGTCAAGCGGGCCGACATTTTCGTCACTGCCACCGGAAACAAGGACATCATCACCGCCGAGCACATGCGGCAGATGAAGGACCGTGCCATCGTCTGCAACATCGGTCACTTCGACAACGAGATCGACGTTGCCGGCCTCAGGAACATGAAGTGGATCAACATCAAGCCGCAGGTCGACGAGATCGAGTTTCCCGACGGCCATCGCATCATCCTGCTTTCGGAGGGCCGGCTCGTGAATCTGGGCAACGCCATGGGCCATCCGAGCTTCGTGATGAGCTCGTCCTTCACCAACCAGACGCTGGCGCAGATCGAACTCTTCGCCAACAACAAGGACGGCAAATACCAGAAAAAAGTCTACACTCTGCCCAAGCATCTCGACGAGAAGGTCGCACGTCTGCATCTCGACAAGATCGGGGTGAAGCTGACCAAGCTCACCAAGGAGCAGGCCGATTATATCGGCGTGAAGGTGGAAGGCCCGTACAAGCCTGATCACTACCGGTATTGATCGGCGTCGCCACTGCGCGAATGCAAAATGGCCGGGCAATGCCCGGCCATTTTTCTTTGGTATAAGTGCTGCTGTCGGCGCGACCCGCCTCGCTTGAAATCGGAGGAGCTCATGGATCAACGCACGCTGCCGCCGCCGCGCCTTGCGCCGCTGCCGCCCGAAGCCACACCCGAGTTGAAGGCGCAGTTCGAGGCGACCCGGGCTCGCATGGGCTTCATCCCGAATTCCATGCTGATCATGCAGCGCGACCAGAAGCTGACACAGGCCTTCGCGCAGATGTCGGCCGCGGTATGGCGCCCCGACAGCAAGGTTGATCTCAGGCTGAAGCGCCTGATCTCGCATGTCGCGAGCCGGTCGGCCGGCTGCCGCTATTGTATGGCCCACACCGCCGAAGGGGCGGCGAAACTGGGCGTCGATCAGCAAAAGCTCGATGAGGTCTGGAGTTATCGGACGAGCCCGCTCTATACGGCGGCCGAACGCGCCGCGCTGGATGTTGCGGTCGCTGCCGGCTGTGTCCCGAACGCGGTCACGGATGAAATGTTTGCCGAGCTGCGCAGGCACTGGAGCGACGAGCAGATCGTTGAGATTGTCGGCGTAATCGCGCTGTTCGGATTTCTCAATCGCTGGAACGACACTTTTGCGACACCGCTGGAAGACGATCCGCTGCATTTCGGCGAGGCGCATCTGGCTGCGCAGGGCTGGGATGCCGGAAAGCACCGGCGCTGAGCCCGGTCCCATGGCTCACATTTTCTTGAAGTGAGGCAGCGTAACGTTTGGCGCCCGTCCGGCGAAATCAGAAGATGCCGCCGAACATGACCCGCGGCTTGCTGCAACATCTGGACAGGGTGAACCCGCGATGCTCGACAAACGTCAATTCCTTGGTGTGCTCGGCCTTTGCCTCGCGCTGCCTTTCGCCGCTCCCGCGCTCGCGGCAGACAAAAAGCCTTTCACCGCTGCAGCGTTCGAAGCGGCGCAGGCACAGGGCAAGCCGATCCTGATCGACGTGTCCGCTCCCTGGTGCCCGACCTGTCGCGCTCAGGCACCGATCCTGTCGAAATTGATGAGCGATCCGCGCTTCAAGAATCTGGTCGCATTCAATGTCGATTACGATTCGCAGAAGGACGTGCTGCGCAAGCTCAATGTGCAACGCCAGAGCACACTGATCGTGTTCAAGGGCAAGCAGGAAGCCGGCCGTTCGGTCGCGGATACCAATCCGGCGTCCATCGAGGCTCTGGTGGCCAAGGCGCTCTGACCGGCCATGGCGGGTATCGGGCTCGCATTCCTGGCCGGCCTGTTGTCGATCCTGTCGCCGTGCGTGCTGCCGCTGGTTCCGATCGTGATCGGTGCGGCGACCGGCGAGCATCGCTACGGGCCCGCGGCGTTGGCCGCGGGGCTCGCGCTGTCCTTTGTGACAATAGGATTGTTCGTCGCGACCGTCGGCTTCTCGCTTGGTCTCGACCAGGACATCTTCCGTGCGATTGCCGCGGTGCTTCTGGTCGCTATCGGTGGCGCATTGCTGGTTCCGCGCTTGCAGATGCGGCTTGCCGCGGCTGCGGGGCCGATTGGTAACTGGGCGCAAATGCAGACCGGCGACTTGCAGGGTCGCGGTCTCGGCAAGCAATTCGCGGTCGGCGTTTTGCTGGGTGCGGTCTGGAGTCCGTGTGTCGGACCGACGCTCGGCGCGGCGTCGCTCCTGGCCGCACGCGCCGAGAATCTCGGTTTTGTGGCGCTGACGATGTTCGCATTCGGGATCGGTGCGGCGCTGCCGCTGCTGCTGATCGGGATGATGTCGCGCGAGGCCTTGACCCGCTGGCGCGGGCGGATGCTTGCCGCCGGAAGCGGTGGCAAGGCGGTGATGGGCGCGATCCTGATCATCACCGGAATGCTGATCGTCACCGGCCTCGACAAACGGCTGGAGGCGATTCTCGTGGCGGCGTCACCGGCCTGGCTGACCGCGCTCACGACGCGCTTCTGATCGGTCTCGGCTCACAGCATCAGCTGCATCAGCACGAGATCGAGCCGCTTGCCGAATTTCTCGCCGACGCCAGGCAGCCGCCCGGTTTCCTCGAAGCCCATGGTCTCGTGCAGCGCCAGCGAGGCGTAATTCGAGGCGTCGATCGCGCCGATCATGACCCGCTTGCCCATGCCGCGCGCTTCCTCGATCAGCGCGGCCAGCAGCATGCGGCCGAGCCCCTTGCCCTGCGCTTCGTCCAGAACATAGACGGAATGCTCGACGGTGTGCCGGTAGCCGTCGAACGGGCGGAACTCGCCGAAGCTGCCATAGCCGAGAACGCCGTCGTCGTCCGCCACCAGGACCGGGAAGCCGGCCTTGCGCCGTGTCGCAAACCAGACCCGCCGGCTCTCGAGATCCGAGGGCGCCTCGTTCCAGATCGCCGTGGTTTTCATGACGGCATCGTTATAGATCGCCAGAATCGCGGGTAGATCGGCTTCCGTTGCCGGCCGGATCGTCACCACCTCAAGCGCCTCCCCATGGCCCGGGCCGGGCCTCGTGATCGGGCCTGCGAACGTTGCTTGTCGCCCATTTCCCGCAATGCTATCCCGCCCGCCATGACAGCGGCAACTATCGGCAATATCCGCAATTTTTCCATCGTCGCGCATATCGACCACGGCAAGTCCACGCTTGCCGACCGGCTGATTCAGCTCACCGGGGCGATGGACGCGCGGGAAATGGCGGGCAAGGAGCAGGTGCTCGACTCGATGGATATCGAGCGCGAGCGCGGCATCACGATCAAGGCGCAGACCGTGCGCCTGAATTACCGCGCCCGGGACGGTAAGGACTACATTCTCAATCTGATCGATACGCCCGGGCATGTCGACTTCGCCTATGAGGTGAACCGCTCGCTCGCCGCCTGCGAGGGCTCGCTTCTTGTGGTGGATGCCTCGCAGGGCGTGGAGGCGCAGACGCTCGCCAATGTCTATCAGGCGATCGACAACAACCATGAGATCGTGCCGGTCCTGAACAAGGTCGATCTGCCGGCCGCCGAGCCGGACAAGGTCAAGCAGCAGATCGAGGACGTAATCGGCATCGACGCATCCTACGCGCTGCCGATTTCCGCCAAGACCGGTGTCGGCATTCCCGAGGTGCTGGAAGCCATCGTTCACAAGCTGCCGGCGCCGAAGGGCGATCGCGACGCTCCGCTGAAGGCGCTGCTGGTCGATTCCTGGTACGACGTTTATCTCGGCGTCATCGTGCTGGTACGCATCGTCGACGGCACGCTGAAGGAAGGCGACCGCATTCTGATGATGGGGACCGGGGCGGTCTACGATGTCGATCGCGTCGGCGTATTCACGCCGAAGAAGGTCGAGGTCGCAGAGCTCGGGCCCGGCGAGATCGGCTTCCTCACCGCCTCGATCAAGGAGGTGGCGGATACCCGCGTCGGCGACACCATCACCGATGCGCGCAAGCCAGTGGCTGAGCCGCTGCCCGGCTTCAAGCCGGCGATCCCGGTGGTGTTCTGCGGACTGTTTCCCGTCGATGCCGCGCAGTTCGAGGATCTGCGCGCGGCGATGGGCAAGCTGCGCCTCAACGATGCGAGCTTCTCCTTCGAGATGGAGACCTCTGCCGCGCTCGGCTTCGGCTTCCGCTGCGGCTTCCTGGGCCTGCTGCATCTGGAAATCATTCAGGAGCGGCTGGAGCGCGAATTCAACCTCGACCTGATCGCGACCGCGCCGTCCGTCATCTACAAGATCACGCAGACCGACGGCACTCAGCTTGAGATTCACAATCCGGTCGACATGCCGGACGTGGTGAAGATCGAAGAGATCCAGGAGCCGTGGATCGAGGCGACGATTCTCACGCCCGATGAATATCTCGGCTCGGTGCTGAAGCTCTGCCAGGACCGGCGCGGCAACCAGAAAGAGCTGACCTATGTCGGCAACCGCGCGATGGTCAAATACGACCTGCCGCTGAATGAGGTGGTGTTCGATTTCTACGACCGGCTGAAGTCGGTGTCGAAGGGTTATGCCTCGTTCGACTATCACCTGACCGACTATCGCCCGTCCGATCTCGTGAAGATGCAGATTCTGGTCAACGGCGAGCCGGTGGATGCACTGGCGATGCTGGTGCATCGCACCCGCGCGGAAGGCCGCGGCCGCGCCATGGTGGAGAAGCTCAAGGAGCTGATCCCGCCGCACATGTTCCAGGTGCCGATCCAGGCTGCGATCGGCGGCAAGGTGATCGCGCGCGAGACCGTGCGCGCGCTGCGCAAGGACGTGACCGCGAAATGCTACGGCGGCGACGCCACCCGCAAGCGCAAGCTTCTGGAGAAGCAGAAAGAAGGCAAGAAGAAGATGCGCCAATACGGCAAGGTGGACATCCCGCAGGAGGCGTTCATCGCGGCGCTGAAGGTGGATGTGTGACGGCGCTCAAGCCGCATGAGTGAGGTTTCTTCCCTCTCCCGCTTGCGGGAGAGGATGGCGCGTAGCGCCGCCGGGTAAGGGTGGGGGCTGCACGAATGGCCAAGCGGATCGTTTGGACAGCTCATGCGCGAATTCGCTTGCAGGAGCGGCACTTCAACCCCAGCTGGATCGAAAGTGCGGTACGGAACCCGGATTGGACCGAGCCTGAGCCGAAGGATCCTGCGCTTCAGCGCCGTTTCAAGTCCCTACCAGAGGCACAGGGACGTATCCTTCGCGTCATATGCGCCGAAACGGAAACGACAATCCGCATCATCAGTGCTATGTTTGATAGGAATGCGAGGCGCAAATCATGATCGATATGACCTACGATCCAGAAGCCGACGCCGCCTACATTTATCTCGCGCGCGGCACCATCGACCGGCAGGAAACTATCGGCGAGCTTGTTGCTGACGTTGACGCAGAAGGCCGCATTCTCGGTATCGAGATCCTTTTCGCGAGCAAGGTGCTCGCGCCTGGCGACTGGCAGAAGGCGAGACGGCCGGGAGGACAGAGGATCGACGCGGCCGAGTAGTCGGGGTGGCGCATGTTGATCGTGCGCGAAACCGCGAAAGTCACTCCGCCGCATCCACTCGATGCAGTAATCCGGCCTGCTTCATCTCATCATGCAGCGCGATGGGGTCCCAGTCGTAACCGTTGGGCCAGGTCAGCGCGCCGTCTTCGATAAAGACACGCGCGAAATGCGCAGGGTCCTTCAGCGGTTCGGCCATCGGCCCGGTCTTGTCGCGCACGATCGAGAAGTCGCGTTCTCCGACCGTGCCGTCGGAAAACTCAATTTCAAGCCTGAAGTCGCCAAGGCGGCGAACGCCGATCACGTCAATCATCATTCGAGACCTTCGATCCGTTCCATCTGCCCGTCGGTCCGTTCGGGCTGCTTATAGCAAAGACCCAAACAGACTGGGTGCCTGGATATTGACTTTATTCCTATTTCCTGCTAACAGCCATTCTTGTTGATGGAGCGCCGGGAGGCGCCGGGCCCTTGCGCCAAGGGCTCGCGCGCCTCCGGAGAGAGGCTGCGAACGCGTCGCGGCTTCTCTTCCGAGGCGCGCGGCGGGGTGCGTTAATCCCCGCCAAAGGGTGCCTCGCCAGCACCCTGGCGCCTCCCGGCGCTCCATTCCGCTTTTGCGGACGGAAAAAAGGGACACCGGCGTTCTCCGCGCCGTCAAACAACAGGAGCGATGGTGCACGCCCGCCTTGTAGAGGCCGAAATAGAAATAAGAGTCTAGGGCCGCTTCGACGGCGCCAGCTTGCCCATCCGCTCCCGGAACAGCGCCATCGCCTCGTCCGCAAGCACGCCGCCTCTGATCTCGACCGGCGCAAATGCCGCACGGGCGGCGATCGCTGCACTCGGGATCATGACCTGGTCCATCAGCGTGGCAAGCTGCTCGATCGAGGCTGCGTAAACCACGCGGCCGATATGGCACCAGATGATCGCGCCCATACACATCGGGCAGGGTTCGCCGGTGGTGTAGAGCGTCGCGCCCTTCAGCGCATCGGCGCCGGGAGATTCGACCGCGTTGCGGATGGCGACCATCTCGCCATGCGCGGTCGGATCCTTGTGGCTGCGGCCATGGTTGCCGCCACGCGCGATCACTGCGCCGTCGCGCACGATGGTCGCGCCGAACGGAAAGTCTGCGCGTTGCGCTTCCTCCAGCGCAAGACGCATGAAGCGCTCGTCGTCCGACGCTGACATCGGCGCCTGGGCCGGTGCCGCACGCGGCAGCGCGAGAGTGGCGGCAACGCCCGCAACGAACGCGCGGCGTGATGGCACGTGACATCCGCAGGCCGCGCTCAGCTGCCGCTCTCTCTCATGCATGAGCGTCTCTCCGTTGCGAAGGATGGCACGTTACCCGACTCGGATTGACGTTTCGCAAACGATAGCGCTTGACAAGGCCAAAGTCTGCAACAACGGTGCAGTCTTTCATTCACCAAGGGGAGGGGCTCATGCCGTATACATTCGAGATCTACAAGGACAAGAAGGAAGAATTCCGCGTGCGGTTCATCGCGGCGAACGGCGAAAAGATGTTCGGGTCGGAGGGATATGCGTCGAAGGCGGCAGCCAAGAACGCGATCAAGTCGATCCTGAAAAACGGACCCGGCGCTGCGGTCGTTGACAACACCAAGGCGGTCAAGGCCGTGAAGGCTGCCAAGAAAAGGAAAGCGCGCTGAACGCGAGTCCAGCAGATTGAGTTGCTGACGCCCTTAGCGCGCGGGCAACGGTCGTATTGTCTGCAAATGCGGATTGGCGCTGTCGTGTCGAGCGAGACCGGCGGGGAGCCAATCGAGCTGGTGGCCGCGTTGACCGCGGCCGCGCTAGTCGGCCTTAGGCGATTCCGCGGGAACGGATGCGGTCGTGGCCGGCTCTGCGACCTGATCCTCGGCGCGTACGCTGGACGGTTCGATGATGATCCGCGTCTTCGCCATGCCTTGCTTCTGCACGAGGTTGAAAAGCACTGCTGCGTCGCGCGGATGAAGCCGCACGCAGCCCTTAGAGGCGCGGCGGCCGAGCTTCTTGATCTGATTGGTGCCGTGAATTGCGTAATGGCCGTGGAAGAAGATCGAGTAGGGCATCGGCGCCATGTTGAAGAGCCGCGAGTGCCATGTGCGCTCAAGCCGTTGCGGCTTGTAGGTGCCGTTCGGCGGGCCGCCGGCGAGGCCGGTCGAAACCACGAAATGATGGGCCGGTACGCCGTCAACGATCACCGCCATGCGCTGCGCGGATTTGTCGACCCGTATTACAATCTCGGCCTGCGCGGCGGATCCGGCAAGAAGCGTGACAAACGCGGCAACGGCAGGAAACACACGCATGACGGCCCTCATCTCGGCACCACGCAAACCGGCTTCCAGACTCGAACCAAGCATGTAAAGTCAGTGCGCAAAAATACCGTTAAGAGGTGGGGTCCATGAGGGTGTTTTTGTTCACTTTCGCGTTTGCCGCGGCCTTGTCCCACGGCGTCCCTGCATGGGGGCAGGACAAAGGAACGGTCGATCCCAAACCGCTGCCGCCGCTCGCCAATCCCGACGATCCGAAAAATCCGGCGAAGGACCTGTTCGGCCGCAAGCTGACGCCGGCCAATCTCCAGGCGCGCGCCATCGGCTTTTACTCGCGCGGCTGTCTCGCCGGAGGCATCGCGCTGCCGGTCAACGGCAAGAACTGGCAGGTCATGCGGCTGTCACGCAATCGCAACTGGGGGCATCCCGAACTGATCGCATTTCTCGAACGCCTCGCCGAGAAGGCGCCGAAGGTCGGCTGGAGCGGGCTTCTGGTTGGCGATCTCGCGCAGGCGCGTGGCGGGCCGATGCTGACCGGTCATGCCAGTCATCAGATCGGCCTCGATGCCGATATCTGGCTTACGCCGATGCCGAACCGCGAGCTGACGCGGCGCGAGCGCGAGGAAATGATGGCAACCAATGTCGTGCGTGCCGACAAGCTCGATATCGATCCCAATGTCTGGACCCCCGGCCATCTCGGCATCATCAGAGCTGCTGCGGAGGATCCCAAGGTCGAACGCATTCTTGTCAATGCGGCGATCAAGAAAGCATTGTGCCGCGACGCCACGGGCGACCGCTCATGGCTGCACAAGGTACGGCCCTGGTACTGGCACAACTATCACTTCCATATTCGCATCGGATGCCCGAAGGATTCGCCCAGCTGCAAGCCGCAGCCGCCGGCCGCGGAGGGCGAGGGCTGCGGCGCCGAACTGGCTTATTGGTTTCAGCCCAAGGTTCTCCGTCCGCCGGAGCCGCCCTCCGATCGTCCGCGCAAGCACATGACGATGAGCGACCTTCCGGCCGAATGCCGTCAGGTATTGATGGCGGATTAGCGCAGCACAGGCCTAGATATTCTCCGCTTCGATCGCGCGCACCACGGCCTCGGTCACCTGCTTCGTTGTGGCGCGTCCGCCGAGATCCGGTGTATGCAGCGACGGGTCGGCGGTGACCCGCTCGACCGCTTTCATCAGCCGCGCGGCGGCGGCCTTCTCGCCAAGATGCTCCAGCATCATAACGCCGGTCCAGAACGAGCCAACCGGATTGGCGATCCCCTTGCCGGTGATGTCGAAGGCCGAGCCGTGGATCGGTTCGAACATCGAAGGGGTGTGCCGTTCCGGATTGAGATTGGCGGTCGGCGCGATGCCGAGCGATCCCGCCAGCGCCGCCGCGAGATCGGAAAGAATGTCGGCGTGCAGATTGGTGGCAACGATGGTGTCGAGCGTCTGCGGCCGCAGCGTCATCCGCATGGTCATGGCGTCGACCAGCATCTTGTCCCAGGTCACGTCGGGATAATTGCGCGCCACCTCCGCCGCGATATCGTCCCACATCACCATGCCATAGCGCTGCGCATTTGACTTCGTCACCACGGTGAGCAGCTTGCGCGGCCGCGAGCGCGCCAGCTCGAACGCAAACCGGATGATACGGGTCACGCCCGGCCGCGTGAACATCGCGACATCGGTCGCGACCTCTTCCGGCAAGCCCTTGTGCACGCGGCCGCCGACGCCGGCATATTCGCCCTCCGAATTTTCGCGCACGATCACCCAGTCGAGTTCGGGTCCGCTCACGTTGCGCAAGGGGCTGGTAATGCCCGGCAGGATACGGGTCGGCCGCACATTGGCGTACTGGTCGAGCGGCTGGCAGATCGCAAGCCGCAAGCCCCACAACGTGATGTGGTCGGGAATGTCGGGCGCGCCGACCGCACCGAAATAGATCGCGTCGAATTTGCGTAGCTGGTCGGCGCCGCCGTCCGGCATCATCACGCCATGCTTGCGGTAATAGTCGGAACCCCAGTCGAAATGGGTGACGTCGAGGGCAAATCCGCCGTCGCGTTTGGCGCAGGCGGCCAGCACTTCGAGCCCGGCGGCGATCACCTCCGGGCCGATACCGTCACCGCCGATGGCCGCGATTTTGTGAGTACGCATTCAGAACCTCCAATGGCGATCCGTCATTGCGAGCGAAAGCGAAGCAAGCCATCTCTGCTGGTTTGATGGTTGTGGATTGCTTCGTCGCCGCGCCCCTCGCAATGACGGTTCTTTACTGCACCGTCACGCCGGCTTTCTTGATCACCGGCACCCACTTGTCGATCTCTTTCGCGACATGCTGGCCGAGCCATTCCGGCGTCCGTTCGTCAGCGGTCGGCAAGTTGGCACCGAGTTCAAGCAGGCGGCTCTTGGTGTTCGGGTCGTCGAGGGCCTGGCGCGCCGCGGCATTCAGCTTCATGATCACATCTTTCGGTGTGCCTTTCGGCGCGAATAGCGCATTCCAGCCGACCGCCTGGAACTCCGGCAGTCCCTGCTCCTTCGACGTCGGCACGTCCGGTACCACCGAGATGCGCTCCGGCGTTGCAACGACGAGACCCTTTGCCTGCTTGCCCTGAATCGACGGCACCACACCGACGGTCTGGTCGCAGACATAATCGACCTGCCCGCCCAGCAACGCGTTCAGCGCCGGACCGGAGCCGCGGAACGGGATATGCGTCGGCTTCACGCCGAGCAGCGAGTCCAGAAACAGGCAGGTCAGATGCGACGTCGCACCGACGCCGCCGGTACCGTAATTCATCTTGGCGGCGTTCGCCTTCACATAGGCAATGAATTCCTTGAAGTCCTTCACCGGCAGGTCGTTCTTGGCAACCACAAGCATCGGAGTGCCGGCCGTATTGATGATCGGTTCGAAGTCGGTCCGCGGATCGTAGGCCAGCTTGGGATACAGGCCGACGCTTGCGGCCTGCGTGCCGAGGTTGCCCATGAGAATCGTATAGCCGTCGGGGGCCGCATTCTTCGCGCGCGTGACGCCGACGGTGCCGCCGGCTCCCGTGACATTCTCGACCAAAATCTGCTGTTTGAGGATGCGGCTCATCGGCTCGGCCATGATCCGCGAAATGATGTCGGTCGGACCGCCGGCCGCGAACGGCACGATGATGGTGATCGGGCGTTCGGGATAGTCGGCGAATGCCGGCGGCGCAGCGGCGAGCAGGCTGGCCGATACGAGCGCGAGCGCTTGGGCAAGGCGGATGATCGATCTCATGCTGTTCCTCCTGTCGGTTGTGCTTCGTTTCTTGTTGTTGAGTGCCGGTGTTATTTGGCGACCGCGTCAGCGATGATGCGGCCGCATTCGGCCGTGCTTGCGGTGCCGCCGAGATCGCGGGTGCGAGCCTTCGGATCGGCGAGTGCGACCTCGATCGCTGCAATCACCGCGTCGGCGGCGTCCTTGTGGCCGAGATGATCCAGCATCATCGCCCCTGACCAGATTTGCCCGATCGGATTGGCGATGCCTTGGCCTGCAATGTCCGGCGCCGAGCCATGCACAGGCTCGAACATGGAGGGAAATTCGCGCTCCGGATTGATATTAGCGGATGGCGCGATGCCGATCGATCCCGCAACCGCAGGACCGAGATCGGAGAGAATGTCGCCGAACAGGTTGGAGCCGACCACGACATCGAACCAGTCGGGATGCTGGACGAAATGTGCGGCGAGGATATCGATATGGAACTGGTCGGCGCGGATATCCGGGTATTGCGCCTTGATCGCAGCAAAGCGCTCGTCCCAGAACGGCATGGTGTGGACGATGCCGTTGGACTTGGTCGCGGAGGTCACGTGCTTCTTTGGCCGGGTGCGCGCCAGTTCGAAGGCGTAGCGCATCACGCGATCGGTGCCGCGCCGGGTGAAGACCGATTCCTGCATCGCGGCTTCATGCTCAGTGCCGCGGAACATGCGGCCGCCGATCTCGGAATATTCGCCTTCGACATTCTCGCGCACGACAAAGAAGTCGATATCCTGCGGACCGCGGCCGGCCAGCGGACTCGTCATGCCGCGCAACACGCGGCACGGGCGCAGGTTCACATATTGCTGGAATTCCCGCCGGATCGGGATCAGCAGCCCCCAGAGCGAAATGTGGTCCGGGACACCGGGAAATCCGACCGCGCCGAGAAAGATCGCGTCGTGCTTGCGGATCAGGTCGAGCCCGCCTTCGGGCATCATGCGGCCGTGCCTTTTGTAGTGTTCGCAACTCCAGTCGAAGCGGTCGAAGGTGAAAGACAGGCCAAAGCGCCGGCCGGCAGCTTCGAGCACGCGGATGCCCTCGGGCAGCACCTCGTTGCCAATGCCGTCGCCGGGAATGGCGGCAATCCTGTAGGATGTCATGTCGCGTCCTTTCGGTCGGGGACGTAAGCAGAGGCGCGGCCGCGCGCGAAATGCTGTCTCGGCATCATTTGATGCCGGCCGGTCATAAGGCCTCAGGCGAGGTGCGAACGACGATGGAACTGGCTTGGCTTGAGGACTTTCTGGCGCTGGCCGACTGCCTGAATTTCTCGCGCGCCGCGGAGCGCCGGAACATGACGCAGCCGGCCTTCAGCCGCCGCGTCCGCGCCCTTGAAGCCTGGGTCGGCGTCCCGCTGTTTGACCGCGGCAGTCACCGGATCGCGCTGACCCCGGCTGGAACGCAATTCCTGCCGGTCGCGCATGACGTGCTGCGGCGCCTGTATCAGGTTCGCCAGGAGGCGCTGGACGCGCAGGCGCTCGCCTCGTCTTTGCGATTTGCGTCCACCTTTGCGCTGTCTCTGACCTTCTTCCCGGCCTGGATGCGCAAACTTGAGGAAACCGTGACCCTGGGCGCGGTCGAACTGATCGCCGACAACATGCAGGCGTGCGAAGCCCTGATGCTGGCCGGGCAAGCGCAGTTTCTGCTCTGCCACTATCATCCGGCTGCATCGCACAAGCTCGATCCGCAGGATTTTGTCTCCGCGCTGATCGGGCATGACGTCCTGGTTCCGCTGACGGCCGCAACGGCCGGCGGTGCGCCACTCTTCTCGCTGCCCGGTGCGCCCGACGATCCCGTTCCGCATCTGGCCTACAGCGAACGATCGGGCATCGGGCGCATTCTGGCCGCGGTTCGAGCGCGCGAGGCTCCGCCGGTCTGGCTGAAGCCGGTCTTCACATCGCATCTGGCCGTCGCGCTCAAGAGCATGGCGAGCCACGGTCGCGGGGTTGGCTGGATTCCGGAAAGTCTTGCTGCCGATGACCTTGCTCCCAAGGGCGTTCTGGTGCGCGCGGGCGACGAGCGATGGGATATTTCTGTCGAAATCCGGCTGTTTCGCCCGCGTGCGAGACAGAGTGAGCGCGCCGAGAATTTCTGGGCCAGTCTGACGCGGCGGCCGGAGCCTTGATGGCTCAGGGCGTTTCGAATGCCAGGCCGCGCACGAGGACCATCTGAGTCCGTGCGCTGCCGATACCGAAATCGTCGTCGTTGATCAGAACCAGCGTTCCATCGCCGAGGACCGCAATGCCTTCCGTCTTCCCTGCGATCTTTGGAAACTCGGCTGTGTCGAAGCGCAGGGCCTTGCTGACCGGCACAATTGCCGCATCGGCGAGATTCGTCAGCTGTTCGAGGGTCGGCTCGGTGCGCGGGTCGTCCCATGGCGTGCCGTAGATGTTGGTCGCCTTGCCGAGATCGATCTCGTAGAGCTTGGTCGTGGCCTCGGTTCGCTCCAGCACGACAAGATGGTTGGTTCCGACCACGGCCATTTCGCTGATCCGTGGGTCGGACTGATTGTTTGACGGATCCCGCCGGAACGTCTTCGGATCGTCCAGCACATAGACGTACTCACCGACGATCTGCATCGATGTGCGTTCGATCTGGAACAGCCGAACGTTGCGGGACGTCCGGTAGGCCGCGCTGTCAGGGTTTGCCAGCGGGCTTTGCAGCATGAAGAACAGGAAGCGTTCGTCGCGCGACACGGCGAGCGCTTCGATCCCGCGGTTGAGCTGGCGCTTCGCGAGAATGGCCGGCAGTGAGCCGACAACATCGTAGCGGGCGCCCGCATAGTCCGCTTCGGTACCTTGCGGGACGTGCCGGGTGATAATGCGCCCGTCGATTGCGACATGCACGATCGAGGGCGCGTTTTCGTCGGAAATCCAGAATGTGCCGTCGGTCAGCCGGATGACGCCTTCTGCGTCGATTCCATGCACGTCCTGCCGGAGCGGTTTGCCATGTCCATCGAACGGTATTTCCGTCGTGGTGTTGCGGAGCGGGTTGGGCAGCCCGGAAAGCGGGATGCCGTCACGATCTTTCAGGGTGATGACGTCGGTAATCCGGAAGCTGCCGTGGTCGGTCAGCAGTACGCGGTACAGCGACGGCGCATAGGACGGCGTGAGATAAATGCGCGCGTTCTTCGTATCCCGGCAGGCAGGCAACTCCATCTGCGCGACCGATTTGTAGTCCGCGCAGGTGAGGTTGGGGCCCCGGTCTCCGACCGTCCAGATCACGTTGGGCGGGTCGTCGGGATGGTGAAAGGCGCCGCTGCCGATGCCGACAGACAGGTTCAAGACGCGGCCGTTATCGAAGCGGTATCGTCCCAGATTGAGCAGGATGTCGTCGCTGGACAATTCGCGGACCGAGATTTCGGCCGCTATCGAGGCTGTGGATAACCCCAGAAGGGCAACGAGCAGAAGGCGAGAACGCATTGGCGCCATCGGTAGCAGGGAACGGATTTGCGCCAACGGCGCAGCTGGCGTTGTCTCACGTTCCCGGCCATGGAGGCAAAGCCTGAAATCAGCGTTCGGGGCGCCGTTTCGGTCCTGCCGCCAGACTCGCCCTGGCGGGCTTGGGAAACGGCCATCGGCCGTGGCGGTACATCAATTCGTTGAGAAATTATGATCGCCGCTGAGCGATCGGGCGGTGGAAAGTCCGGGATTCTGCGCATTTAGTTAACGCAGTGTGGCAATAATGCACTAGTGGCTGTAGTTACACCTCATTATCGTGGTTCTGTTGATTCACCTGGGGGCTCCCAATGAAGAAGTGTCTGATGGCAACCGCAGCGGTGCTTGCTCTTTTGAGCGCTGCTGGCTGCACCATGTACGGCAAGGCTCCGGTCGGCAAGGCGCCGGTCGTCGCCAAGTACTAAGGCTTTAAGCGCTAAGGCTTGGGTCTAGAAAGGGCCGCGCAACCTTCGGCCCCTTTCTTTCCTATTTGCGTTAGTGACCCGGGCCTCGGCTTGGGGCGAGCCTGTTGGTGCATCGAATTCGGCGTATGCGGGTTTTCCCGCATAGGCCGATTTCGTGTTTTGAGGGCACGGATCGCATATCTATTGTTCGCGGGCCGAATATCGGCCGGTACGTGTTGTGCTTGGCTTGCGATGTTCTTTCCTCCGGCGCCTCCGCCTTCAGACCAAGGCTTAAGCTTGTTTCGGCGCTGGCGAGTGAGGCGCCTCGGCCACGGCGGCGCAGGAACATCGCATCGAACCGCGCGATGTGAATCACACAGCTTGACTCCAGCTTCCGCCAGCGCGTGAGATGGTTTTGCGCAGCCTTCGGAGAGCGTCATGCAGGTCAAAAATAAACACGGATCAGAGCGTCGCGCCCGCCCCGCTAAGGCCGCCGCGGTCTTGGCTGCGGCATCTGCCATCTCGATCTACTCCGGGGCCACACTGGCGCAACATGCCGGCCCGGCTCGTTCCGGCCCTGTGGTCGCTGCGCAGGCGTCTGCGGTGCCTGTGGCCGCAGCGCAGGTTTCGGTTGGTGCGGCTCCCGCTGCGCCAGCCCTGGCTCAGGCTCCTGCGGCTCAGGCTCCTGCGGCTCAAGCGCCAAGCGGCGGGACCCTTCCGGCGGTCAACGTCAATGCAGAAAAGCCGAAGCAGACAGCGGCCCGGCGCGTCCAGGGTCCGAAGCGCGAACCCATCAAAATTCCTGTGAACGCGGCCGGCTGCAAAGCCGCGCGTGCGCCCGGCAAGCCCTACTTCATTGAGTTCCGGTCACGGACCGCTGTGAGTTACGGCCACACCTTTGTGGTGCATGGCCGGCTCGGTGAGGGCAATCGTTTCGCCAGCTACCAGATCGCCGGTCTGCATCCGAAGGGTGACGATCCCGCCGTCTACATGCAGGGCATGATGGTGCCGGTCGAATCCGAAACCGGTCCGTCCTGGGGCGACGAGGACGAGCAGTACCTGACGGCCCGTTTTTGCGTCACTCTGACCGAGGCCGAATACCGCAAGGCGCTCGCCTATATCAAACATCTGCAGGCGACCAAGAAGACCTGGCACGCCACCACCTATAACTGCAACGCCTTCGCCGCCGATATTGCCCGGTATATCGGGCTCGATTCGCCGAACCCGAACATGTATCTGCCGGAAACCTTCATCAAGCGGATGGCCGAATCCAATCCGCGCGGCAAGCCGGCCACGCCATTCGCCTCGTTCGGCTTCTCGGGCTTCCAGCAGACTCAGCCGCAGGTCCAGACGCAGCCGCAACGCAAGCCCGCACAACGCACGGCCCAGCCCGCGAACGCGACGCAGCAGCCGCGCCAGCAGTAGCGGCGTAACGCTTTCGACTGGCAGACACGAGTTCGCTTCCGGGCCCGCAGCGATGCGGGCCCTTTGGCGTCTCGTCGTTGCCGGAACAGGCCTCAGCCTGTCTCGATACGCCTGATGGTGTTGCAGCCGCTATTTCGGCGCCGGAGCAATGATCGACCAGACCGGCCGGCCGAGCACCGCATCGAGCTGGGTCGTGAAATCGCGCAGCGCCGCGGGCGCCTGGTCGCTGTAGCCATAGACCATCAGCACAAACAGCAGCGGCGGGATCGCCGCAAGCCACAGGATCGTACGGATCATGTAGGCGCGGTGTTCCGCGGCCTGCTTTGGATTGCGGTAGTTTGGCGGCGGATAGTGGCTCATGGTTCAACGGGTCGCGGGAGCGGTTCATGGACAATCTGATCGACGATTTGACCTGGAAAATGCGCGAACTGGAAGCGCAAATGGACGCGCATATCGCCCAGCGCCGTGCCGAATTGCGGGTCGGCATGGAGCGCGGCCGGGTCGTGTTCGAAGAGGAGGTGCTGCGCCGCCACCGCGAGCAGAAACGGCGCTCCTGTCCTATATCACGGCGCCGGTCATCTACGCGATGATCGTGCCGCTGCTGCTGCTCGACCTGTTTGTGTCCGTCTACCAGATTTCTGTTTTCCGGTCTACGGCATCCCCAGGGTGCGGCGTGCGGACTATTTCGTTTTTGATCGTCACCACCTTGCTTATCTGAATGCGCTCGAAAAGCTCAATTGCGCCTATTGGCCCTACGCCAATTGCCTGATCGCCTATGTCCGCGAGATCGCGGCGCGCACCGAGCAATATTGGTGTCCGATCAAGCATGCGCGCCGGGTGATCGGTACCCACGCGCGCTATGCCGCCTTCGGCGATTATGGCGATGCCGAAGGCTACCACAAAAGGCTGGCTAAACTGCGCGAGGACCTGTCAAAGGAGGCGTGAGTGTTTCAGGCCCTTGGGCCTTCGCTAGCGGCCCGGCAGAGCTGTCGCTCTCCCTGAGCCAGAGCGATGGGCGATCAGGCCGGCCCGCGAGGGCTGTATCGGGGGGCGCTTTGAAATCGCGGCGCGCCGCCTGTGCCCGGTCGCTGAGAACTCCGAACGCAACTGACCGGTTGTTGATCGCGCTCCAGCAGAGGCGCCTTGACTCGACGGGCGGCGCAGCCGAAGAGGCAGCGGGAGGCCTTATGTCGCTATGGATACCTCGAACGTATCTCGCCTTCTCACCCGCGTCGGTCTTGGCGACCGGGCGGCCTTCCGCGAGCTCTATGGTGCAACTTCCGCGAAACTGTTTGGCGTCTGTCTTCGTGTCTTGAAGAACAGAACGGATGCCGAGGATGTGCTGCAGGAGGTCTACATCAAGATTTGGAACAGCGCCTCGGCCTATCAGGTTTCGGAGTACAGCCCGATGACCTGGCTGATAACCATTGCCCGAAATCAATCCATCGATCGCCTGCGTTCCCGCCGGTCAGATGCAGCAGACTTGTCCGCAGCCGAAAATTTGGCGGATACCAAGCCGACACCGGAACAATCCGCCGTGCGTGCGGGCGAGACAGACCGGCTACGCCAATGCCTCGATCAGCTGGCGCCCGATCGCGCCAAAGCGGTGAAGGCAGTCTATCTTGAAGGGTATAGTTATCAGGAGATGGCGGACCGGCTCAATCAGCCGATCAACACCGTACGTACGTGGCTGCGCCGGAGTCTGATCAGTCTCAGGGAGTGCTTGTCGTCATGACCGAGCGCCCTTTCAAACCTGAAGATGAAAATAGCTTGCTGGCAGCGGAATTTGCGCTTGGCTTGCTGGAGGGCTCCGCGCGCGAAGACTTCGCAAGACGTGTAGCGGCCGATCCCGCGCTTGCAGCCGAGGTGCGTTACTGGGACGAACATTTTGCCGGGCTTGCAGATGACCTCATGGCCGTTGCCCCACCGGCAAGGGTTCAGGCTCAACTCGAACGCCGCCTGTTTGCCGCCCCGGAACGGGCATCGATCTGGAACAGCCTCAGCCTCTGGCGCGGAGTCGCTATCGCCGCATTGATCGTGCTCGCCGTGATCGCCGGCTGGAGCCTTCGAACCATTCCGAGCGGCTCAAACGAAACTCTTGTAGCCCAGGTGGCCGGAGCAGGGAGCCCGTTGAACCTGGTCGCCCTTTACAATGATGCAACAGGCGAATTGCGTCTCAATCGTACCGCGGGCTCGCCCTCGGCCGGCCGCAGCTTCGAGCTTTGGGTCATCGTCGGTAACCAGCCACCGGTCTCGCTCGGCGTTCTGCCCGCGGACACGCTGACTCGTCTCGTCGTGCCCGAAGACTTGCGAAACAAGCTGAAGGACAGCGTCCTCGCTGTAAGCGACGAACCTGCAGGCGGATCGCCGACCGGTGCTCCGACCGGCGCGGTCGTAGGTTCAGGCCGGCTGACTGCGGTCTGAACGGCGATCCAGATTTTCCTCACGACAGCTGAAACTTTTTTGGCGCGTGCTCCGTGACTGCTCCTGTCCCGCCCCCGGGATAGAAACAAGACCCAACGGAGTGATCTATGACTAGCATCCGCAATTTCGGTATCGCCGCCTTGCTGCTCGCCGGTACCGCAATGGCCAATGCCGCGAACCCCAACGTCGGCGGCGCCCCGATGTTCGAAAACAAGAACATCATTGAGAATGCGGTGAATTCAAAGGACCACACCACCTTGGTTGCGGCCGTCAAGGCGGCAGGCCTCGTCGAGACGCTGCAAGGCAAAGGCCCGTTTACTGTACTCGCTCCTGTCAACAGCGCGTTTGCCGCTCTGCCGGCCGGCACCGTCGAAACGCTTCTGAAGCCGGAAAACAAGGGTCAGCTCACGAAGATCCTGACCTGCCATGTCATATCGGCCAATGCACTCAGCAGTGCGATCACCAAGATGGTGGCTGACGACGGCGGCGCGCACAAGGTCAAGACGGTCGGTGGCTGCATGCTCACTCTCTCCACCAAAAACGGCAAAGTGCTGATCAAAGATGAGGCCGGCAATACGGCGACTGTGACCATTGCAGACGTCAAGCAATCGAACGGCGTCATTCATGTGATCGACAAGGTTCTTCTGCCCAAAAGCTGACTTTGGTCAAACGCGTGCATCTCTCCGGCCGATCCGGAGAGATGCCACTTTTCCCAGTTTAGTGACATGACCAACATCGCATACCGGCCGGGACGCTTGATCCGCCGCCAGAAGCTTGCAACCCGCGTCACACACTGGATCTGGGCGGTTAGCCTGTTCTTCTTGCTGCCAACGGGCCTGCAGATCTTCAATGCACACCCAATTCTGTATCTGGGCGATCAGTCGGGTTTCGCCTTCGACAACGCAGTTCTTAGGCTCGGCGAATTTCCGGGCTGGGCGACAATCCCCTCGTCGCGGGACCTTGCGACGGGCCGTGTGGTCCACTTCTTCTTTGCCTGGGTTTTTGTCCTGAACGTGCTGATATTTTTCGCGATTTCCTGGAGCAACCGGCATCTGCAGAAGGATCTTATTCCAAATGCCAAAGACGCCCGGAACTTCATGCAAGACGTGCGCGATCATGTGACTCTCAAACTCGTCCACAGCGTCCGTTACTCGCCATTACAGAAGCTTGCATATGCCGGTGTACTGTTTGTGCTCTTTCCTCTCATTATCGCGACTGGATTGTGCATGTCGCCCGGCATGAATGCCGCTCTGCCGTGGTTGCCCGAGCTGTTCGGCGGCCGGCAAACCGCCCGCACCATCCACTTTGCCGTCGCAGCGTTACTCGTCGCCTTCTTCGCCGTCCATTTGGCCATGATCCTACTGGCCGGTCCGGTCAACGAATTGCGGTCAATCGTCACCGGCAAATACCGACTTTCGGCGCATACGAGCAAGGGGCGGCCCGATGTCTAAGCTCATCATGTCGCGCCGTGCGCTGTTGCGGGCAGGTCTTGCTTCGGCCGCCGCACTTCCGCTGACTGGCTGCAAGGCCTTCGACTTCCTACGCGATCGGGATAATGCGATGCGCCGTTTTTTGGTGCGAATGAACAGCCTTACATACAGAGCGCAGCGCCTGATGTTGTTCGCCGATCAGCTGGCGCCGGAGTTTAGCGAGGCTGACATCCGCCAGAGCCAGTTCGCCAATGGTTCAACCGATCCTACTACCGCAGAATATGTCAGCCTGCGGGAAAACAATTTCGCTTCATACCGGTTGCAGGTTGACGGCCTCGTCCATCGGCCGACTGAATTTACGCTTGCAGATTTGCGCAATCTTCCGGCGCGAACGCAGATCACGCGGCACGATTGCGTTGAAGGCTGGAGCTGCATCGCCAAATGGCAAGGCGTCCCTCTGCGCGAAATCCTTGACCGTGTCGGGGTGAGGCCTGAGGCGCGCTTCGTCATGTTTCATTGCTTCGACGCCATCGAACGCACGCTCAGCGGCGAGGTCTTCTATTACGAGTCGATCGATCTGATTGACGCACGTCATCCGCAAACAATTTTGGCCTATGCCATGAACGACAGGCCGCTCCCTGTCGCCAATGGTGCGCCGCTTCGCGTGCGGGTCGAGCGCCAGCTCGGCTACAAGATGGCGAAATATATCTCCCGGATCGAGATGATCTCAGACTTCGGCCGCATCGGCGATGGACGCGGCAGTTACTGGGCTGATCGAGGCTACGAGTGGTTCGCCGGAATCTGATGGCGGTCGACGCAACCGGCAGTTCCATTACACCGCCTTCTTTGCCGGTACGCTTCAAGGAGATCCGAACGCGGCTAGCGGCCGGGCAGCACCAGGATTTTCGGCTTTCCCGGCAATGTGGTCTTGGAGATCACGACCGACGGCGTATCGGAGAATTCCACGTCGAATTTCTCGCGCATCCGGTCGAGAAAGCGATTGAGCGTGAAGACACTGAAATAATGCATCGGGATCATGAGCGGCGCCTTCAGCCCTTCCAGCACCTCGACCATGCCATCAATGTCGAGCGTGTAGCTGCCGTCGACCGGAACCATCACGGCATCGATCCGGCCGATATCGTTCAATTGCTGCTGGTTCAGCGTGTGATGCAGGTGGCCGAGATGGGCGATGCACATGTTGGCGATCTCGAACACGAAGATCGAATTGCCGTGCCGCTCGGTGCCACCGCCATAGTCGCGGATGTTGGTCGGCACGTTGCGCACGCGCACGTCCTTCACCTGCACATCGTGGCGCATCGGCTTGCCGCGCTCCTCCGCCCAGCCGCGCAGCACATGCGCAATGCCGGGATCGGGGTTGTCTGTGTAATGCGTCGAGTGCGCACGGTTCATGGTGACGATATCGGGCAGCACCGGCGGCCGCACATAATCGTTGTAGTCGGTAGCGATCCGCACGATCCGCGGGCTCTCGATCAGGAAAGTCGAATGGCCGACATAGGTGATGCGCACCTGATCGGACTGGAGCTGTGTCACGCGAAACGCGGCCGGAATGACCCGCGGGCGGCCCGACGCGACGAGACCAGGACAGTTCTCCTGCATTTCGAGCTTGGGGGAGGGCGCCTGAACGCGCTCGAAAGCTGCGGCGCGGTCGCCCGCAAGACACAGGGCGGCGAAGATTGCCAAGCCCGGAAGGCCCAAGGACATCCGCATTAACTGGCTCCCTTGCTGCGCCGACTATGACATGGCGGAGCCGAGCCGAACAATTCACCTGAACGTGCAGTTCTACCGCAAGCTGCCCAACAAAAAAGCGGCGCCAAAACCCGGCGCCGCTTCACAAACCTTAGGCGTGGACGTGTCAGCGCTGCGACACAATGAAGCCTTTTGGAGTCACCACCACCCAGCGTCCGTCCTGACGGCGGATGGTTTCGACCCGGCCGAGACCTGGCAGATTGGCGCCCGGCACCACCTCGAACAGGCCCATGCGATCGTTTTCGACCATGGCGCCGCCGCGGAACACCTCACGCAGCACCCAGCCATTGACGACGGCCGGACGGTCCTGCTGCTTCGGCGCGATCGAGCCGGTGATGTCCGGTGCCTGCGCCTGCAACTGCGTCTGCGCCGCTGCGGCGGTGCGCTTGTCGAGACGCTCCAGCATCTCGGACAGCTTGGCGATACGTTGCGCGGGTTCGGTCTGCGCCCTCTCGGCGCGGTCGACACGCTCGGCGATCTTCGCCATCTGCGCGTTGGCGGATTTGGTACTGCTTTCGATGCTCGCTTTCAGCGAAGCGACATCGCCTGAAAGCTGCTGAATCGCGCTGCGGAGCGCATTGACTTCGATGGTTCGCGCATCGCCTGCAGCAGCCTGCGGCTTTGCCAGCGCAAAGGCTGCGGCCGCTCCGACCGCAGAGCCGGCTGCAGCGGACACCGCGATCGCAATCGCGATCACGGCGGCGCGGCTGAACCGCTGTTGCGCGGCGGGCACGTAGAGGATCGGCGCCTTGTCGTCATCAAGCTTGCGATGGCGCGGCTCGATCCGCTCGACCTTGACCTCGGGAGCGCCCGCTTCCGTCGCTCCGATTTCTGGTTTCGCCGGCTCGGCAGCGCCGGACTCATCGACTGGACCCATGGCGGGTACACTCCGGTAAGTGATCCTTCACCAACCGGTAACCAACCGCACTTACGAAAAAGTTAAACTTTTAAGGGCTCGCGCCGACGTGATCGGGCGCCATAGTGGTAAATGCAATCCTAACGCGCTGGCGTCGTCGCCCGCGCATTCGTTCACTGCATCAGCATCCGCGGTGAGAAGCCCGGACCGGTTTTGCCATAGGTGCCGGGCGTGTCCTTACCGCAGCGGAACGCGCGCGCCTTTTCATCGGCGACCTTCCGCGCCAGCGCGTTCGCGTCCGGATTGGCGCGGCCGTCGACATAGCCGGCATGGCACACGCCACCCGGATCGAGCCGCGTGATCACCAGCACCTGCCGGCGCACCACATCGCCGTCGGGGTTCGGCTCTTCCTTCGGCACCGTGGTGGACCAGCGCATGATCGCGGCGAAGGGGCGCTTCTTGCCGTCCGGCAGTGTCTCGATCCGCCACTCGACGACATCGCCATGCCCGTTGAACGACATCAGCGACTCGCGATTGGCAAGCTCCTTTCGCGCGTTGCGGCCATAGCTCACGAAAGAGCGCTGGTCGCCGCCCGAGATATAGATCGGGATGCCCGCATGGCCCTTGCAGAGCCACGAGCCGTAATCCTCGGCGATGCGGCCGGGCGTATGCTTGCAGGCCTTCAGGTCGATCTTTGTGTAAGCATGCTCGACAGCTTGCGCAGCAGCGCAGGGCAGACCCGCCACACAGGTGGCAGCAACAGCAAGAGCAAAAAGCCGGATCATCGCATCACCTTAACACGCACGGATATATCCGTCGCGCGCGAGGCGATGCCGGTTCAATCAGACCTTCGGTTCCGGCAGGCCCGCCGATGCACAGGCGGCGCGCAGCGTGTTGAGGATCACGCAGGCGATGGTCATCGGCCCGACGCCGCCCGGCACCGGCGTCACCGCGCCGGCGACCTCGAGCGCTTCCTTGTAGTTCACGTCGCCGACGAGCCGCGTCTTGCCGCCTTCGCCGGGCACCCGGTTGATTCCGACATCGATCACGGTCGCGCCCGGCTTGATCCAATCGCCCCGCACCATTTCCGGCCGCCCGACCGCCGCGAACAGGAGATCGGCGCGCCGGCACACATCCTTCAGATCCTTGGTTTTGGAATGCGCCACCGTCACGGTGCAATTCTCCGCCAGCAGCAATTGCGCGAGCGGCTTGCCGACGATATTGGAGCGGCCGATCACCACCGCATCCATCCCCGAAAGCGACGGATTGATTTTCTTCGCCAGGATCACGCTGCCGACCGGCGTGCAGGGCACCAGCGCCCGCTGGCCAGTCGCGAGCCGTCCGGCATTGACCGGATGGAAGCCGTCGACGTCCTTGCCCGGATCGATGGCGTTCAGGATGAGCGTGGAGTCGATCTGCGGCGGCAGCGGCAATTGCACCAGAATGCCGTGCACGCTCTTGTCGGCATTGAGCTGCTCGATCAGCTTCAGGAGATCGGCTTGCGAGGTATCGGCCGGCAGCTTGTGATCGAAGGATTTCATGCCGGCTTCGGTGACCGCCTTCGATTTCGACTTCACATAGACTTCGCTGGCCGGATCGTTGCCGACCAGCACGACCGCGAGGCCCGGCACGATGCCGTGATCTTTCGCAAGCTGTGCCGCCGCTTTTGCGATGTTGCCGCGCAGCTCCTGCGCGATCGCCTTTCCGTCGATGATAGTCGCAGTCATTCAGAGATCACCCACAAGCCGTTCCAGCCGCGCCGCGAGTGCAGCACCGTCGCCGTCGATGACGATGCGCTTGATGCGTGCGCTTTCGCCGGCCGCCAATGTCACTGTGCGGCGCGGCACGTCAAGCATCTTTGCAAGCAATGAAATCAGCGCGGCATTGGCTTCGCCGTCAGTGGGCGCTGCCCGCACGCGCGCTTTCAGAACGACGCGCCCATCGGACAGCGTTTCGATCCCATCGATCGCGTCGCGCCCACCCTTCGGGGTCAGCCGGATCGCGATAGAAAGTCCCGATGGCGTAACGGTCCAGGGCACGGCAGACGGGCGCTCCAACGCCACTGCCCAACTGGAGACGTCAGAACACGTTGGGATAGATGTAGCGCGTGATCACGCTCTGCAGGAAGATGATGATCAGGATCACGATCACCGGCGAGATGTCGATGCCGCCGAGATTGGGCATGATGTTGCGGATCGGCCGCAGCACGGGCTCGGTGATGCGCCACAGGAAATCGCCGACCATCGCCACGAACTGGTTGCGCGTGTTGACCACGTTGAAGGCAATCAGCCAGGACAGGATCGCGGACGCGATCAGGAGCCAGATATAGAGCTGCAGGACGATCAGGATGACATCGAGGAGCGCGCGCATCGGGCGAATGTCTCTCGGAAAATTGGTGTCCTGATGTATCGGCTCCTCCGATTCCGGGCAAGCCACCGCCGGGCGGGCCGGCCGCGTAACGGTGGCGCCGGTACCCTGCCGTCCTGGGTGGCTTTTCCGCCTGGCCCGGCCGGCTGCCCTCGTCCTTGACTTGGCAAAGGCCGGGTCCTAAATGGCCGCTCTTCGCCCATTCTTGCGCATCCGGAACGGCTCAGCGCCGGTTGCGTCTGGCGGGGGCCGTAGCTCAGCTGGGAGAGCGCCTCGTTCGCAATGAGGAGGTCAGGGGTTCGATTCCCCTCGGCTCCACCAATTTTCTGACCAGCGGGGGCTGACAACTGTGGCGTTTGCGCCCGTGCCGTTTCCGGGCGGACGCCACAATCGGCTCGCCACTATCCCGAACCGGTGAGCTGCAGCGTGCTGCCTGCAATCGCAAGTTCGCCAAGGCGCTGCATCCGCGACAGTTCCCGGTACAGCGCCTCATGGGTCAGCCCGAGCTCGGCTGCCCAATCTTTTTTCGATTGAGTCATTGTGAGCGCGCCGCTGCGGCCTTCCGTTTCAATGTAGTGGATGATGCGCTCACGCGCCGTGCGCAGGCTGATGCGCTCGGTCATCGCACGCACATTGCGCAGTTCATGGGCGAGATGAGCCATCCACGCTTGCTGGAACGCTGCATCGGTCAATGCGGTCCGAAACGCCGCCAGCGGAATGACGAGGATCTGGGAATCGGCACTCGCCACCGCATCACAGTGATACGCTGCCTGATCGAGGCTCGCTTCGGCAAGAAACCCCGCACGGGCACGCTGCAACACGACCTCCGCACCACGAGAGGTCACACGCACGAGCCGCATTTCGCCGTCGAGCACAGCGTGCATGGCCTGGGGCTTCGCACCGCGCCTGAACAGCATCGCCCCGCCGTCAAGCGTACGGACTTGCGCCCGGACGCGCGCAGTGTCCGGCAGGTGCGTCAGCAGCGGGACTTTCGTCACAATCGAAGCCCAGTCCGTAAACTGCGCGGGCATGGAAAGTCTCCCATATGATTGCGATCATATACGCCGGCCTTCCGGCCGTCTAATGCGCCGCTGGGGAATGCAGGAGACACCATGCAACCGCGCGCAGCCACCGCCGCCCTTTCGATTGCAATCATGCTGGCCAGCCCAATCATCGCTGCCGCCCAGCATCATCAGCCGGCTCATAGGCCGCACCATGGCGGTGCTGCTGAGTCGGCCATATCGCGATCCGGACCGTTCTCTTTTGCGGTCTATGGCGCTTTCCAGCGAATGATGCAGGCCCGGGACTTCGAACCCAAAGTGCAGTTGAAGCCCGTGATGCATGACGGGGTCACCGACGCGGTCGGCGCTGTCTCCGGCCTGCGCGGCGAGATCACCGCGATCGATGGCAAATTGTTGCTGACCTACGGCGCGCCGTGCGCAACCTGCGACCCGGCCGAGGACACCGCAACCCTGCTTGCGACGGCGAAAGTGTCGGAATGGCGCGATCCAGTGAAGCTTCCGGCCGATCTAAAGGGCAAGGCCCTTGACGATTTCATTGTCATGCAAGCAAAGACGGCAGGTCTCGACGTGACCAAGCCCTTCCCAGTCCGGATGATGGGCACGTTGACCGGAGTGAAGATGCACGTGCTGCGCGGTCCAGGCAGGCCTGCAAAAGGGCACGGCAGACGACATAATTCGGGACATGGTCCGGCTCACGGCGCGGGACATGGTGCGGCCGATCAGGCCGACATTACCGCCGACAGCATAGAGGGTACGGTGGTTGGCTTCTACGCGCCGCTATCGTTGCAGGGAATCGTCACGCATCCGGGCGACCCGTTCCACTATCACTTTGTCAATACCGCCCGCACGAAGACGGCGCATCTCGACGCATTTGGGATGCAGGCCGGAAGCGAGCTGCTGCTCCCCGTGAAGTAGACACTTCGGAACTGCCGGTATTCAGACGGAGCCCGTGGATTCACGATCACGAATATGCGATTGTATGCATATGTTGTTGACAATATATGCGATTTGGCGCATATGTAATCTATGATGAGCGCAACCGACATCTTCGCCGCCCTGGCCGACCCGATCCGCCTCCGCTGCCTCGCTCTGATCGCTGCTCGGAAAGAGCTCTGCGTTTGCGAACTGGTCGCCGCCCTTGAGCTGCCGCAACCCAAAGTCTCCCGGCATCTGGCAGTGTTGAAAAACTCCGGGCTCCTGCGTGACCGGCGGGATGCGCAATGGGTGCTCTATAGCATTGCATCGGACATGCCGGATTGGGCACGCGGGGCGACCGACGCTGCAGTCAGGGCCATGGCCGCCGACGGACAGCATGCCAGGGACCTCAGGCGGCTTTCACGCACCTTGAGGCCGCCGCTCGCACGTCGCGCAACAGTGGCCTGATGGAGATATCGACATGACGGCCGACATCTTGCGACATCCGGAAAACGAGCGTGCGACCAGCATCAAATGGCTGGCTGCGACCATTACAGCTTTGGCGGTCTGGGCGCTGCTTTATTCCCAACTCGTACCCTTCTCAGAATGGGTGGTGTCGCTGCTTCCGGTCGAGCGCGCGAGCCGTCTGGGAGAAGTCATCCAGTTCTTCGTGTACGATACGCCGAAAGTGCTTCTGCTGCTGACGCTGATCGTTTTCGCGATGGGCATGGTCAGGAGTGCGTTTTCGCCGGAAAGGACGCGCGCCTTGCTTGCGGGCCGCGCCGAAGGTCTTGGCAATGTCGCAGCTGCCGGTCTCGGTATCCTCACTCCATTCTGTTCGTGTTCGGCGGTGCCTTTATTCGTCGGCTTCGTCAGTGCCGGTGTGCCGCTGGGCGTTACCTTCTCGTTCCTGATCGCGGCACCCATGGTCAACGAGGTCGCACTCGGCCTTCTGTTCGCCTTGGTCGGCTGGCAGGTGGCGCTGACCTATCTCGTGTTCGGGCTCGCTGTGGCGATCGTCGGCGGATACGTGATCGGCCGGCTGAAGCTCGAAGGCTGGCTCGAACCCTGGGTGCGCGAGATCCGTACCGGCACCGTGCAATTGCCGGACGAGCGTATGACGCTGGTCGATCGCATCAAGGCCGGAATCGACGCGGTCAAGGATATCGTCGGCCGGGTCTGGATGTGGATCATCGCCGGCATCGCCGTGGGCGCGCTGATCCACGGCTATGTGCCCGCCGAACTTATGATGCGCATCATGGGTGCCGATGCTTGGTGGTCGGTTCCTGCTGCCGTGATCTTGGGAATCCCGATGTATGCCAATGCGGCCGGAATTATTCCGGTCGTCGAAGCTCTGCTCGGCAAGGGTGCCGCGCTTGGCACCACGCTCGCCTTCATGATGAGCGTGATCGCGCTCTCATTACCCGAGATGCTCATCCTGCGGAAAGTTTTAACCGCTAAGCTGATCGCCGTCTTCGTTGGCGTTGTCGGCTCCGGCATTCTCGCAGTTGGATATCTCTTCAACGCGCTTTTCCATTGAAGGAGCGACTGATGAAGACCGTCAAAATTCTCGGCCCCGGCTGCAAGCGCTGTCAGACCGCGGCGGATATGGTGCAGGCCGAAGCCGACAAGCTTGGCATCGCCGTAACGGTCGACAAGGTGACCGACTACGCTGAAATCGCGCGGTTCGGGGTGGTTTCGACACCCGGCATCGTCGTGGACGGCAAGGTGGTTCACGCCGGCGGCTTGCCGAAGCCCGAAGCAATCGGCGGATGGCTCGCCAAATGAGAGCCGCGATTCGCCTCGCGGTGGCGAGCATTCTCGGCCTGGTCCTGGCTTGTCAGCCGCTCCGGTCCGCGTTTGCACTCGACACCGTGACGGTGGCGGATGGCATCTACGCCTTCGTCGGCGAGAAGCAGCAGCGCTCGCCTGCAAATCTGGCAAACAACGCTACCTTCGGCCTCATCGTCACCAACGATGGCGCCGTTCTGATCGATCCGGGCGGAAGCTGGAAAGGGGCGGAGGCACTGCATGCTGCGGTGCGCACGGTGACGGACCAGCCGGTCAAGTTCGTCATCAATACCGGCGGCCAGGATCATCGATGGCTCGGCAACGGTTACTGGAAGGCGCAAGGCGCACGCGTAGTTGCCTCGGCTGCGGCGGTTGCCGATCAAAAGGCGCGGGCCTCGATGCAGATGTCGATGCTGAGGGAGCTTCTGCAGGACAAGCTGGACGGTACCGAGCCCGCTTTTGCCGACATCGTATTCGACAAGGAGCACGCCATCGGCATAGGTGGTCTGACCCTCGAGATACGGCATATCGGACCGGCGCACACGCCCGGCGACAGCATGGTCTGGATCCCCGCCCGCAAGACCGTTTTCACCGGTGATGTTGTCTATACCGAGCGCATTCTCGGAATTCTGGACGTCTCGAACTCGAAGACGTGGCTGACAGCCTTTGCTTCCATAGCCACACTGCAGCCTGACCATGTCGTGCCCGGCCATGGACGTCCGACGACGCTGGCGCGCGCGAAGGCGGACACCTTCGACTATCTTGTCAATTTGCGCGCGCGCATCAAGGAGCATCAGGACAAGGGTGGCAATGCGATCGGTTCGGTGAAGGTGGATCAGTCGGCCTTTCGCTATCTCGAACAATTCGAGGCCCTTGCAGGCCGCAACGCGCAGCAGGTCTTTGCGGAGATGGAATTCGAATAGGGTGTCATTCGTATCGAAGTCGCGGCATCGATAACTTGCTCGCGCCTGGATCAGGCTGCTATGCGGTTCCCAACATGCGTGGGCTGCAGAAGGAGACGCGATGACGAAAGGGCCCGACGTCGAAGTGTTGCGCTCGAATGCCGTGCTGCCTGCCAATCTGCCGTTCCCGGATGGTGTGCGGATCGGCGATTTCGTGATCCTGTCGGGTCAGATCGGGGTGAAGCCCGGCACTCTGGACCTGGTTGCCGGCGGTATCGAAGCGGAAACCCGCCAGACCTTTGAGAATCTGCGACTGACACTTGAAGCGCACGGGATGAAACTCGCCGACATCGTGCGGGTACAGGTGATGCTGGCCGACATGGCGGAATGGCCGCGCTTCAATGCGGTCTATCTGGAGTTCTTTCCCGACGCATCGCCTGCACGTTGCGCCTTTGGCGCGACCGCGCTTGCGCTCGGTGCCCGCGTCGAGGTTGAGGTTTTCGCGGTCAGGCGGTAAGCGCGGTATCCGCCGCAACGGGCTCCTGCGTCGGCAGCCAGCGCTCGAGAAAATGCGCCAGCCAGTTCTGCATCGCGTAGTCGAACACCAGCCGGTCCTCGAAATGCGCGACCCGCTGCTTGGCGCCGGGCAATTCCATGCGATGCTGGCCGCGGATGGTCCAGCGGCACATCATCGCATGCGTGACTTCCGGATGAAACTGAATGGCATAGGCATGGTCGCCCTGCCGGAACGCCTGCACCGGAAAGGTGTCGCCCTCGGCGAGCATCGTCGCGCCGCGCGGCAGGTCAAAGCCTTCACGGTGCCATTGATAGACATGATCCGGCCACACCTCGCATAGTTTCCGCCCGTCGGCGGTCGGACGGATTGGATAATAGCCGACCTCGACCTGGCCCTCGTTGTGGAAGTCCACCCGCGCACCGAGATGCCGCGCCAGCATCTGACCGCCAAGGCAGATTCCGAGAAAGGGCTTGTTCTCCCTCAGCGGCACGCCGATCCAGTCGATCTCGCGCTTGATGAAGTCGATGTCGTCGTTGGCGCTCTGCGGGCCGCCGAAAATAATGGCGCCCGCATGCTGCGCCATCGTCGCCGGCAGGTCGTCGCCGAGTGCCGGCCGGCGGATATCGAGCGGAATGCCGCGCTTGCGCAGATACTGACCGACGCGGCCGGGCGTCGAATTTTCCTGATGCAGAACGATGAGGACGGGCAACGACATCGGTGTTCGCAACGGGCTCCCGCGATTCAGCAACAATACCTATTCGGTCTGTGCGTCCTGACAAGCGGCCCCGGCGGAAATGCCGCCATGAACAAGGGGCTTAGCTGGGTTCTGCGCCGTGCCGCTTGGCCACCTGGGGCAGCAGCAAGGCGTGCGGGACCAGCCCAATGCCGTAGACCAGCAGCTTGTTGAGGAAGCCCGGCACCACCAGCCGTTTGCCGGCCATCAGGCCGCGATAGCCCTCCTCGGCCACGCGGTCGGCCAGGGTGGTCATCGGGGTTTCGATCACCGACCGGCCGGTGCCGGCGACCTCCTGGAATTCCGTCGGAACGGGGCCAGGACACAGCGTCGAGACCCGGATGCCGCGACTGCGCCATTCCTCGTGAAGGGCGGTCGTGAACGACACCACATACGCTTTGGTCGCGTAGTAAACGGCATGGTGGGGTCCCGGCAGAAAGCCCGCAACAGAGGCGATGTTCATCAGCCCGCCGCGATGGCGCTCCAGTGGATCGGCGAAGCGCAGCGACAGATCGGTCAGGGCCCGCACATTGAGATCGATCATGCCGAGCTGACGTTCGCGCGGCCGCGATGCTGCAAGCCCGGCGAGACCAAATCCGGCATTGTTGACCACGTATTGCGGCTCCAATCCCTCGCGGTGAAGCGCCTCCTGAATCGCGTCACCCGCTTCGGGTGCGGAGAGATCGACCGTCAGAACCAATGGCCGCGGGCGGCCTTCAGTCCCGAGTTCGTCCGCCAGGGCGTTCAGCCGCTCGGTGCGGCGTGCCGCAAGAACCAGCCGGTGACCGTGCCGCGCAAAAACGCGCGCAAGCTCGGCCCCGATCCCGGACGAGGCACCAGTGATCAGCGCGACGGGATCAGGCATCGTCGCGCGGCTTGCTCATCTCGGCGACCTCACGCCGCATTTCAACGCGATCGCGCTGCGAGATGCCGAGCAGATCGGAGGCGCGCCACACCACATTGTCCTCGAACTCGTTCATGCGGCCGTCGGCATACACCATTTCCCACATCATCTTCACGATGCGGCGGCGGCCGTCTTCGTCGAGCGACCGGTTGATCAGCCTGGTGAAGCCATAGAGATCGACGGCTTCGTTATCCGCTGCAGTCGCGGCGGCAATCAGCTCTTCGGCGGCCTCGTCGTCGAGGTCGAATTGCTGTTTGAGCAATTCGCGGAGCTTGTCCAGTTCCGCGCCGGTTTCCTTGCCGTCGATCGACATGACGTGAATGAGCAACGCTGCGGCGGCGAGCCTGTAGTCGTTGTCGCTGAACCGGTTTGCCGGCTTGTCGCCAATACCGACCTCGTTGAGAAAGTCTTTCAGCAGCTGAAGCATGCGGCCTCAAAGGAGATGTACCAACGCAATGTGGTCGCCGCAAAGCGTATTGTAAAGCGCAGCACGGGTACATTACGGCTTCGTCATGCGTCATGCGTCATGTGTCATGCGTCATGCGTCACGCCCGCCCTCGCCGCAACCGCCCGCAATTCAGGCAGACTGCAGACCGGCGTCATGTCAGCTTGGGAGATTATGGCCGTATGTCTAAGCCGAACGAAGAAGGGTCAGCGCACCGCTGCGCCCTCGCGCAGGCTTTGGTCGAGGAGATTCAGGTTGTTCTGAATGTAGGGGTTGTCGGGATCCTTCGCCCGCGCGGCAAGAAGAGTCCGGCGCGCTTTCTGCCGGTCGCCGCGCAGCAGATAGGAATAGCCCTGGTTGTTCAGGATTTCGGGCGTCGGCCCCGCCAGCCGGATTGCCTGCGCGTAGGCGCGATCCGCCAGATCGAAGCGCTTCAACTTGTCGTAGCTCGCCGCAAGTCCGACCCAGGCCTCGAGATCGTTCGGGCCCTTTTCGACCGCGCGACGGAAATGCTGTTCGGCGAGGCCAAAGCTGTTATCGCGATAATACTTCTTGCCGAGTTCGAGATCGCCCTTCGGATCTTCGCCCATCAGTCCGGTGGAGCTTGGGGTGTCGTCCTTGACCGCCATCCCGGCGACCGAGCCGGTATGCTCGCTCGTCGTCTCGCAGCCGGCGAGCGCAAGGCACGCCGCCGATACGACAAGACAGATGAGAGACCCAAGACGCATTCTACGCTCCAGACGCGCAGGGTGGCCGCGGGCAGCGGACCAGACACACGCGATCCGGCCGTTCAGCCGGCCCGGTGACGGTAGCGAGCGGTGGTTAAGATTCTATTCCGGGCCTTAACAACGCGGTAAGAAAGCACCTACTGGAAGCTTCCGGTGATCACCCGGACGGCAACGGGCAGTAGAATGACGACGAACAGCACCGGGAAGATGCAGACCATCATCGGCAAAGACAGCTTCGCCGGCAGGCTATAGGCCTTCTCCTCCGCCCGCGATAAGCGCTTGTGCCGCATGTCGTCGGAATAGACACGCAGCGCCTCCGTGATGCTGGAGCCGAGCTCTTCGGATTGCTGGATCAGTGTTGCGAACGAGCGCGCCTCCTCAAGGCCGAGCCGCTCGGCAAGATGTTCCAGCGCCTCAGTCATCGTGCGCCCGGCACGGATCTCCAGATTGGCCATATGAATATTGGCGCAAAGCGACGGATAGGACGCGGCCAGTTCCCGTCCGACGCGGTCGAGGGCCGCTTCCATGCTCAGACCCGCATCTGCGCAAACTACCAGCAGGTCCATGAAGTCCGGAAAGCCGGCGCGATGCTCTTCGCGCCGCGCTGCGATCCGGCGATCCAGATAAAGGCTTGGTGCCAGATAGCCGAACAGCCCGGCACCGCCGACGATCATCCAGTAGACCGATCCGCGGTCTGACGGGCCAAACATCATGGCGACGATGCTCAGTCCGATCGCCAGCACGGCCCGCGCGAGAAAGAACACGGCGACGCTACGCGGATCGTAAAGGCCTGCGAGCACAAGGCGCTTTCGCAGGACCTTCATGTCCTTGGAGTCGCCGTCTCCATAATGCTTCTGCGCGTAGCCAATGATCTTCTCGGCCGCCTTGAAGCCGGCCCTCTGCCGCGCGTTCTGGCGAAAGATCGTGCCTTGATCCGAAAGCGTCTCGTTTATACCGGCCGTCCGGCGGCGCACGGCGCCATGGACCCGCACCATCGCCATCATCGCGAATGTCAGGATCGCGGTGGCGAGAAACACCATCAACGCCACTAACGTCGATTCCGCATCTCCGAATATGGTGAAGCTGAAATCCATGATCAGATCTTGAAGTTGACCATGCGGTACATGATCAGAATGCCGACGCACATCCAGCCGCCGGCGGATGCGAGTGCGATCTTGGTCATGTCGAGGTGCCAGACACTCGAATAGAAGTCCGGTGCGATCAGATTGATGATGCCGAACATCGCAATCGGAAGCGATGCGAGGATCATAGCCGAGGCGCGGCCCTCGGATGCCAGCGCCCGCACCTTGCGCCGCATCTTGAAGCGGAGCCGGATCACAGCGGACAGGTTCTGGAGAATCTCGCCGAGGTTGCCGCCGGTCGATCCCTGTATGGCTACGGCCGTGACGAACAGCGGAAGGTCGTCCTGACCAACACGGAAATAGAGATTGCGCATCGCGGTTTCGAGGTCCGCGCCGTAGGTTACCTCGTCGGCGACGATGCCGAATTCAGTGCCGCAGGGGTCCGGCAATTCGCGGCCGACCATGGTGATTGCGACCGGCACCGGATGACCAGCGCGCAAGCTGCGGACGATAATGTCGAGCGCGTCGGGAAATTGCGCGCCGAATTTCTTCTGACGCCGGCTGCGGAGAATCTTGAGCCACAGCAGGGGTACGGCCGTCAGGAAGAATGCAAACGCGATCGCGGTGTAGAGCCAGCTGCCCTTGATCGCATGTGTGAGGCCCGCGGCGACAGCCGCCATCGCAAGCACATAGACGGCCAGCTTGATGACGCCCATCGATAGCCCGGACTGCAAGATGAGGCGGTTGAGATATTCGATCGGCAACCGGTAATCACCGCCATTGGTCAGGCCGCGCTCCTTGCGCAGCTGGATCAGCACACCTTCGCGGTCGGTTCGGTCCTTCAGGAGCTCGATGCGGCGGTTGATGCTCTTTCGATAGGACGCGCTCCGGAAGAACAGGAGATAGGCCGCCTCGAAGATCAGAAACGCCGATATTCCGATAAAGGCGTAGAAAACGTAGATCGTATCGAAATCGAGCCAGGCCATTGCATGCTCCTATTGCAGCGGCTGGCTCGGATCGAAATAGCTGCCGGGGATGCGGATGCCCCGCGCAGTGAGCTCGGAGAGGAAGCGCGGCCTTACGCCAGTTGCCTGGAAATGTCCGATCACGGTTCCATCTTCGGCCGTTCCGGTGCGCACATATCGGTAGATTTCCTGCATCTGCACGATATCGCCTTCCATGCCGGTGATCTCGGCAACGGAGGTAACGCGGCGCTTGCCGTCGGACAGGCGCTGAAGCTGCACGATCATGCGGATCGCCGCGGCGATCTGGCCGCGGATCGACGCAATGGTCATCGGCAGGCCGGCCATGCCGATCAGCTGCTCGAGGCGTGAAATCGCTTCGCGCGGGTTATTGGCATGGATCGTAGCCATCGAGCCTTCATGACCGGTATTCATTGCCTGCAACATGTCGAAGGCTTCTTCACCGCGGCACTCGCCGAGGATGATTCGCTCGGGGCGCATACGCAGCGCATTCTTGACCAGTTCGCGCTGACGGATTTCGCCCTTGCCTTCGATATTCGGCGGACGCGTCTCCATGCGCGCGACATGCGGCTGCTGCAATTGCAGTTCGGCCGCGTCTTCGATGGTGATCAGCCGTTCTTTGTCCGAGATGTAGGCTGATAGCGCGTTCAGCATCGTGGTTTTGCCGGAGCCGGTGCCGCCGGAGATAATCGTCGTGATGCGTGACTTGACCGCGGCCGCAAGCAGCTCCGCCATCTGCGGCTTGAGAGCGTCGATTTCGACCAGTTTGTCGAGGCTGAACGGTTTTTTGGAGAATTTGCGGATCGAGACCAGCGGGCCGTCAACGCCCACCGGGCGCACGGCGACGTTGACACGCGAACCGTCAAGCAGACGTGCGTCGCACAGCGGATGCATTTCGTCGACGCGGCGTCCGACGGCCGACACGATCTTGTTGATGATGCGCAACAGATGCGCCTCGTCCTTGAAGCGGCAGGCAACCGGTTCGAGCAGGCCGCCGCGCTCGACATAGGTGCATTCGTGACCGTTGATCAGAATGTCGCTGATGCTCGGATCCTTGAGCAAGGGTTCAAGCGGGCCGAGACCCGTCATCTCGTCGAGGATTTCGGTGACGAAAGAATTCAGTTCCTGCGCATTCAAGGCAAGGCGTTCGCTCACCACATACTGGCTGACCAGGCCCTGGATATGCTCGCGCATCTGGTCTTCCGGCAGCTTTTCAAGCGCCTGCAGATTGACCTCTTCCAGCAATCGCCGATGCAGCCGGACCTTGGCGTCGAGCAGCTTGTCCGTGTGCAGCGGATTGGCCGGCGCGGCCGCAGCCGGGGCGGGGGGTGGCGGAGGCGAGGGCGGCGTGACCGCGGCCGGTGCGGGTTTGGTCTCGGGAAAAACCGTCCACGAGGTGGTTTCTGCCGCGGCAGGCGCTGGGTGCGGCTCTCCGTGCGGCGCGGTCTGTCGGGTGGCATGTCGTCGAGCGGTGAAGCGGCCGGTCATGTTTTACTCGTCTTCTGCTTCGGACCGATGCATCAGCGTGCGAGGGAGAAACTGAACTTCTTCTGTTCGGCGGGTGCCCTGTTGGCGGTCTTTTGCGGCTGCGGCACGATCAGCTTGCGCAGCTCCTGCGTGACATTGTTGCCGCTCTTGACCTCTTCGAGCGGGACGCCGCGATCGATCGCTTCGCGCACCAGCCGGTAATTGTTCGGGATGGCACCCGCGAGATCGGTGCCGAGCGCCTGCTCGATATCGCTGCGCTTCAGGCCGGGCGCGAACATGCGTTGTTCGAACCGGTTGATGATGACCTGCGGCTGCGGGCCGTCCGGCATCCGCACGCGGATCGCGGCGAGGATATGCTTGGTGTTCTTCAGGCTCGGCACCGTCATCTCGCTGACGATGAAGACGCGGTTCGAGCCGAGCAGGACATCGTCGGTCCAGGCGAACCAGGTCCGCGGCATGTCGATCACGACATGATCGAAATGCGACGACACGAGGTCGAGGAGCTTGGTGACGACGTCCGGATCGAAGGAGCGCATTTCTGCAGGATGGGGTGGAGCGGCAATCACCGCGAGCCCCGATGCGTGATAGGTGGTCATCACTTCGAGCAATTGCCGGTCGAGGCGATCCGGCCGCGGTTCGATCTCGGTCAGATCGAGACGCGGTTCGAGGTCGAGATAGTCGGCGCAGCAGCCATGCTGAAGGTTGAGGTCGACGAGGCATGTCGATGACCGGCCACGCGGCCCGCTCGACAACAGCAGCATTGCGGTCTGGATCGCCAATGTCGTGACGCCAGCGCCGCCGACGGCGGGGATGAAGGTGACGATTTCCGCCTCGGTATCGCTGCTCGCTACCGGCTGGACCGCCCGCGCGCAGGTGCGCACCAGTTCGGCCGGCGTTACCGGTTTGACCAGAAAGTCTGCGATTTTCATCTGGATCAGCGTGCGCGCGACATTGGCGTCGAATACCTGTGTCACAACAACAATCGGCGGCGAGCCGGCAGTACGCATGGCAAGCCGTTCCAGCGCCTGCATTTCATCGGGCCTGGCGGCATCGAGATCGACGACAATAACGGTCGCGGTTTCCGGATTGACCCTGTCACCCACGGCTGAAACGGCCGCCGACATCACCTCCAGACCGATCTGCGGGCTGGAGGCGAAGATCTGGCGCAGTTGCTGTTCGAATTGCGCATCGGCCGTGAGCAAAGCCACATTGGTCTTGCCGCGGGTCGATGCTGTCCGGCTCATACGCATGGTGTTACTGTTGCGTCTGTGTCTGGCTTTGCTGTCGTGGTGGCGGATTGCTGGCCCAGGGCGAAGGCGCCGGCCCCTGCTGCGATGGCGCGCCGGTTCGCGCTTGCGGCACATTCTTCACATACTCGGTCGTGAGGTCGGGTGGCGGCTGCGGCTGGCTTCCGGAATCGGAAGTCAGCGGGCTCATCGGCCGGATCACGTTGTGGGTCCGGTAACGCTCGACCGCGCCCTGCATGCGCTCGCCGTTGAAGGCGATATTGCGATTGGCGCTGTAGGGCGGCCAGGGATCGACCATCATGGTGACCTGGTTGATCGCCTTGGCGTCGCCCGCATAGGGCACCACGGTCTCGCGCCGGTCGAAATAAATATCCGAGCAGCCTGAGAGCCCGCAGGACAACGCCAGTGCGGCCAGCGTAAGGGTGGTCGTACCGGCCTTGGCTTTAGTATTTGACGGACAGGACATGACCCACCTCTTGGGTAGCGACAGCGGCTGGACGCGGCTGAACATTGAGCATGTGACCGGTATAGGCACGCACGACACCGTTCTGCAGCTTCTCCACCGAGCGCGGCACTTCCGGCTTGCCCATGAGGAAGAAGTCGACATCGTTTGGCGCGAGCGTGCTGTCGAGCGGGGTTGCGATCTTGTCGCCGGGACGCGCGGGGCGCACGAGCCGTGGCGTCACGATGATGGCGAGATCGGTTTCTTTCTTCTTGTAGGCGGCCGAACGGAACAGCGCGCCGAGCACCGGAACGTCGCCGATCCACGGCAATTGTTCCTGCGCGGTCTCGCCCTGGCTTTGCAGCAATCCGCCAATGACAAAGCTTTGGCCGTCGCGGAGTTCGACGGTGGTCGAAGCGCGGCGCACGATCAGCGGCGGCACCGAGACGCCCGCAACCGTGACCGGGTTGGATGTGTCGAGCTGGCTGACTTCGGGTTCGATCTTCAGATTGATCACGCCATCGGCGAGAACGGTTGGCGTGAAGGCGAGGCCGACGCCGTATTTTTTGTAGGTGATCGCCACGGCGCCGAGGCCCTGCGGCACCGGCACCGGGAATTCACCGCCGGCAAGGAAGCTTGCGGTGTCGCCAGACAGAGCGGTCAGGTTCGGTTCGGCGAGCGAACGCGCCATGCCCTTGGCCTCAAGCGCGTTGATCAGAACGTCGACCGATAGGCCGTTGGTGATCAGCTTGCCGATCAGAAAGCCGAACGGTGCGGCACCCGACAGCACGCCCGCTGCGACAACCTGGGAGATCGTCTGGGCAGCGGCTCCCACATTGGCGCCGCCGGAGGTGACGCCCGGCTGTTTCCAGGCATCGGCACCCGGCGTCGCGCTGGTTCCGGTAATCGGCAGACGGCTCGCCGGCTGACGCGAACCGATATTGCCCATGAACTTTCCGTTGCTCGACGTCGGGTTCCACTGGATGCCCAGTTCGCGGCCGGCCTGCCGGCTGGCTTCGATGAAGCGCACTTCAAGCATCACCTGTTGCGGCGACATCACCGACATCGTGTTGATGACATCGGGATTGAACTGACGCGCGAGCGTCACGGCCTTGTCCACGGTGGTCGCATCGTGCACCGCGCCCGACAGCATGATGCGGCCGTTCACGGAACTCGCTCTGATCTGCGAGCCGGGGAAGTGACGCGCGAGCGTCGCCTGCAACAGCGAGATGTCGTGGGTGACCTCGATATCGAAGACGCCGACCAGCTTCTTGCCTTCGGCATAGGCCGAGACCCGCGTCGTGCCGCTCTTGCGGCCGAGGATCGAGAGCGTGCGGTCGGTCAGCGGCGACACGTCGGCGATCTCAGGATCGGCCACGACCAGTTCGACAAAGCTTGCGTCGGTGCGAACGTCCTCGTTTTTGCCGACCTGGACGCTGACCGTTGCGGTCCGCTTGGCCGCGATCATTTGCACCATCCGCTGCGCGGAGGCGATGCCGAGCCCCGGAAGCGCCGGCTCCGCCATGATCACCGCAAGGCCTACCGCAAGCGCGCGGAATGCAACCGAGCGGCGCGCGCCTGTCTTCAGGTTCCCGTCCGTGTGCCCCGGCGACGAGGCGGAACAATCAATCCAGTTCTTCACGACACACTCCCCCACCAAAATCCTGGTCCCCGTTATTGCTTGCCCGCTTCCGTCCCCCCGGACGCAAGCTGGGAATTTCTGAAGCCTTCGACCGGCACCTCGTAATTCTGTCTGTGATTGCCGCGCTGAACCGTGATGCTGGTCGTGTGTTGCCGCGTCTGCGGCCCGATTCGCTCGGGCTTGCTCAGATCGTCGAGCGTCACGCGGCGCGTGGGCTCTGCGCCGACTTCGCCCGCCTTGCGCAACAACAACGACAGACTGCCGACCGACGCGGCCAGCCAGATCTTCTGGGCGCCCACCGTATCGACCTCGAGCGTTACGGCCTTGGCGACCGCAGCCTTGCTGGCACGATCGTCGGCGCTCTGATCGACGGCCAGAACGCGAGCATTCTGCAGCACGATTTCCGTCGTGGCGTTGCCTTTCTCCAGCTGGCGGGTCAGCACAACATCGACGCGGTCGCCCGGCAGTACAAAGCCGCCGACGCCTTCGACGTCGTTGACGCGCACCGAAACCGCCTTCATCCCCTCGCCGACAATTGCGGAAAGCGTCGCGCGCTGACCGGGGCCGGTGATCTTGACCGCGAGCACCGGTTCGTTCGGTTCGAACGGCGAAAGCACCACGCGCTTGCCGCCCGACAGAAGCTCATTGATGGTTGCAAATGCGCCTTGCGGCATGGTTTCGGCCGGCCATGGCACTTCGCGCAGATGTTCGCGGCCAAGCTCGATGCCGAAGGGCAGCCGCTGGGCGGCAACCACGAGCGTGTTGGTCGTGAGCGGCTTTTTCTGCGCCTCAAGACTGCGCAGCCGCCGCTCGGCCTGACCGTTCAGCCAGGCTTGCGCAATGAAGACCGCGAGCAGTCCGAAGACCACTGCAAACGCGACCATCACAATTGTTGACTTGCGCACGACGACCGTCCCGAAACTCTCTGGCGCGATTGTTTGCGCCTTCTCGCGTGTCACTATCGCGATGCGGTCGTGTTCAATTGGTGAAGCGCTTCCGGCTTCTCGAGGCTATGCTAAAAATTGGTTGAAGCAGCAGGCTTTACGAAATCTGTCCTGACTTGCGCAACGTGCGCTTAACCTTGCGCAGGCGTTACGTTCTGCATTCCAGGCAGCGCGTTATTGCCCTTCTGCAATGCTTTTCGAATACGGCGCGGTTAGCGTTACGCTTCACCGGCCGTTACAGGCAAACGGCGTGGTGAATCGAATCGAAACCGAATTGGTTAGGCTCCGATTCACGACGTTGGCAGTGGCGCTGATCGCGGTCCCAATCAGGCCGGCACTGTCGGCATTGGTTGCGCAGTCTGAGCCCGCTCTTCCCTGGCCTGCTTGGCAAGTGTCAGGAGGTCGACCTTGCCGGAACCGAGCATCGGCAGCTTCTCCATGTAGATCACTTCGGCCGGGATCATCAGTTCCGATGCGTGGCGGGCCCGCGCGAACGCGATGAAGTCCGAGCGGTTGGCGTCCTTCTTGTTGATGTAGAGCAGCAGCCGCTCGCCTTTGCGGGCATCGGGCACCGAGACGACGGCGCACACCGCATCCGGCCAAAGATCGCCAGCCAGCGCCTCGACTGCGGCAAACGACACCATCTCGCCGCCCACTTTGGCGAAGCGCTTGGCGCGGCCCATGATCTTGATGAAGCCCTGGTCGTCGATGGTGACGATATCGCCGGTGTCGTGCCAGCCTTCCGGCGGCCGCTCCAGCACGCCCGGATTCTCGACACGCAGATAGCCGAGCATCACGTTCGGGCCCTTCACGAACAGACGCCCGCCTTCTTCCACACCTTCGACCTTGACGAGTTTTGCCTGCATGCCAGGCAGGAGCCGTCCGACGGTGCCGAATTTATTGAACATTGGCGTATTGAGGGCGAGGGCCGGGGCGGTTTCGGTCACGCCGTAGCCCTCCAGGATCCGGAGACCGAACTTTTCGAGATAGATATGCCGGGTCGAGTCGCGGACCGGCTCGGCACCGGCCAGGAGATAGCGGATGGAACGGAAGTCGTAGGGATTGGCGGCCCGCGCATAGCCGTTCAGGAACGTATCGGTGCCGAACATGATCGTGGCGTTGGTGCCGTAAACCAGCTCCGGCACCGTGCGGTAATGCAGCGGCGAGGGGTACAGGAAGATCGGCACGCCGGACACGATCGGCAGGATGACACCGACGGTCAGCCCGAAGGAATGGAAGACCGGGAGGATGTTGAACACCTTGTCCTGCCGGTTGAAGTCAATACGCGCGCGCGCCTGCGCCGCGTTGGTGAGGATGTTGCGGTGGGAGAGCACGACGCCCTTCGGAACGCCCTCCGACCCGGAGGTGAAAAGGATCGCTGCCCAATCGTCAGGCTTTCGCGGCACGATCGGCTGCTTGTAGCGCAGCATCCCGGACAGCTTGTCGAACAAGCCGACCTGGGTCCGCACGTCCTCGAGATAAACGATCTTGACCTCCGCCGACAATTTCTCGACCAGCGGTTCGAGCTTGCCGCGCTCGATGAAGGTGCGCGAGGTAACGACCGTCGTGATTCCCGCGGCGCGGCAGCCGGCCAGAATATTGGTTGCCCCTGCGGTGAAGTTGATCATCGCAGGCACGCGGCCGGCGGACATCAGACCGAAGATTGTGACCACGGCGCCGTTTGCGTTTGGCAGCATGACGCCGAGCGGCTTGCCGAGGTCTGCAAGCGGCATCAGCTTCTTGCCGAGAATCCGGGTGCCGAGCAGGAGACGCTTGTAGGTCAGCGTGCCGGTGACGAGGTCCTCGGTCGCCACCGTCTTCATGCCGTGCTCGTGCGCGGCATCGATCAGTGCCTGGACGATCGTGCGTTCGGAGCTCGTGGTCTCGTAGATCATATCCGACATGATGTCGTAGAGCGCAGCGCCGGCGGCCCTGCGGCGCGCCCGGCCGCGCAACTCCGGATCGAGGTTGAGCTTGGTCGGCTCGAGCACCGTGACGCGGACTTTGGGGAACAGCAATTTGCGAATCTGGCAGCTGTTCAGCCGCGTGAAGTAGGAGTGCTCCAGCCCCTCGATGCGGATCGGAACGATCACGGCGTCCGATTTGTCGGCAATCATGCCGGCGCCGTCATAGACCTTCATCAGCGAGCCGGTTACGGTGATCCGGCCTTCGGGGAAGATGATCAAGGTCTCGCCGCTTGCCACCGCCTGGATCAGGGTGCGGGTGGACATCGGCTTCAGCGGATCGATCGGGATCGCACGGGTCATGCGTGCGAACGGCTTCACCCACCATTTCTGAGCGATGGTGGTGTCGATGGCGAACAGCGGGTCGCGGCCAAGGAGCGACAGCGCGATGCCGGCATCGAGGAAGCTGACATGGTTGAGCGCGAGGATGACGTTCGGCTGCTGGATCTTCTGCAGGTTCTCCAGGCCATGCACCTCGGCGCGGAAGAAGGCGCGGTAGAGGATCGACAGCGCATCGGCGAAGAACCGCGTCGGCATGGTGTAGCCGATCAGCACCGCAACGATGAAATTGGCGATGCCCAGTCCAATGAACAGGACGGGCGTGGTCGCGCCGGCAAAGCCCTGCAGCATCGCCACGATCAGCGTTGCGATGGTCATGAACGCGGCGTTGAGAACATTGACCGCGGCGACAACGCGCGCACGCCGGTCGGCGCCGGCCCAGGCCTGAACGGCCGCGAACGCCGGCACGATGAACAGGCCGCCGCCGATGGCGAGTCCGGCCAGCGCGATCGCGACATTGATGCCGCGCGACGTGCGGAGCACCTCCATCGGGCCGAGCGCCTGCGTCACCGGCGGCGCGCCATAGAGCGACCATCCCATGAACAGCGCGAAGGCCGCCAGGAACAGGGCGCCGAGCAGGGTCGGCAGAAGAATGATGCGCCCGCTGGCCAGAAAGGCCGCGAGTCCCGAACCGATCGCGACTGCGATCGAGAACACCGCGAGATAGGCGGTCACAGCATATTCGTCGCCGCCGACGATGTTCTTCACCGCGGGCGGCAGGAGCGAGAGGACGACCACGCCGGCGAGCCAGAACCAGCTCGTGACCAGCGCGCCCCACCACAGCCGCCCGTCGCGGCGCAGGTCCTGGATCAATTCCCAGGTCGAGGTAGCGATATTCTTGTTGATGATGAGATTGGGCGCGGCTTCGCCGGTGCGCGGGATCAACAGCGCCGACACCCAGCATAGAAGCGCAAAGATCATCACCAGCGCGGAGAAGCCGAGCGGGCTGCCGCCGCCTTTCGCGGCAATGCCGCCGGCGATGGTGCCGAGCAGGATGGCGATGAAGGTCGCGCCCTCGACGAGCGCGTTGCCCGCCGGTAATTCCCGGCGTTCCAGATGGTCGGGCAGAATGCCGTATTTGATCGGGCCGAACAGCGACCCGATCACGCCGAAACCGAACAGCGCAATGAACAGAATGACCAGAGAATGCGTGACGAAGCCGATGACCGCGATGCCCGCGACGCCGATCTCAACCAGCTTGAGCCGTTGCGCCACGATCGCCTTGTCGAAGCGGTCGGCGATCTGGCCGCCCAGCGCCGATAGAATGAAATAGGGAGCGATGAAGATCGCGGCCGCGAGCGTGATCAACGCTTCGCCATAGGCGGCATCAACCTGACCTGTCCCCGCCGAGATGTGGAACAGGATCAGGAAGACGATTGCATTCTTGAGGAAGTTGTCGTTGAAGGCGGAAAAAAACTGACACCAGAATAGCGGCGCAAAGCGCCAGGACAGCATCAGTGGCTTCGACGGTTCGGCCATGCGCGCTCAGTCGTCCGATGTTGTTTTGCTAAGTTACTCTAGCAGATCAGGGTCTCCGCGGGTATTGCGGAAACCGCCGCTCAAACGGTACGAGCGAGCACCGTCGGCTGCTTCATGCAGTCCTCGTCGACGCCGTTATGCAGCTTGTACTGGCTGAAACCGACGTGACTTGCAGGCGAGCCAGACACCACGACGAGATAGGCAAATTCGGTGCGGTGCCGCTTGGCGTCGGAAAAGACCTCGTCGTACTCGGCCCAGCCCCAGATCAGAAGCTTGCCCTGCAGGTCGCGAACCTGGCGCAAAATCGCGGGTTCCATGCTGATGATGGGACACAGCGCGGTCGCACGCGGCCCGACGATCAGCGGCTTGTAGGAATCGTAGGACAGGATGCGGTTGCCGAGTTCGTCGAAATCGGCGAAGTCGAAATCCGCCGGCACCGATCGGTCAAAGTATTTCCAATTGACATGGCCGCGGCCGTTACGTGTCGGCGTCGTCCCGGTATTCTCCCAGATCGGCTGGATCGTGCAGGTCTGGATCTCGTCGTTCAGTGGATTCTTGGTCAATGCCACCTGGAACTCGCGCAGCGAAACGTAGGCGCGCTGCGCCGAAATCAGCCCCTCATTGACAAGACTGGCGGTCCGGTCCGAGGCGCGCACGGCGCGCAGCATCCACAGCCCCTGGAACACGGTGGCGAGCAGCAGAAACGCGGCGAAGCCGATCAGCAGCACATCGGTGACACGGATGTCACACAGGAAGCGGTTGATCCAGCTTCTCGTCTGCGGCTGAGCCTGAGGCGTCGCCTGCGCCTGCCACAACATGGCGTCGACGCCTTCGCGGGTGAGAACCGCGCGCTCGATCACTGCATCGGGAGCATTGCGCTCGAACTGGATCGGCAGCCGCGACGGCGTGCGCGCCGGAGCCGCGGAGGGCTCAACCGTACAGACGGTGGAAAGCAGGATTACAGATGCCGCAATGGCGGCCAGCGCGACCAGCGCGGAAAACAGGAATGCACTGATAGTCTTCATTGCAGAGAACGCCCGGCGGTGCCGCTTGTGCCGTGATAGCGCCGCGAGGCCCCCCGCGACTGGTCCGACGTTAGAGAGCGGACCCCGATCAGTCAAACCGATACCAGCGAACGAGACCGGAACATCGCCTCGCAGCTGCCTTGGCCGGGCGCACATGGCTGCCTCACGTTGGCCGGCGTAGCCAGAACCGCAGAGTGCCTGTATCCGGAAGGTCGGACGAATCGGATCGCGCCTTGCCGGACCAACTCCCTCGTACCGGGCTCTCTGCCACCGCCCTTGGGGTGCTGTGCGGGATCGCCGCCGCCGCCTGCTGGGCGGCTGGACTCGTCGCGGCCAAGCACGGCATCGCGGCAGGACTTGCCCCGACCGATCTCGCATTCCATCGCTTTGTCTGGTCCGGCCTGGTGATGCTGCCGCTGATGCTGCGGGCGGGACTGGCCGATCTCGGGGGGCTCGGCTGGAGCCGCGGGCTGGTCATTCTTGTGCTGGCGGGGCCGCTTCAGGCTATCGTCAGCTATACCGGCTTCACCGTCGCCCCGCTTGGGCACGGTGCGGTGATCCACCCGGCCGCGGCCGCACTGGGCGGGCTGATCCTCGCGCGCATTGCGCTTGGCGAAGCGCTGACCCGATCCCGTATCATCGGCGTTGCCGCGATTGTGCTTGGATTGGTCGTCCTGGCCGGCGAGGCGGTCACGACGATCCGCGGCAACGCCCTGACGGGCGACATCCTGTTCGCGACGGCCGGGTTCATGTGGGCGGCGTTCACCACCTGTCTGCGCGGATGGCGGACCAGCGGCATGCTGGCCGCGCAGCTGGTGGGTGTGCTGTCGCTCCTGATCTTTGCTCCGGTCTATGCGATCGTTTTCGGCTTTGAGCGCATGGCCGCTGCCGGTCTGGTCGAAAATCTGATTCAGATCGCGGTTCAGGGCGTATTCGCAGGATTGCTGGCGCTCTATCTGTTCGCCCGCGCCGTTTCGGTTCTGGGTGCCGGGCGCGCATCGATGTTTCCGGCGTTGGTGCCGGCGACGACGGTGCTGATCGGCTTTCTGGCGATCGGCGAAGTGCCAACGATCCCGCAGCTTGTCGGCCTTGCGATCGTCGTGGTCGGCTTTCGCTTCGCGCTCAAGCCGTAAGCGGCGCTATTGCATCTTGCAGGCTGTCGGGCGCGCCTTCTGCCGTCTCAGGGTTGCTTCCTGTCCGGTGATCCAGAGCGATATGCCGCTTTTGGAATAACGGGCACCATATGCGGACAGGCGTTGCGGCAACGTATAGGCGTGACCATCGACCTGCAGGCGCATCCTCTTGTCGCCTTTGTAGATCGCGGCAACCGCCTGGGTACCGTCGGCGCATTCGTAGCTGACGAAGTTCGCCTGCGCATGGGCGACTGTCGCGGTAAGCGAAAGCGCCGCTGCCGATACGATCCGCTTGAGCCCTATCCGCTTCATGGCCACTCCGTCACGCAGCTTTTCGCGTCGAAAGAAATGCACCCATCCGGTCGAGTGCCTTCAGAATATTCTCGGTTGAATTCGCGTAGGACAAACGCACATAGCCTTCGCCGAGAATGCCGAAATCCGGGCCGCCGATGATTGCAACGCCGGCATCTTCGAGCAGCGCCGTGGCCAGATCCTTGGCCTTCCAGCCGGTCCCCATGATGTTGGGGAAGGCGTAGAATGCTCCCTTGGGCGTCGTGCAGGTTACGCCTGGAAGCTTGTTCAAACCCTCGACCACGACTTTGCGGCGGCGGTCGAATTCTGCGACCATCTTCGTCACCTCGTCCTGCGGGCCGGTCAGCGCCGCCAGTCCCGCATATTGCGCCGATGCGTTGACACAGGAGTGCAGGTTGACCGCGAGCTTGCGCGCATAATCGTACAGCTTGCCGGGCCAGACCGCATAGCCGAGGCGCCAGCCCGTCATCGCATAGGTCTTCGACCAGCCGTTGAGCAGGATGAGCCGGTCGCGGATCTGCGGATACGACAACAGGCACACATGCGTTTCGCCATCATAAACCATGTGATCGTAGATCTCGTCCGACATCACCGCAACGTCGGGAAAACGCTCGAGCCCCGCGACCAGCTTGTCGACCTCGGATTTCGGCGTAACGCCGCCGGTCGGATTGGCCGGTGAGTTGACGATCAGAAGCCGTGTCTTCGGTGTGATCAGCCTCAGCGTCTCCTCGGCCGAGAACGCAAATCCGTTCTCCTCGCGGATCGGCACCGGCACGGGCGTGGCGCCGGTGAACTCGATCATCGAGCGATAGATTGGAAAGCCCGGATCGGGATAAAGGATTTTGGCGCCCGGCTCGCCGAACATCATAATAGACATGAACATGGTCGGCTTGCCGCCCGGCATGATCATCACTTCGTCCGGCGACACCTCGACCGCAAAGCGCTTGTGCAGATCGGCCGCGACCGCTTCGCGCAAGGCCGGAATACCGGTTGCCGGCGTATAGCCGTGATGGCCGTCGCGCAGCGCCTTGATGGCGGCCTCGACGATGAAGTCAGGGGTGCGAAAGTCCGGCTGGCCGATCCCGAGATTGATGACGTCGCGGCCCTGCGCGATCAGTGCATTGGCGCGGGCGAGGACAGCGAAGGCGTTTTCCTCGCCGATCCGGTCGAAGGCAGCGATGGTCCGAAGCATGGCGAATTCTCTCGTGTCGTGTTTATTAGGCCGGTCGATCCATGCAAAGGTTAACTCTGGCGGTCGATCCGGCCAATCTGCACTTCCGCCATCCGCATCACGTCGAACAAAATAAAGACCGACCAGCCGATCAGCAGCAGTCCGTTCAGCGCCGCCATCGGGCCGAACAGTCGCAATCCGGGCGGAGGGACCACATCGCCGTAGCCCAGTGCAGTGTAATTCTCGAAAGCCATCTCGAAGGTCGAAATACCGTCCCCGGGGTTCATTCCAACGAAACTGAACAGCCCGGTCCAGAGCAGGATTTCGGCAAGGTGAGCGGCGCTCAGAGCCGCGACGGTTACTAGAAGGAGTGCGATCAATCGGATCACGAAATGAAACTCGTCGGTCGCGACGGCCGTATGCCGGGTACCGACCATGATCAACGCAGACATCACCGCATGGACGACGAAATTCAGAAGACTGACCGCCCCGCCAGCCGCCAATTGCCAGACCACCGTCATCCCCTCCGTCGCGGACTCACACTAAGTTAAATGTTGGACGTTGCCGAGTGCGGTGCGACATGCCACATAGTCGGAATTATGACGGTCTGGCTCGAACTGGCCATCGTCGTTGGGCTCACCCTGCTCAACGGCTTTTTTGCAATGGCGGAGCTGGCGATTGTGTCCTCGCGGCGCATCCGCCTGCAGCAGATGGCGGAAGCCGGCAGCCGCGGTGCATCGCGCGCCCTGATGCTGGCGGAAAATCCCGGGCGTTTTCTCTCCGGCGTCCAGGTCGGCATCACGTTGATCGGCATCATGTCGGGCGCGTATGGCGGCGCAACGCTGGGTGCGCGGCTCGGTGCGGTGCTTAATGAGTACGCGCTGTTTGCGCCGCGCGGCGACGAAATCGCGTTTATTCTCGTCGTCGTCGCGATCACCGCGTTGTCCGTTGTGGTCGGCGAGCTTGTGCCAAAGCGGATCGCTCTGCTGACACCGGAGCGCATTGCAGCGGTCGTTGCCGGACCTCTGCAGCTTCTGGTGCTGATCGCGCGCCCGCTTGTCTGGCTGCTCGAAACGTCAACTGCGCTCCTGCTCAAGCTGCTCCGTATTCCAGACAAGAAAACCGAGTCCGTTACCGAAGAAGAGGTCAAGATCGCGATTGCAGAAGGCGCCGAAGCCGGCGTGATCGATGAGGTCGAGGAAGAGATGATCCACGGCGTGCTGGCGCTGGCGGATTCTTCGGTTGCCTCGATCATGGTGCCGCGGCCCGATGTCTATTGGATCGACCTGTCGGACGACAAGCAGGCGATCGAGCGCGAGATTGCCGATTGCCCGTATTCGCGCATTGTGGTCGCGCGTGACGGCGATATCGGCCGGCCGCTGGGCGTCGTGCAGAAAAAGGATCTGGTCGGCGACCTGATCGCCGGCCGCGGCATTCGCGTCGAGGAGCGCCTGATCGAGCCAGCCTTCGTGCCGGAGACAATGCCGGTTCTCCGGCTGCTGGAGACCTTCAAGACCTCGCCCGTTCACCTTGCCTTTGTGGTCGATGAATATGGCGACTTCCTCGGCGTCGCGACCCTCAATGATGTGCTCGAAGGCATCGCCGGCGATCTCGGCGAGGAGCATGAGCAGCATCCCGAAAACATCATCCGGCGTCCGGACGGCTCGTGGCTGGTCGATGGCCGCGTGCCCGTAGCCGATCTCGCCGCGATGCTGAAGCTGCCGGATGTTTCAGGCGAGTTCCACACCGCAGCCGGATTCGCGCTCGAGCGGCTCGCGCACATTCCCGTCGAATGCGAGACCTTCGAGATTCCGGGCTGGCGTGTCGAAATTCTCGACATGGACGGCAAGCGCATCGACAAGCTCCTGTTCACGCCGGTGCCAGAAACTGCCGACGGGTGAAGGGAACCGATTCCGGCCCGGATGGGTTGTCTGCAACTGCGCATGTCGCAGGGTGAGCAATGGTAAACACCACGAAACGCCGGCTGCGCTCGCAGCTCTGGTTCGACAATCCGGACAATCCCGGCATGACTGCGCTCTATCTGGAGCGCTATCTGAATTACGGGCTCACCCTCGACGAACTCGCTGCAGGCAAGCCGATCATCGGCATTGCGCAGACCGGCAGCGATCTGTCGCCCTGCAATCGACACCACCTCGAACTGGCGCAACGGGTCCGCGACGGCATCCGCGACGCCGGTGGGGTCGCCTTCGAGTTTCCCTGCCATCCGATCCAGGAAACCGGCAAGCGGCCGACCGCCGCACTCGACCGCAATCTTTCCTATCTCAGTCTCGTCGAGGTGCTGTACGGCTATCCGCTCGATGGCGTCGTGCTGACGACCGGCTGCGACAAGACCACCCCGGCCGGATTGATGGCGGCGGCGACCGTGAATATTCCCGCGATCGTGCTGTCCGGCGGACCGATGCTGAATGGCTGGTGGAAAGGCGAGCGCTCGGGCTCCGGCACCGTGGTCTGGCAGGCGCGCAAGGATCTCGCCGCGGGGCGGATCGACTATCGCGAATTCCTCGCTATCGTCGCGTCGTCGGCGCCTTCGATCGGGCATTGCAACACCATGGGCACCGCTTCGACCATGAATGCGCTGGCGGAAGCGCTCGGCATGTCGCTGCCGGGATGCGCCGCGATCCCGGCACCCTATCGCGAGCGCGCGCAGATCGCTTATGAGACCGGCCGCCGTGCGGTCGAGATCGTGCGTGAAGACCTGAAACCTTCGGACATCCTGACCCGGCAGGCCTTCGAGAATGCCATTGTCGCGTGTTCGGCGATCGGTGGCTCGACCAATGCGCCAATCCACATCAATGCGATCGCGCGCCATGCCGGTATCGATCTGTCTATTGACGACTGGGAGCGTATCGGGTTCGACGTGCCGCTGCTTGTCGATATGCAGCCGGCCGGCAAATTTCTCGGCGAAGACTATTATCGCGCCGGCGGTCTTCCAGCCGTGTTGCATGAATTGCTGAAGGCCGGCCGCCTCCGTGCCGATGCGCTGACGATCAACGGCAAGACCATTGGCGACAATGTACGCGAGGCGCGCGCGCACGATTCCGAAGTCATCCGGCCTTACAGAACGCCGCTGAAAACTCAGTCCGGCTTTCGCGTGCTGCGCGGCAACCTCTTCGAATCCGCGATCATGAAGACCAGTGTAATCTCGGAGGATTTCCGCAGGCGCTATCTGTCGAACCCTGACGATCCGGATGCGTTCGAGGGACGTGCAGTGGTGTTCGAGGGGCCGGAGGATTACCACGCTCGAATCGACGATCCCGCGCTTTCGATCGATGAGCAGAGCATCCTGGTGATCCGTGGCGTCGGTCCGATCGGCTATCCGGGCTCCGCCGAAGTCGTCAACATGCAGCCGCCGGCGGCGCTCATCAAAGCCGGCATCGAGTCGCTGCCCTGTATTGGCGACGGCCGTCAGTCCGGCACATCGGGATCGCCATCCATTCTGAATGCTTCGCCGGAAGCAGCGGCGGGTGGCGGTCTTGCCTTGCTTGCAACCGGCGACCGCATCCGCGTCGACTTGCGCAAGGGCACCGCCGATATGCTCGTTCCGGAGCCGGAGCTTGCACGGCGGCGTGCGGCTCTGCAGCAGGCCGGCGGCTTGGCCGTTCCGGACAGCCAGACGCCGTGGCAGGCGATTTACCGGGAGACCGTCACGCAGATGGCGGATGGCCAGATCATTCGCGGTGCAGACAAGTTCAGGCGCGTCGCCCAGGCCGGCATTCCGCGCGACAATCATTAGCCGGTTTCAGACTGCGAAAAGCATTGCAGCGATCGATCCTGCCGCGTGCGCGCTTTATATCGTTGACTTAGCCCCCGCCTCCCGCCGATGCTTGCGGCATAAAAATAGATGAGCCGCGACGCGCGGCATTGGGAGGAAACCATGATCATGCGCCACCTCGTGGGCGCGCTCGCATTGGGCGCGCTTGTATCGACGACAGCGGCAGTATCGGCTCAGGAAACAATCCGGTTGCGGATTGCGTCCGGGCATCCGCCGGTGAACACCTATGTCAACCTGATGCAGAATTTCTTCGTGCCGGAAGTCACGAAGCGGGTTGCCGAAAGAACAAAGCACAAGGTCGAATTCGTTGAAGGCTATGGCGGCGCCATGGTTAAAGTTGCCGATACGCTGGAGGGCGTGCAATCCGGCATCATTGATATCGGCGGCTATTGCTTCTGTTTCGAACCGTCGAATCTGCCGCTGCATGCGTTTCAGGTGATGCTGCCGTTCGGCACGATGGATCCTGTCGCGAGCGTGAAGATTGCGCGCGAGGTCTACGATCAGGTGCCGTACATGTCGAAGGTGTTCGAGGACAAGTTTCGCCAGAAGCTGATCGCGCTGATCGCTGACAACGGCTACAATCTCGGCACCAATTTCGAATGGAACAAGGTCTCGGACCTGAAGGGCCAGAAGCTTGCCGGCGCCGGTCTCAATCTGAAATGGCTTGAATATGCCGGCGCGACTCCGGTGCAGTCGTCATTGCCCGAGGCCTACACCGCGATGCAGACCGGCGTCTATAACGGCTGGATCATGTTTCCGTCGGGCTGGGTGAACTTCAAGCTTTTCGAAGTCGGCAAGTATTATACCGAGATCGGTTTCGGCGCGATTACCTGGCACGGCCTGACCATCAACAAGGCGCGCTGGGACAAACTGCCGAAAGAGGTGCAGGACATTATCCTCGAAGTCGGCAAGGAATACGAGGCGATGACCGGCACGGTGAACAAGGCCAATTATCCGAAGCAGCTCGAAGAGTTGAAGGCCAAGGGCACCAATGTGCGCAAGCTGCCCGACAGCGTACAGGCCGACTGGGCGAAATCGCTCGCCGGATGGCCCAAGGAGAAGGCCAAGGAGCTGGACGCACAGGGCCTGCCGGCAACGCAGGTGCTGGAAGCGACTCTTGCGGCAGCCGAAAAGCATGGCCACAAATGGCCCGTGCGCTATAGCGTGAAGTAATGTCCGCAAGCGCCATGGCCGGAACGGTCCGGCCATGGCGCTTTATGCTGATGATGTAAAGCAAGGACGAGCCGTGAATCTCGAACACGTCGTCACCCGGGTCATCCACGGCCTGCTCGCAGTGGCCGCTGCGATCATCTTCCTGCTGAGCTTCCTTGTCGTCGCCGACGTGATCGGACGCGGCGCGTTCAATTCTCCGGTGAAGGGAACGCCGGAGATCGTCTCGATGTCGATCGTGATCATCTGCTTCCTGCTGGCCGCGTATGCGATCCAGAGTGGCGCGATGTTGCGAACCGACGTGATCGTGTCGCTGTTCGGGCGGCGCGGTTACGCTTTTGCCGACCTGATGTCGGCGCTGCTGGGCGCCGCCTTCTTTCTCCTGATCGTGTGGGGCAGCTTCGAGCCGGCGCTGCATGCCTGGAGCAGCAACGAATTCGAAGGCGAGGGGGCGTTGCGCGTGCCGGTCTGGCCGGCGCGGTTCGTCGTCATGCTAGGCTCCGCGCTGGTGATTGCAATCTATCTTGGCCAGGCTGTCGCGGCTCTCCTTGCACTGATGCGCCCGGACACGGCGCCGCCGCCCGTTTCGACCTCGCACTGACGGGTAATCCGCGATGTTCGGTCATAGCGACATGATCCTGATCGTCGTGGTGCTGCTCGCGCTGGTGTTCGCCGGCGTGCATATCGCCATCGCGCTTGGGGTGACCGCGGCGATCGGCATCTACCTCATGCTCGGCGATCTCGAAGTGGTTCGCACCTTCGTCGCCAATACCGCTTATGAGGCGTTGCGCGACTATGTGTTCGCCGTGATCCCGCTGTTCATGCTGATGGGCGACTTTCTCGCCAAATGCGGTGCGGCGACCGATCTTTATACGCTTGCGAACCGGCTGAGCCGATGGCTGCCGGGTCGGCTCGCGGTCGCGACCATCGTGGCCAATGCGATCTTCGCCTTCGTGACCGGTGTCAGCATTGCGGCCGCCGCCGCCTTCTCCCGCATCGCCTATCCGGAGATGCGCCGCTACGGTTACAGCCGTGAATTCGCGCTGGGCTGCATCGCCGGCAGCGCCTGTCTCGGGATGCTGATACCGCCGTCGGTTCTGATGATCGTCTGGGGCGTGCTGACGGAGTTGTCGATCGGCAAGCTGTTTCTCGCGGGGGTGTTGCCCGGCCTGCTGCTGGCAACCGGTTTCTGCGCCTATGTCGTCATCGCCGCTTTGCTGAAGCCGTCACTCGTGGGCGCCGGCGCCGATGCGCGCGTGCGGACGGCGGCGCTTGGCGCGGCCGTCTCTCCCCCTGTCCGCGACGAAGCCGACGACCAGCCACTCGGGCCGCTGCTGTTCAGCACGGCGCTGGTGCTTGCCCTGATCGCCGGAGTGCTTGGCTCGATCTGGCTCGGCTTCTGCACGCCGACCGAAGGTGCCGGCGTCGGCGCCGTCGGGGCGCTCATCCTCGCGCTGATCAAGGGCATCACCTGGCGCGAGATCTGGCAGGTGGTGCTCAATGTCGGCCGCACCTCCGGTCCGCTGCTGCTGCTGTTGTTCTGCGCGCAGCTTTACTCGCGCGTCCTGTCGATGACCGGCTTTACCGAGGCCGCGAAAACCTTCCTGCTCGGGACCGGATTAGGTCCTGCGGGCATCCTCGCGGTCATGCTGCTGATCTGGTTCGTGCTCGGCTGTTTGATCGACTCGATCTCGATCATTCTGCTCACGGTGCCGATTTTTGCGCCCATTGCGGCGACGCTCGGCATCGATCCGCTGGCCTTCGCGATCATCGGCATTCTGGCGATCGAGACCGGCCTGCTGACGCCGCCATTCGGCATTCTGGTGTTCACGGTGAAGGCGGCCGTGCCGGAGCCCAACGTGCCGCTCGCGGAAATCTTCCGCGGCGCCATCCCCTACTGGCTGATCCTGTTCGCGGTGATCGTCGCGATCGTGGTGTTCCCGCAGATCGCGACGTTTCTGCCGAAGCTGTGATCGCGGATTTAAGGCTTGGCGCCGGCCGGTGCGACCACTGCATTCTTCAGACCGATATCGTCGAAGCTCTTGCGGACCGCGCCGGATGCTTTCTGCTCTTCGACGAAGGCCGAGAGAAAGGCCAGTGCCTCCGGCTTGCCATTCGGCACCGCAGCGGCGGTAAAGGAATTCAGGAATCCGCCATCGAGAATTCGCGACCCCGGAAGTTTATCGGTCAAACCGGTCAGCGATTCCCGCGAGAGCGCGATTGCGTCCGCCTTGCCTTCCTTCAGGAGCGCGACCCCCTCATCGACGCCTTTGATGACAATGAAGGTTGCATCTTTCGACGCCGCCCGCGCAGCGCGAGAGGTCGCGGTGCCATCGACGATCGCGATCCGGACCTCCGGCTTGTTGGTGTCGGCGATTGCATGCACTGGCGCATTCGGCATCACCAGATAGGTCGAGGTCAGCACGTGATAGGCGGCGCCGAACGACACCCGCTTCGCGCGCTCAGCATCGACCGGCATGAAGGTCACGTCCCATACGCCCTTGTCGGCGTCGGCGGTGATGGCACCCGATGCAAGATATTCGACAAATTGCACCGGCTTGCCGATCTTCTTTGCCAGCGCCGCACCGAGATCGACCGCGACGCCACGCGGTTTGCCATCAGCGTCACGGACCGCATAAAGCGCGGACGGCGCCGGGCCGACCGCGATTGCCACGCGCAGCGTGTCGCCCGGTGCAAGCTGCCTGATCGCTGCTTCGTTTGCGGCGGCGATCTTCGCACCTGCGAAAAGAAGGAATGCGAGCGTAATCAGTGTCGCAAGGCGCATGAGGCGGTCTCCGGCATGTCAGCGATGCGCCGCATGGGTATCTTTTCGCGGCTATTGTAGTTTAACAACCCCGCCATCCGCGCCACAATCCATGGCTCGCCACTCCGTTTTCCGGGTTTCACCATGCCAACACTTGCCGACAAGCGCCGCATCTTCCGCGATCTGCATCGGAGCGGCTGTTTCGTGATCCCAAATCCCTGGGACGTAGGCAGTGCCCGCTATCTGCAGCATCTTGGGTTCAAGGCACTGGCGACCACCAGCCTCGGCTATGCCTTTTCCGCAGGCTATGCCGACGGCGCGGTGCCGCGCGATCTGATGCTCGCGCATATTGCGGAACTCGTGGCAGCCTGCGACGTCCCGCTCAACGCCGATTTCGAGGGCGGCTATGCGCACGATCCCGAAGGCGTTGCCGAAAGCGTGACGCTGTGCGTCAAGACCGGCGTGGCCGGACTCTCGATCGAGGATTCCACCGGGGACAAGACCGACCCGCTTTATCCTTTCGACCTTGCGCTTGCCCGCATCAAGGCGGCACGCGCGGCCATCGACAGGACCGGCGAAGATGTGATGCTGACAGCTCGGACCGAGGGTTTTATCCGCGGCCGGCCTGACATGGATGAGACGCTGCGCAGGCTTAAGGCATTTGCCGATGCCGGCGCCGATTGCCTGTACGCGCCCGGCATTAAGACACGCGTGGAGATAGAAACGGTAGTGAGTGCGGTCGCACCGAAGCCGGTCAATATCCTGATCGGATGGCCGAGCGATCTCACTGTTGCGGATATTGCCAAGCTCGGCGCCCGGCGCATCAGCGTCGGTGGTTCGCTGGCGCGCGCGGCTTGGGGCGGCTTTATCCGCGCCGCACGTCAGCTTTCGGAAGGCGGTTGCTTCGGCGGTTTCGCCGACGCCGCGCCCGCGGCCGACCTCAACGCGCTGTTTCGAGAGGACCGCGCCCGGCGGCCGGGTTCATGATCGACGCGTCACGCTTCATGACTGCGGCAAGGCCCGGCCCGGTCGTTTTGACCGGACGTTATGGCCGTGTCGAGAAGCTCGATCCTTCGCGTCATCGCGCCTCGTTATGGGAGGCGATGCGAGGTGAGCCAGCGCTGTGGGACTATATGCCGTACGGCCCCTTCGCCTCGGCCGGGCAATTCGAGGCCTGGATCGCGGAGCGGGCGACACTTGCCGATCCTTACGTCTACGCCGTCGTTGCCCTCGACGGCCGTGCGCTCGGTATCGCAGCGCTAATGCGGATCACGCCCGAGATGGGTGTTATCGAGGTTGGGCATATCGCCTATTCACCGGCGCTGCAGCGCACCCCGCTCGGGACCGAAGCGCAGTTCCTCCTGGCCCGCTATGTTTTTGATACGCTCGGCTACCGGCGCTATGAATGGAAGTGCAACGCGCTCAACGCGGCTTCGCGCCGCGCGGCCGAGCGCTATGGCTTCACCTTCGAGGGCATTTTCCGGCAGCACATGATCGTCAAGGGCAAGAACCGCGACACCGCGTGGTATTCGATCATCGATTGCGAATGGCCCGCGCGCCGCGCCGCATTCGAACGCTGGCTCGCACCCGAGAACTTCGATGCGCATGGACGGCAGAAGGCGGGCCTCGCGGCGTTCATGACGATTCCGGGTTGATCGCATGGCTCATCGTCTGAAGGGCAAGGTTGCCGTCGTCACTGCCGCCGGACAAGGCATTGGACGTGCCATCGCCGAAGCGTTTGCCGCGGAAGGCGCACATGTCGTCGCCACCGATCTCGAGGCCGGAAAACTTGCGGGTCTCACAGCCGAAAGGACGCGGCCGCTCGACGTTCGTTCCCATGCCGCTGTCGAAGCCCTGTCGCGGGACGTCGAACGGGACTTCGGCGGCGCGGACATTCTGGTGAATTGCGCGGGCTTCGTGCATCACGGCACCGTGCTCGATTGTTCCGACGAGGATTGGGACTTCTCGTTCGATCTTAACGTCAAGTCGATGCATCGCACGATCCGCGCATTTTTGCCGGCGATGCTGAAGAAGGGTGGCGGCTCAATCGTCAACATTTCTTCGGTCGCTTCGTCGATCACCGGGTTGCCGAACCGATACGTCTATGGCGCATCCAAGGCCGCCGTGATCGGACTGACCAAGGCGGTGGCCGCCGACTTCATCAAACAGGGCATCCGCTGCAATGCGATCTGCCCGGGCACGATCGAATCGCCCTCGCTTGAGCAACGGATCGAGACGCTTGCAGCCAATACCGGCCAGTCGCTCGATACGGTGCGACAGGCCTTTGTCGATCGTCAGCCGATGGGCCGGCTTGGCACGGCGCCAGAGGTTGCGGCGCTGGCCGTGTTTCTCGCCTCCGATGAATCGCTCTACATCACCGGTCAGCCGCATCTGGTCGATGGCGGGCTCGCGTTGTAAGGTCCGGGCGTGCCCGGAGGCATCCATGCGTATGATTATTGTTGCCATCGCTCTTGCGCTCGCGCCGGGCATGGCGCTCGCGGCGAATTGCAAGCGCAACGGCAGCGCCGTGATATGCGATGATGGGCGCACCGGGATCTTCGCAGGCGACGCGATCGTCTGGCCCGACGGCACGCGCTCATCGAGTGCCCGGCATCCGAGCGTCCATATTGGGCACAAGGATTCGGTGCGCGTCGGACCCGGCGTGTTTGTCGGATCGCCATCCGGCCGCGGTTCGGTACCGCTCGACGATCCGAATGCGCCGCACAAGCGCGACTGTGCGGTGCTCGACGGCGTCTCCTATTGTCACTGATGGATACTCACATGCATGTCCTCATCACCGGCGCGGCCGGCATGATCGGCCGCAAGCTGCTCGAACGGCTGGTGCGCGACGGCGGTCTGAACGGCAATGCGATTGACACGCTGACGCTCACCGACATTGTTGCGCCGGCGGCGCCGAAGGGGCTTGCCGCGAAGGTCGTCGTCAAGACCGCCGATCTCGCGACCCCAGGTGTCGCCGAAGACCTGGTGAAGGACAGGCCCGATGTCATCTTCCATCTGGCGGCGATTCCGTCCGGCGGCTCGGAAACCGATTTCGAGGTCGGTTATCGCGCCAATCTCGACGGCACGCGCAATCTGCTAGAAGCGATCCGCAAGACCGGCGACGGCTACAAGCCGAAGGTGATCTACACCTCGTCGATTGCGGTTTATGGCGCGCCGTTCCCGCCCTCAATTCCCGACGATTTCATTCTCACGCCGCTCACAAGCTACGGCGCGCACAAGGTGATCTGCGAGACCTTGCTCGCCGATTACAACCGCCGCGGCTTTCTGCAAGGCGTCGGCGTGCGGCTGTGCGGCATTACCGTGCGGCCGGGCAAGCCGAACCTTGCGGCATCGGGCTTCTATTCCAGTATCATCCGCGAACCGCTGGCAGGACTGGAGGCGACTTTGCCGGTGGCGGATGACGTCACCAATACGCATGCCTCGCCGCGGGCGGCGGCGGGCTTCCTCGTGCACGCTGCCACGCTGACGCCGGAGCAGCTGGGGCATCGCATCAACATCACCATGCCTGGCGTCTGTTGCACGGTTGGCGAGCAATTGGCGGCGCTGCGGCGGGTCGCGGGGGACCGGGTCGCCGATCGCGTCAAGCGCAAACCCGATCCCTTCATCATGAAGATCGTCGAGGGCTGGCCGAGCCGCTTCGATTGCACCCGGGCTCGGGAGCTCGGTTTTAGGGCAGAATCCTCGTTCGATGAGATCATCCGCGTGCATATCGAGGACGATCTGGGCGGGGATTTCGTGCGCTAGCGGTGAGGCGTCCGTTCTGATCCGGCGGCAGGCCAGCCATCCGGCGGCAAACTTGCATCGCCTGCCCGATTGCCTACATTGCGGTCGACGCCCTTCCCGAGGCCCTTCATGAATTACGTCGATGCGGCCCTTGCGCCGATGCGCAAGACCGGACAGATAAAATTGCACAAGGCGGAAGCCTTTGCCGGCATGCGCAAGGCCGGCCGGCTGGTGGCTGAGTGCCTCGACATGCTGGTTCCCGAGGTGCGCCCCGGCGTGCCGACAGAGCGCATCGACAAACTGGTGCATGAGTTCGCAATGGATCATGGGGCGCTGCCTGCGACCCTGATGTATCGCGGTTACCGCAAGTCGACCTGCACGTCGATCAATCATGTCGTCTGTCACGGCATTCCCAGCGACAAGCCGATGAAGGACGGCGACATCGTCAATATCGACGTGACGTTGATCCTCGATGGCTGGCATGGCGATTCAAGCCGCATGTATCCGGTCGGCGAAATTCCGCGCCGCGCCGAGCGACTGATCGAAGTAACCTACGAGTCGATGATGCGCGGCATTGCCGCGATCCGGCCGGGTGGAACCACCGGCGACATCGGCGCCGCGATTCAGACTTTCGTGGAGGCGCAGCATATGAGCGTGGTGCGCGACTTCTGCGGTCATGGACTCGGGCGGCTGTTTCATGACGAGCCGAATATCGTGCATGTAGGACGGCCCGGCGAAGGTACCGTGCTGCGGCCGGGCATGTTCTTCACGGTCGAGCCGATGATCAATCTCGGCCGTCCGCATGTGAAGGTGCTGTCCGACGGCTGGACTGCGGTGACGCGCGATCGCTCACTCTCGGCACAGTTCGAGCATACCGTCGGTGTCACGGACACCGGTGTTGAAATTTTTACGCTGTCACCGAAGGGCTTCCACAAGCCGCCGTATAACGCGCAAGCGTGATCTTCAACTCATCGCGCGCGGCAAAGTGCTGGCGTCAGGACCTCAGGGAGTAATCAGATGGCGACAAGCGTCAAGGCGATGATGGAAGCTGCGAATGCCAGCGTTCCGCGCATCACGCCCGCGCAGGCCAAGGAGATGATCGCCAAGGGCGAGGCTGTCGTGCTCGATGTGCGCGATGCCATGGAGGTGGCGCAGAGCGGCAAGGTCGCCGGTGCTGTCCACGTTCCGCGCGGCCTGCTTGAGTTCAAGGCCGATCCTGAATCGCCCGCGCATGACAAGAACCTCGACCCCGCAAAACCCGTCATTCTCTACTGCGCCTCGGGCGGTCGATCGGCGCTCGCCGGAAAAACGCTGAAAGACCTCGGTTACGATCAGGTCTTCAATCTTGGCGCCTTCAAGGACTGGGCCGAGAGCGGCGGCGCGGTCGAGAAGGTCTGATAATCGGCCGCTGACGCAGCAGCTAACGGGTCGGACGGTCTTTCTGGCTCGCCACTCACCTTTCCGACCGCGCCCAGGGGGCTGCGTGGAACGCAAAATGCTTGAGTTGCGTTGAATGGCGCGGCACAAGCAGCGTGCGCGATTCGTTAATCAAATCCTAATTCGAAATCTTACCCCCCGCGTCGAGACAGATATTCATGAGCATTGCCTGGACTTCCTGGAAAACCTTCGCCGATCCGGCCTCGGGCCTGCCGTTCGACACGCCCGCCGGGCCGGGCGTGTTCGAGGTCCGGCATATCGCAACAGGCGCTCAGATCGCGTTCGCCGTATCGGCTGATGTCGCGGCGAGCCTCGCGAGCCTGATTCAGCCGCAGACTTCGGGGCTGTTGTCGATCTTCACGCGCAAGCGGATCGCTTACCGCGCCGTCGAACTGGAATACCGGGTCTGCATGACCGCCTCGATCAAGGAGGCGCGCGCCGAGGAAGACCGGCTCAACGGTTTGCGGCGCGCCTATATGCAGCGCCGCAGGGCCTCCGGCTGGGCCTGATCCATCCATGCGCTCAGATCAGCTGCGGTTGAAGCTCGCGTGCCAGCCGCTGCAACTTCGGCAGGAACCGGTCGCGCATCAGCGTCAGCGGCGCGCGCTCGGTATGAGCCCCGACGTTGAGCGAGCCGACAGCCTTGCCGTCGATGCGCCGCAGGGCGACCGAGATCGAGCGGAAGCCCGGCTCCACCTCCTGATCGACAAGAGAATAGCCGTCGTCGCGCGCTTTGAGGATTACCCTGCATAACGCGGCCTTGTCGGTCACGGTGTGTGGCGTGAGCTGCTTTGGGGTGCTGCGCGCCAGAATGTCCGAGAGCTGATTATCGTCGAGGCTCGCCAGCAGGATGCGGCCGAGCGAGCTTGAAATCGCGGGCAGCCGCAGGCCGATCTGACCGCCGAGCTGAAGCACGCGCGGCGGCGCTGCATGCGCGATCATCACCATGTCTTCACCGTCGAGCACCGCAGCCGAACAGGCCTCGTTGAGGTCCGCGCTCAACCGCTCCAGCGCGGGTTGCAGGATATTCGAGACCGGGTTGGACAGCAGATAGGCGCCGGCCAGCGTCATGACCTTTGGCGTCAACCGGAACATGCGCCCGTCGGTTTCAGCAAATCCAAGATGGATCAGCGTGTGCAGCGTCCGGCGCACCGATGCGCGGGGAAGATCGACCAGTTTTGCAATGTCGCTCAGCGAAAGCTGGCGGCGATCCTGGCCGAACGTCTGGATGATCCGCAGCCCACGCGCCAGCGCTTCGAGAAATTCCGGACCCGCCGCCCCAGCGAGGCGCTCCTCCGCGTCGGATCGTTTGATACGCGGCATCGCGCTGCCCCCGTTAAGATCGACCGGGCTTAAGGTGTGCCCGTGATTGAAGCTTGCCCGCAAACCCTCAGTCTGGTGTAATTCGAACTTGTGTTCGGTCTACGAACATAACGGGATTTACCCGGTCAGGCCAGCCTCCCGTCAGGAGCCCTCGTCATGCTGAGCGCGGAACAGAACGACCTCATCACCCGCACCAATCCAGGCACCAAGGCCGGCAATCTGCTGCGGCGCTATTGGCAGCCAGCGGCGCTGGTCGAGGAACTGGCCACCAACCGTCCGGTCAAGCCGGTCCGGCTGATGGGCGAGGACCTCGTGATGTTCAAGGATGGTCAGGGCCGTTACGGCCTGATCGAGCGCGGTTGCCCGCATCGCGGCACCGACCTTGCGTTTGGCCGGCTCGAATCGGACGGGCTGCGTTGCTCGTTTCATGGGTGGAAATTCGACGTCCACGGCAAATGTCTTGAAACGCCGGCCGAGCCCGAGGGCTCGAACCTGTGCCGGAATATCCGTCAAAAATCCTATCCGGTGGTGGAAAAGAGCGGCATCCTGTTCGCCTATCTGGGTCCAGGCGATCCGCCCGCTTTCCCGGCCTTCGATTGCTTCGTTGCGCCGGACGAATACACCTTCGCCTTCAAGGGGCTGATTGAGTGCAACTGGCTGCAGTCACTGGAAGTCGGTATCGATCCCGCACATACGTCATGGCTGCACCGGTTCTTCGAAGATGAGGATACGTCGAAGTCCTATGGCAAGATGTTCCGCGACTCGACGTCGGATGCCGACATGCCGATGACCAAGATCATGCGCGAATTCCCGCGCCCTCATATCGAGGTCGAACATACCGACTATGGACTGCGCCTGAACACGCTGCGCCAGATCAACGACAAATCCGTGCATGTGCGCACCACCAATCTGGTGTTCCCCAATGCGTTCATGATTCCGATGAGCCAGGAGATGACGATCTCGCAATGGCATGTGCCGATCGATGAGACCACGCATTACTGGTACTGCATCTTCACGAGCTTCGGTCAAAAGGTCGACAAGGACGAGATGCGCCGCCAGCGGCTGGAGCTGTACGAACTGCCGAACTATGTGCCACGCAAGAACAAGTCCAACGATTATGGCTTCGATCCGCACGAGCAGGCGCACGAGACCTATACCGGCATGGGTGCGGACATCAACATCCATGACCAATGGGCTTGCGAGTCTATGGGTCCAATTCAGGATCGCACCAAGGAGCATCTCGGGCAGTCTGACAAAGCGATCACGGCATACCGGCGCTTGCTGCGCGCGGCGATCGAGCAGGCGAGTAAAGGCGAGCGCACGCTGATGGTGCTGGACGAAAAGCAGGCTCCGGAGATTACCGGACCTGTTTGCGTCGACGGCGTCGGTCCGGTGGCAGACTGGCGGGGCTATGCCAGCGCGGCGCATGAGCGCCGCCGCAAGACCAAAAGCTGGGCCAACGGGCATTGAACTTTCTTTTTCTTGCCTCCCTGAAAGGGGAGGGTCGGCATGCGAAGCATGCCGGGGAGGGGTTCTTGCGATACTCTTTCTTGACCCCCACCCGACTGCCTTCGCTATGCTTCGGCAGTCGACTTCCCCCTTTCAGGGGGAGGTGAGAAAGTTGAAGCAATGATGTCCTCACGCGACCGCGCCTCTCGCAGTTTCGTCGAGCGCCACAATCTGTGGAGCGACGAACAATTCAGGCTTGCCGCCTCGGTCGAAAAGGAGATCGAGGACCGCAAACTCGAACTGATCCGCTTCTCCTTCCCGGATCAGCACGGTGTCCTGCGCGGCAAGACGGTGGTCGCGGCCGAAGCGGCAAAGCTGATGCGCTCCGGCGTCTCGATGACGACGACGCTGCTCGCGAAAGATACCTCGCATCGCACGGTGTTTCCGGTGTTCACGCCGGGCGGCGGCTTCGCAATGCCCGAAATGCAGGGCGCGGCTGATTTTCTGATGATCGCGGACCCCTCCACATTCCGGGTGCTGCCCTGGGCGCCGAACACCGGATGGGTTCTCTGCGACATCTATTTCCCGAACGGCAAGCCGGTGCCGTTCTCGACCCGGCAGCTTTGCCGCGACCAGCTTGCACGCTTGAGCTCCGCCGGCTTCGACATGATGGCCGGCCTCGAGGTGGAGTTTCATCTCTACAAGATCGAGGATCCGCGGCTGGCGCCGGCCGACGCGACCTGGCCGGGCGAGCCGATCGATGTGAGCTACATCCATCAGGGCTTTCAGCTTCTCACCGAAGCCCGCTCCGATCAGATCGAACCCATCCTGGAGCCGTTCTGGCGCGCCGTGACGGCACTCGGCTTGCCGTTCCGCTCGCTGGAGGTGGAACTCGGGCCAAGCCAGTGCGAATTCACGTTCCAGCCGGAGATCGGGATCGCGTCTGCCGACATGATGGTGCTGTTCCGCAGCGCGATGAAGCAGATCGCGCGCCGTCACGGTCTGCACTGCACCTTCATGTGCCGGCCGGGATTGCCAAACGCGTTTTCAAGCGGCTGGCATCTGCATCAGTCTTTGATCGACCGCAAGACGAAGGCGAACGGGTTTGTCTCAGCCGATCCGGCGAAAGTCCTGTCGCCGGTCGGCGAACATTGGCTCGCGGGACTTCTTGCCAATGCGCGGGCAGCCGCAGCGTTTACGACGCCGACGCTCAATGGCTACAAGCGGTATCGTGCCTATGCGCTTGCACCTGACCGTGTCATTTGGGGTCAGGATAACCGCGGCGTTATGGTGCGAGTGATCGGCCAGCCGGGAGATCCCGCGACACATCTGGAAAACCGGATCGGCGAGCCCGCCGCCAACCCGTATCTCTACATCGCTTCGCAGATCGCCTGCGGGATGGACGGGGTGTCGCGCAAGCTTGACCCCGGTCCATCTGCCGATACGCCTTACGAGACGGCAGCCGAAATGATGCCGAAGTCGCTCAGTGAAGCGCTGGATGCGTTGCGCGATAATGCCTGCTTCCGCGACGCGTTTGGCCAGGATTTCGTGGAATACTATTCCCGCATCAAGGAGGCGGAGATTAAGCGCTATCGCACGGAGGTCGTGGACGACACCGCCGACGTCACGCGCTGGGAACAGAAGGAATATTTCGACCTGTTCTGATTGCGGTCGGCAATTTTTTCGCACCTGCGGCTCGAATGCTCAATTCTTGCGCGAAGGCGCCGGGTCCAAGTCGCAAATCCCATTCTGCGATGTGTTAGCCGCGCGCACAAAACCGGTTATCCAGCCTAATTCTTTTGCGGCCGCATCTCCCATTACCAGCAATTTACTTTCGGCCCTTATGGATTTGACGTCGGGGCGAAAAGGTCTTTGCACAATGCTCAACCGAATTTCTGTCAGTGCACTTCTGAAATCCGTGATCGGCAGTCTTGGCGCGGTCGTCGTCATCATGCTGGCGTTGGATGCTTGGTCGGCGTGGAAGCAGTACCAGACCGCGATCCGCAGCGCCGCAGTGATCGATGTGTCCCGCAATCTGTTCACCGCACTGCATAATTTGCGGGTTGACCGGTCGACCACCTTTCGCGACCTGACCGGCCAGCGGCAGCTGACCGAACTGTCGAAGCAGACTCAGGAGGTCCGCGCCGCCGAACTGGCTGCGCTCAAGACCGCAATTCCCGCCCTGGCCGTGTTGAATTTCCCGAACAAGGAGTCGCTTTATCCGGCGATGTCGGCTTCTCTGAATACGCTCACGGCGCTGCATGCCGAGTCAGCACGCGCGGTCACCCAGCCGCGGGAATCCCGCCGTCCAGAGCTCGCAAAGGAGTTTAGCGACGAGGCGACCAAACTGCTCAGCCTTCTGGACAAGACATCCGAGCAACTCACCGCGATGGTCAAGCTCGACGATGCCATGATCGATCAGCTGCTTGCGATCAAGCAACTCGCGTGGATCGCCCGCAACAGTGCAGGCGATGCGCAGGTGATGGTCTCGAACGGCCTGGCCGGTCAGAAGCTCCCGGCAGACGCCATGCTGATCTACACGGCCAACCTCGGCAAAACCGATGCAGTCTGGGCGGCGCTGGAAGACACCGCATCCGGGCTCAAGCTGCCGCCGCAATTTCATGACGCGGTGCGCAAGGCAAAGGCTGAGTTTTTCGACCCGTCCTACGCCGCTTTGCGGCTGAAGGTCTTCAAGGCGGTTCTCGCCGGCGAGAATACCGGCATCAAGCCCGAAGAATGGACGCCCGGTTCGGTCGCAAAGCTTGCATCGCTTTTGGGTGTGGCGGAGGTATCGCTTGACATTGCCAAGGACCATGCGAGCGCGAAAGCGTCATTATCACTGTTCCGCTTCGGGTTGAGCCTTGCGCTTCTTGTTCTGGCGCTTGCTGTCGTCGGCGTGATGATGACTGTGGTTTCGCGCCGCGTGACCCATCCGCTGCGCAACATTCAGGGCGCCATGCTCAAGCTCGCCGACGGCGATTTCTCGGTCGTGCTGCCCGGTCTCGATCGTAAGGACGAGATCGGCGACGTCGCCAATGCCGTTGAGCGGTTCAAGGTATTGGCTATGGAACGTGCCAAGGCCGAAGCCGACGAGGCGTTGAAACGTCAGGCGGCAGAAGCCGAATTGCAGGTGAAGGCAGCCGAGGAGCGGGCGCGCGCCGCCGATGAACAGGCCCGCGCGATGCGCGCGCTCGGCGAAGGCCTCAAGCGCCTCGCCAATGGCGATCTCATGACCCGGCTCGATGAAGGCTTCACCGAGGATTATCGGGCCATCAAGGACGACTTCAACGCGACACTCGATCGCCTGCAGTCGACCATCGCAGCGATCGCGCAAGCCAACGACGAGGTCTCCAATGCGGCCGCGGAAATCGCCGCCGCGACGACCGACCTGTCGCAGCGCACCGAGGAGCAGGCGGCCAGTCTCGAACAGACCTCGGCTTCGATGGAGCAAATTTCTGCGACGGTGAAGCAGAATGCGAGCAACGCGCAGCAGGCCAACGCGCTGACGCAGGATACCGCGCAGATTGCCGATCAGGGCGGTCAGGTGGTGGCCGAGGCGGTTTCGGCAATGGCGCGAATCGAGGAGTCGTCGCGCAGGATTTCCGACATCATTTCGGTCATCGATGAGATCGCGCGCCAGACCAATTTGCTGGCGCTCAACGCGGCCGTGGAAGCCGCGCGCGCCGGCGAAGCCGGCCGCGGGTTCGCCGTGGTGGCATCCGAGGTACGCAGTCTGGCGCAGCGCTCCTCGCAGGCCGCCAAGGACATCAAGGACCTGATCGTAAATTCGACTGTGCAGGTTCAGGAGGGCGTCGATCTGGTCAACCGCGCGGGAACCTCGCTCGGGGAGATCGTGGAATCGATCAAGAAGGTCGCGGGCATCATGTCCGATATCGCCAATGCCAGTGCCGAGCAGGCCACCGGCCTCGAACAGGTGAGCAAGGCGCTGGTCCAAATGGACGAGGTGACCCAGCAGAATTCGGCACTGGTCGAGCAGAATGCCGCCACCGCGAAGACGCTGGAAGATCAGCAAAACGCGATGCGCGAGCGGATGAGCTTCTTCTCGTTTGGGCAGACAGTGGAGGCGCCGAAAGTTGTCACCCCGGTCGTGACCCGCAAGACGGCGTCCGCGGCGAAGCCTGTGCCCATGGCGAAGCCGGAGCTAAAGCCTGCGGCGCGACGGGCCGCTGCGGCACCGCGGGTTCATGGTGCGAACGCGCTGAAGGACGATCAGGGCTGGGAAGAGTTCTGACCTGATCTGAACCTGAACCTGAATAGTCTGCGGCCGGCCGCCTCAAGGGGCCGGCCGCAATTATTTCGACGAGGCCTGCGGGGTGGCTTTTACAGCATCGAGCGTCATGGACATGCCGACCTTTTTGCGTTGACGCGCTTTCTTCACGCCAACCGGCTTCCACTTCGCTCGAAAACGCTCTATGCGGGCCGCTTCGTTTTTCCAGCGTCCCCATCCATGATCCGTATCGACAATATCTCCAAGCAGAACGGCCACCAGATCCTGTTCATCGAGGCCTCCGCAGCCCTGCATAAGGGCGAAAAGATCGGCCTCGTCGGTCCGAACGGCGCGGGCAAGACCACGCTGTTCCGCATGATTGCAGGGCAGGAACAGCCGGATGAGGGGCAAGTCTCGGTCGATCGCGGGCTGACCATCGGCTATTTCAGCCAGGATGTCGGCGAGATGAGCGGCCGCAGTGCCGTGGCCGAGGTGATGGAAGGCGCGGGGCCGGTCAGCGCCGTTGCTGCCGAGCTGAAAGAGCTCGAGACCGCCATGACCGATCCGGACCGCGCGGGCGAGATGGACGTCATCCTCGAACGCTATGGCGAGGCGCAGGCCCGGTTCGAGGAACTCGATGGCTATGCGCTCGACGCGCGGGCGCGCGAAGTGCTGGCCGGTCTCGGCTTCAGCCAGGAGATGATGGACGGCGATGTCGGCAATCTGTCCGGCGGCTGGAAGATGCGCGTCGCACTGGCGCGAATTCTCCTGATGCGGCCGGACGCCATGCTGCTCGACGAGCCGTCGAACCATCTCGATCTGGAGAGCCTGATCTGGCTGGAGAATTTCCTGAGAGGGTACGACGGCGCGCTGCTGATGACCTCCCACGATCGCGAGTTCATGAACCGTGTCGTCAATAAGGTGATCGAGATCGATGCCGGTTCGCTCATCAGCTATTCGGGCGATTATGAGTTCTACGCGCAGCAACGCGCGCTGAATGAGCAGCAGCAGCAGGCGCAGTTCGAGCGTCAGCAAGCGATGCTGGCGAAGGAGATCAAGTTCATCGAGCGCTTCAAGGCGCGTGCCTCGCACGCCGCTCAGGTGCAGAGCCGCGTGAAGAAGTTGGAAAAGATCGAGCGAATCGAGCCGCCTCGCCGGCGTCAATCGGTCGCGTTCGACTTCATGCCGCCGCCGCGTTCGGGCGACGACGTCGCAAGTCTCAAGAACGTCCACAAGAGCTACGGCAGCAAGCGGATTTACGAGGGCCTCGACTTCCACGTCGCGCGAATGGAGCGCTGGTGCGTGCTTGGGATCAATGGTGCCGGCAAATCGACACTCCTGAAACTCGTCACCGGCTGGACCGAACCGGATGACGGCACGGTGACGGTCGGCAGCAGTGTCAAGATCGGCTATTTCGCACAGCATGCCATGGATCTGCTCGACGGCGAGCGCACGGTATTTGAGGAGCTCGACTATTCATTTCCGCAGGCCGGGCAGGGCCAGTTGCGTACGCTGGCCGGGTGTTTCGGCTTTTCAGGCGACGATGTCGAGAAGCGATGCCGTGTCCTGTCCGGCGGCGAGAAGGCGCGGCTCGTCATGGCGAAGATGCTGTTCGATCCGCCGAACTTCCTGGTGTTGGACGAGCCGACCAACCATCTCGACATGGCGACCAAGGAGATGCTGATCGCTGCCCTCGCTCGTTTCGAGGGCACGATGCTGTTCGTGTCCCATGACCGGCATTTTCTGGCAGCTTTATCGAACCGCGTACTGGAGCTGACGCCAGACGGCGTCCACACCTATGGCGGCGGCTATACCGAATATGTCGCCCGTACCGGCCAGGAGGCGCCGGGGCTGCGCGGTTGAGAGAGCGCCATAAGGATTACCCGGCGAGCGAACCGTACGTGATGGCGACCTTATGAACAGCTTTCACCCGGTCTCTGGCGGCGCGAAGCAGGTCCTGCTGTTTCTTAGGTAACGATGGCAAATCACCGTCCTTGAAAAATCCTAAGGCCTTCAGCGGAAGTGCCGGGTCTCTTCGGTACATTGCTGCGAAAGCGCCCAAGGCGCGTTCTAGTGAGGCCCCAGACGACAATATCGCGGCGATGTCGTGATAGTCCTTTGCTTCCGCCCGGTCCAGAATCGCCTTCAGCTTTGTGGACAGGAGATCTTCGAGCGAGGCGACCAAAAGTACGCAATCCTGTGTCTCAAGGGGCGCCTCAATGCGGCCGATCTTGATGCCGCCAAAAAACGAAATCTTCACCGGCCCCGCGGGCATCTGGGCGGAGACCACCAACGTGTTTTCGCTTTCCTGGATGGGTTTTGCGTCGCGCATGAACGCGAAAGAGTGTTCGATTTCTCTTTTGTCGAGCGGCTCTGACTTGAAAAAGTCGAAGTCAATCGACTGACGATGCCCGAGATGGAGTGCGACGGCAGTGCCGCCATAGAGAACGAGCCCAAGACGAGGAGCTGACGCAAGCAGCGGCCAAATTTCCTTCTGAGCCGGCGGGAGGATGTCGAGTTTCGCCTCAAATTGCCGCGGCATCGTCGAACGATCTCCGAGGCGCGTCCTCAGGTATCGCACGCCCGGTCGCGAGCATGAGGCGCCCTCGCCAGAACTCCCAAGACCGGTCGCTCAACCAGCCGGGCTCGGCATTAAGCATCAACTCGGCGAGCGTGTCCGGGCCCAAATCTGCTTCTAGCCGACGGATCACGTCGAACGGTGCAACATCCATTGCTTGAGCCAGGATGCGCGCGTGTGTTCGAGGCTGCGTTCCGGTCGGCTCCCACCAGAAGAATCGCGCCTCGAGTTCCTCGGCGATCGGTGCAGGTAGGGCGATGTCAAAATCGGTCATTGCCGTGCTGCCGCTTGGATTGAATCGGCTAGGCGTCGACGCTCGCCTGCAGGGCGTTTTCCTGGATGAAGTCGCGGCGCGGTTCGACCAGATCGCCCATCAGGCGGCCGAAGATATCGTCTGCCTCGTCGACCTCGCGCACCTTGACCTGCAGCAGGGAACGCACGTCGGCGTTCAGCGTGGTCTCCCAGAGCTGCTCGGGGTTCATTTCGCCGAGGCCCTTGTAGCGCTGCATGGAGATGCCTTTGCGGCCCACAGCGGTGACCGCCTCGAACAATCCGACCGGTCCGTAGATCGGCGTATCCTCGCCCTTGCGGCGCAGCGTGCCGGGCTTGACGTAGACTTCCTGCAAAAGCGGCGCGTATTCGTCCAGCTTGCGCGCATCGGCCGACCCGAGCAGAGCCTGATCGATCAGTGCGGCATCCTTCACGCCGCGCACCGTTCGCTCGAAATGAAAGCCCTCGGAATCGAAGCGGCCCTGCCAGCCTCGTTCAGTTTCGTCGGACAGCACATCGAGCCGGCGCGCGATATATTCCGCAGCGGCCTTCGCGGCCTCGGGATTGCCGGTCACGCTCGGCGTCAGCACGCCCGCAATGGCTGCCTGCTCGATTACCTTTCGATTATAGCGGCTGTGCAGGCCGTGAAGCAGATTGCGCACGTTGCGCGCATTCTCGACAAGCTTCTTCAGGTCGGCCCCCGCGCGCTCCTCGCCGCTGGCAAGCCGCAATACGGAATCTTCGAGACCATGCTCGATCAGATAATCTTCCAGCGCGCGCTCGTCCTTCAGATATTGCTCGGACTTGCCGCGCGACACCTTATAGAGCGGCGGCTGCGCGATATAGAGATAGCCGCCTTCGATGATCTGCGGCATCTGCCGGAAGAAGAAGGTCAAGAGCAGTGTGCGGATGTGGGAGCCGTCCACGTCCGCGTCGGTCATGATGATGATCTTGTGATAGCGCAGCTTGTTGATGTCGAACTCGTCGCGGATGCCGGCCCCGAGCGCGGTGATCAGCGTGCCGATTTCCGCCGACGACAGCATCTTGTCGAAGCGTGCGCGTTCCACGTTGAGGATCTTGCCGCGCAGCGGCAGCACCGCCTGAAATTCGCGGTTTCGGCCCTGCTTGGCGGAGCCGCCGGCGCTGTCACCCTCGACGATAAACAATTCGGATTTCGCCGGATCGCGCTCCTGGCAGTCGGCCAGCTTTCCAGGCAGCGACGAGACATCGAGCGCGCCCTTGCGACGCGTCAGCTCTCGGGCCTTGCGAGCGGCCTCGCGCGCGGCTGCGGCTTCCACCACCTTGCTGACGATGGTTTTGGCTTCGCCCGGATGAACCTCGAACCAGTCCTGCAGCGCCTCGTTGACCACATTCTCCACTACGGGGCGGACTTCGGACGAAACCAGCTTGTCCTTGGTCTGCGACGAGAATTTGGGATCCGGCACCTTCACCGAAAGCACAGCTGTTAGGCCTTCGCGGCAATCGTCGCCGGAGAGCGAGACCTTTTCCTTTTTGCTGGTGCCGGTGTTCTCGGCGTAATTCGTGATCTGCCGCGTCAGAGCGCCGCGAAAGCCGGCGAGATGGGTGCCGCCGTCGCGCTGCGGGATGTTGTTGGTGAAGCACAGCACGCTCTCGTGGTAGCTGTCATTCCACCACAAGGCGCATTCGACGGAGATGCCGTCACGCTCGGCGCGGATCGTGATCGGTTGCGGGATCAGCGGCGTCTTGTTGCGGTCGAGATACTTGACGAAGGCCTCGATGCCGCCGTCGTAGCGCATCTCCTCGCGCTTCTCGACTGCATGGCGCGCATCGGTGAGGATCACGGTGACGCCGGAATTGAGAAAAGCCAGCTCGCGCAGCCGGTGCTCCAGCGTGTTGAAGTCGAACTCGGTCATGCTGAAGGTCTGCGGCGAGGGCAGAAAGGTGACCTCCGTGCCCTTGCGGCCCTCGGCCTTGCCGGTAACCTTCAAAGGCGCCGTGGCGACGCCGTCACGGAACTCCATCTGGTGTTCGTTGCCGTCGCGCCAGATCGTGAGCTTCAGCCAGGTTGAGAGTGCATTGACCACGGACACGCCGACACCGTGCAACCCGCCTGACACCTTGTAGGAATTCTGGTCGAATTTCCCGCCGGCATGCAGCTGCGTCATGATAACTTCGGCCGCCGACACGCCCTCGCCCTTGTGGATGTCCACCGGAATGCCGCGGCCATTGTCGCGCACCGTGCACGAGCCGTCGGGATTGAGCGTGACAGCAACTTCGGTCGCGTGCCCGGCGAGAGCTTCGTCGATCGCGTTGTCGACGACTTCATAGACCATGTGATGCAGGCCGGAACCATCGTCGGTGTCGCCGATATACATGCCCGGGCGCTTGCGAACCGCATCGAGGCCCTTGAGGACCTTGATCGATTCAGCGCCGTATTCGGCAGACGCATCGGGTGTGTTCTGGCGGGCGGGCTCGGCCATCAGGCAGCCTTCGAATCAGTTGCGAAAAAAGCGGCGAAACATGTCCTTCGTGGCATGAAACAGCGGGGTCGTACAGCGCTATTTGCCAAGGGCTAAGTAATTGTAAATGAAAGAATTTCAAGCCCGAACAAGGGCGAAAATTGGGCCTCGCGCGGGGGCCTATTCGGAAGTCTCTGCGTGCCTGTTTTCGACCGGTTTAAGGCCGTCGTGTTCGGAGATTTTGCCGGCCTCAACGGGCTGACCCAGGCCGTATCTTTGGTCTGGCCGATATGCGGGAACCGGGGCTGCGAAGGACGACAGGGCTGTCGCCCATATTTCGACGCGCGTCACGTCCTTCCGCAGGCCGTCGATCGCCTCGTGGAGCCTTTCGCTGATGCCGTCGGGTCCTGATGTTTTGCGTGCCATGTATGCTCAGCCTTTATCCCAGAACAGCGTCCCAGCCTCTCCTTCTGCCTTCGCAGGGACAAAGCGTCACCGCCGAATGGGTTCCTGACGGATGGACCGGGAAAAGTTGCCCGCGGCAGGGAACCTCAGGGGCGGCTTACCAGCCGGCCTTGCGAGACATCCACGATCTGCGCGGCATCGGCGATATCGGCGAAGGCTTGCGGATCGGCGCCGGTCATCCAGACTTGCGCGCCCAGTTCCGCCAGCGCGTCGAACAGCGCGCGGCGGCGGCCGGGATCAAGATGCGCCACGACCTCGTCGAGAAGAAGGACAGGGGCATGTCCGGTCATGCCCGCGAGCAGTGCGCCATGCGCAAGAACGAGCCGGATCAGGATGGCTTTCTGTTCGCCGGTCGACGCATCCGAAGCCGGAATGCCCTTTGGACCGTACACCACGTCCAGGTCGGTGAGGTGGGGCCCATCGAGCGTGCGCCCGGCGGCGGCGTCACGGGCGCGATTGTCGCGCAGGATTGTACGGTAGCGTTGCTCGATCTCGGACGCGGCCTCGGACGCTGTCGCGTCCTCCATCCAGCCCTTGAGCGCAATCTCAGCGAACGGAAACGCAGTCGCCGCGCCCTTGCTTGCGGCCAGCGCCGTTTGCAGACGGCGGACTGTTTCGGCCCGTAGCGCCGCAACTGCAACCGCCAGTTCGGCGGTCTCGTGCTCGATCGCATCAAGCCAATGCGTATCCGCCCGCGTATCCTCCAGCAGCCGATTACGCGAGCGCAGCGACCGCTCCAGCGCCGAGACCCGGCTGGAATGCGACGCATCGACTGCGAGAACCAGGCGGTCGAGAAAGCGCCTCCGATCCGAGGCCGGACCGGTGAACAATCCGTCCATCGCCGGCGTCAGCCAGATGATCCGCAGATGCTCGGCGAAGTCGGCGGCCGAGCCCGCCGGCTCGCGGTCGATCCGATAAATCCGCGCCGAAGGCCGCTCGTCGCCATGCGGCGCCTCGATGCCGGTGCCAAGCGTTGCGAGCCCGAGCGCGCCTTCGACTTCGGCAGAGACCGCCCATGAACCGTCGCCTTCGTTGAAGGCGACCTCCTCGAGCGTGGCGCGCCGCAGACCTCGTCCCGGAAGAAGGAAGGAGATCGCCTCAAGGATATTGGTTTTGCCGGCGCCGTTCGGTCCGACCAGGACGATCGGCCGCTCCCCGACAGCAAGGCTCGCGGTGCGGTAGCTGCGGAAATTGGTGAGGCTGAGCCGGAGGATACGGGCTGGGGTCGCGGGCATAGGCGGAATATCACTATCCGCTCGTCCCCGCGAAAGCGGGGACTCAGGACATTTCGTACCGGATTCCCGCCGGTGCGGGAATGAGCGTAGACAAGGGGCCCGCCGCCAGCGGCTATACCCGCATTGGCATCAGCACGTAGAGCGAACGGCCGCCGTCCTTCTCTTGGATCAAGGTCGGAGAACCGGGGTCGGCGAGTTTCAGCACCGCGACCTCGCCTTCGATCTGCGAGGCGATATCGAGCAGGTAGCGCGAATTGAAGCCGATATCGAGCGGATCGGAATCGTACTCGACCTCCAGCTCTTCGGTTGCGCTGCCGGAATCCGGATTATTGACCGAGAGCGTCAGCTTGCCGCCGGCCAGCGCGAGTTTCACCGCGCGCCCGCGCTCGCTCGACACCGTGGAGACGCGATCGACCGCGTGCTCGAACTCGTTCTTGTCGACCTGCAGGATTTTCGAGTTGCCAAGCGGGATCACAGGTCCGTAGTCGGGGAAGGTGCCGTCGATCAGTTTCGAGGTGAGCACCACGTCGCCGATGGTGAAGCGGATTTTCGAGGTCGACAGCTCGATCAGGATTTCAGCCTCGGAATCCTCGATCAGCCGCTGGACTTCGCCCACAGTCTTACGCGGCACGATCACGCCCGGCATGCCCTTGGCGCCGGACGGCAGCGGTATTTCGAATTGCGCCAAACGATGGCCGTCGGTCGCGACAGCGCGCAGCGTTTCGGTCTTGCTGCTGCTGGTCGCGGTGTGGAGAAAAATGCCGTTGAGGTAATAACGGGTCTCTTCGGTCGAGATCGCAAACTGCGTCTTGTCGATCATCTTCTTCAGATCGGCCGCGGGCAGCCTGAAGCTGTGCGTCATATCGCCGGCATTGAGATCGGGGAAGTCGCTTTCCGGCAGTGTCTGCAAGGTAAAGCGCGAACGGCCGGCGCGGATCGTGAGAACGCCGCGCTCGCCGGATGCTTCCAGAATGATCTGCGACCCTTCCGGAAGCTTGCGCACGATGTCGTAGAACATATGCGCCGGAACTGTGGTCGATCCGCCCGGCGATACCTCGGCGGCGATGCTCTCGTTGACCTCGAGATCGAGATCGGTCGCCTTCAGCGCGAGCTTTCCACGCTCGGCGCGGATCAGGATATTCGCAAGAATCGGAATGGTATTGCGGCGTTCGACCACGCGATGCACGTGGCCGAGCGATTTGAGCAATTGCGCGCGCTCGACAGTGACCTTCATCTCGCAAAACCCTGACGCGCCGGGACCAGCGCCGCTGTGACGGTGTCCGGCCGCCGGCGATGGACCGGACGGCCGGGGGGACGCGAAAGTGCCGTGCCGAGCTGCTTTCGGCAAGCCCCTTTCGCGCGCGTCCCGTCATTCCATCTGCAATTGGCGCTTCAGGGCGTCGACTTCGTCGGCCAGAGCGGTGTCGTTGCCGAGCAGATTCTCGATCTTGCGCACCGCATGCAGGACGGTGGTGTGGTCGCGGCCGCCAAACCGGCGTCCGATCTCAGGCAGGGAGCGCAGCGTCAGCGTCTTGGCCAGATACATCGCGACCTGGCGTGGACGCACGACGTTGGCCGTCCGGCGCGACGACAAAAGGTCGGAGCGGCTGACATTGTATTGCCGCGCGACGACGCGCTGGATGTCCTCGATCTTGACCCGCTTCGGCTCCTGCGGGCGGATCAGATCGCGCACTTCGCGCTCAGCTACTTCCATGGTCATCGGCTGCCCGGTCAGCTTGCTGAGCGCCAGCAGGCGGTTCAGCGCACCTTCCAGGTCGCGGCCGTTATGGGTGACCGATTTCGCGATGAAGGACACGACATTGTCCGGAACCTCGAAACCCGGATGGTGCGAGCGCGCGGCCATGACCCGGTTCTTGAGGATTTCGAAACGCAGTTCCTCGCCGAGCGGTCCCATCTCCACCACAAGTCCGCCGGCCAGACGCGAGCGCACCCGGTCGTCCAGCGTTTCGAGGTCCGATGGCGGTCGGTCGGCAGCGATCACGACCTGGCGGCCGGCATCGATCAGCGCATTCAGCGTGTGGCAGAACTCGGCCTGCATGTTCTTGCCGGTCAGGAATTGCAGATCGTCGATCACCAGCACGTCGATTCCGCGCAAAGCCTCCTTGAAGGCGATCGCATTCTGAGTCTTCAGCGCCGTGACGAAACCGTACATGAACTTTTCGGCGGTGAGATACAGGATCTTGCGGTCGCCATTTGCGTTGCCCGCCCAGGTGATGGCCTGCAGCAGGTGAGTTTTGCCAAGTCCGACGCCGGCATGGATGTAGAGCGGGTTGAACATGACAAGGTCGCCACGCCGCGCCGTCGCAACTTGCTTTGCTGCCGCATGCGTCAGGGTGTTGGATCGTCCGACCACGAAGGTATCGAAGGTCAGCCGCGGATCGAGCGGCGATCCGCCCGATGCTTCGTGCGCTGCCGAAACCGGAAGCGCAGACGATCCAATCAGACGCGGTTCTGCGACAGGCGCCTTCTCGACGCGCTGCTCACGGACCGGCTCCGTCTGTTCATCGGCGCGCGGCTTCGCCGGCGGCGCTTTGATCGCGGCGGTCCGTACCGTCAGCTCGATCCGCTGAACCGCGCGTTCTTCCGCCTGCCAGCAGCGCAGCACGCGATCGCTGTAGTGCGATTGAATCCAGCTTTTCAGAAAGCGCGTCGGCACCGACAGACGTGCGGTGTCCTTATCGACGCCTTCCAGGTCCATGCGAGCGAACCAGCTCGAAAAAATATCGTCGCCAACTTCTGCCTTGAGCCGGCCCTTGACCCGGGACCAACGCTCTTGCTCCAGACTCGTCATTTCGGTTGCCTCTTCCCGAATGTCGAAAACCGATGGGTGACATGCCGGGGCGATACCGCCCGGTTTCGGGATCGCGGCTCATCGTGCTGCAATGGCGACGTGAAGGACGTCTAAGCTATCGGACTAAAGAACACTCCGACCGAACCTTGCGACAACGAATGAGCGAGATCCCCGGTCATCGATCGGGGGGAGAAGCAGCTCCAAGAGAGCCCGTGGCAATCATCGCTGGCCACAGGTGGTCCGCCGCACCCGGCGCAAACCGGGCAAAGTCCTGTCTGAAATCGTCTTGCCGCTCAGTCTGGCGCGCCTGGAATCGTCTGCGCGTGCGGCGTTTGTGCCTCGTCTGACCCGTCGTCATAACTCCCCCTACCATCCGCGCGCCTCCACGCGGTGGACCGATTTTTGTCGACGTTAGAGTTCCGGGAGCTTCCCAGCGACGCAAATACAATTACGCAGCGCCGCAAAGTTCAGCAGTGAAATCGTGCCTTCTAGTTCGTCCTGGTTGTCGTTGCTCTCGCCGAGATCAAGCCGATGAGAAATTTAGACACAGCTCACCCGTCCTCATCTTTCGTGAGTTTTCAACTAGACCATTTACTTGAAGGCCGCCGCTGCAGTGCGCGGCGGTGTTTTGAAGATACACGCGCGCCCTCAAACTGCAACGGCTTTGTCTCGCGCAGACTTGCGGCAAAGTGTGGAGCGCGCGCAAACGCTGCGCATTTCATGCGTTTGTCACTGCAACGTCTTGAATCGCCGCATGCTTTTCGCGCGCAGAAGGTCGTTTGGCAGCAAGCGGAATTTTCGTCACGTCAGATGCGGCCGCTCGGTTTTGAAAGTCCCTGCCGCGCTATGGCTGTAAATCGTTATTTTTCCGACGTTTTTTGTGCTCAAAATTCAAAGTAATGCGCATGGTGGGCGATCGCCATGGCGCATCGATGCGCGGTGCCGGCGCCGAAAGTGTGACACGCTTGCGACACCTGGAGCACAAAGCAAAAGACCCGGCAGAGCCGGGTCTTCAAAACGCGATGGGTGTTTGCGAGCGTTCAGGCGTTGGCGAGCTTCGCCACCCGCATCGTGAGACGCGAGACCTTGCGGCTCGCGGTCTTCTTGTGAACGATGCCCTTCTGGCTGGCCCGCATGATCTGCGGCTCGGCGGCCTTCAGCGCAGCAAGCGCGGCGTTGCGGTCGCCGTCGGCAATCGCCTCTTCGACCTTGCGGATGAATCCGCGCATCATCGAGCGGCGATGCTGGTTGATCTTGGTGCGGCGTGCGATCACGCGCGTCTTCTTCTTAGCCGATTTCGTATTGGCCATGGGGCCCTCTGCGACAAAGGTCCGGGCGCATCTCTTGCGCGGCCGGACGGGTAATTTTGGAAAAATGAGAGGCGGCGGAAGCCCGCCGCCTCATTTGACCGGGTTTATAGTCGCCGGGCGGGGTTCCGTCAATGAACGAAAAACGCCGCCGGAAACCCGTCTTCAGGCCACCTTCCGGGCCCGGACGGCGTCGTATCCGGCGATTATTGCGGTCCGGTCGGCTGCCGAGGGCTCGGCGAGCGGCGGTTTGACGGCCGCCAGGGCCGGATCGCCGTGGATATGGGCCAGCAGGGCCTTGATGCCGGAGACCAGGGGCTTGCCATTGAACAGATTGCGGATCGTGACCGCCTGTTCCGAGGCGGCGGCGTCACCGGACGCCCAGGCGCGCTGACAGAGATCGGCGTTGCAATTCGCCGTGGCGGAAATGCAGCCGGCGAACACGCCCGAGCGGGCTTCCAGCAAAGCTGCTTCCGTGGACGGGAAGACATCGAAGCCCGGTTCGACCTGGGCTGCCTCGCGGGCATAGGCCATGTCGCCGGACGAGTCCTTGAGGCCGACGATCCGGCCGCGATGGGCGTCCAGCAGGCGCCGGATCAGAGCGACATGCCAAGGCAGGCCGGATTGCGCCGGGAAATGATAGAGGTACAGCGGGATCGGATTGTCGGCAGTGGCTGCCACGATCGCGTCGATATAGGCCACGAGCCCGTCGTCCGGCACGCCCTTGTAATAAAACGGCGGCAGCACCAGCGCACCGGCAAAGCCGAGGCCCGCGGCATGCCGGGTCAGTGCGATGGCGTCCGATACGGCGGCAGCGCCGGTGCCGACCATCAGGCGCTGCATCGGCATGCCGTTGTCGCGATAGGCGCTCATCAGGCCCATGCGCTCGTCGCGCGAGAAGGACGTCGCCTCGCCGGTGGTGCCGAGCACGTTCAGCCCGTCGCAGCCATTGTCGAGCAGGAATCGCGCGAGTTTCAGCGAACGCGCATGATCGATTGCGCCGTCCTTCTCGATAATGGTCGCGACAGCAGCAATCACGCCGCGCAAAGTTCTTTTGGTTGTCATCATGGTCCCCGGTCAACGCGAATAGTGAGCAGCGGACAGAAGAACCGCTATTGCTATTCGCAATTTTCTATTCGCCTCTTTATCCACTCACATTATACGCCGCCAGCGCGGCCATGTTGACGAGCGTCGTATCCTTGGCGCCGAGAGGCGCGATCTGCACCGGACGGTCGAGGCCCACGAGGATCGGCCCGATTACCGTCGAGCCGCCGAGTTCCTGCAGCAGCTTGGTCGAGATCGAGGCGGAGTGGAACGCCGGCATCACCAGCACATTGGCAGGGCCGGTGAGGCGGCAGAACGGATAGGCGGTCTGCAATTCCGGATTCATCGCGACATCCGCAGCCATCTCTCCGTCATATTCGAAATCGACGCGGCGCTGATCGAGAATGCGCACCGCCTCCTGGACATGCGCCGCACGCTCGCCGGGCGGATGGCCAAAGGTGGAGAAGGCGAGCAGGGCGAGGCGCGGCTCGTATCCGAGCCGTCGCGCGACACCCGCAACTTCGACGGCGATATCGGCGAGATCCCTCGCATTCGGCATTTCGGTCACTGCCGTATCCGCGACGATGACGGTGCGGCCGCGCGGGGCCAGCACGAGCGACACGCCGATGACGCGGTGGCCCGGCTTCGGATCGATGCAACGGCGCACGTCTTCCAGCGCCACCGAGAAGTTGCGGGTGACGCCTGTCACCAGGGCATCGGCATCGCCGAGTGCCACCATGCAGGCAGCGAAATGATTGCGGTCGGTATTGACCAGCCGCTGGCAGTCGCGGACGAGGTAACCTTTGCGCTGCAACCTTTCGTACAGATAGCTCGCATAGTCGGCGTTGCGGCGCGACAGCGCGGCATTGACGATCTGGATGTTGTCGCCGAGTTCGACACCGAGCTCTTCGGCGGCGGCACGAATGCGGTCCTCGCGTCCGACGAGAAGCGCCGTGCCGAGCCCCTGATGCACAAAGCTCGCGGCGCCACGGATCACCTGTTCTTCCTCGCCTTCGGCGAAGACTACGCGCTTGGGCGAACGGCGCAGCCGGTCATAGACCCGCTGCAGCACGCCTGCGACCGGATCGCGCCGGGTGCGCAATTGCTGGCGATAGCCGTCCATATCCACGATCGGCTTGCGCGCCACGCCGGTGTCCATCGCGGCCTTGGCGACGGCGGGCGGCACGAACGAGATCAGCCGCGGATCGAACGGCACCGGGATGATGTAGTCCGGCCCGAATTTCGGCCGCGCGCCATAAGCTGCGGCGACCTCGTCCGGGACGTCCTCGCGCGCAAGCTCTGCCAGCGCCTGGGCGGCCGCGATTTTCATCTCCATGTTGATGGTGGTGGCGCGCACATCGAGCGCCCCACGGAAGATGTAGGGAAAGCCGAGAACGTTATTGATCTGGTTCGGATAGTCGGACCGGCCGGTCGCCATGATGGCGTCGTCGCGCACCTCCGCGACCTCCTCCGCCGTGATTTCCGGGTCCGGATTGGCCATGGCAAAGATGATCGGCTTGTCCGCCATCGACTTGACCATGTCCTTGGTGACGGCGCCTTTTGCCGACAGGCCGAAAAACACGTCGGCGCCGGCCAGAGCCTCCGCGAGCGTACGCGCCTTCGTTGGCACGGCATGCGCCGACTTCCACTGGTTCATGCCGTCGGTCCGGCCCTGATAGATCACGCCCTTGGTGTCGCACAGGATCAGGTTTTCTTTCGGAAAGCCGATGGCTTGCAGAAGTTCGAGGCAGGCGATACCGGCGGCGCCCGCTCCGTTGCAGACGAGCTTGGTCGTCTTCACGTCGCGCCCGGTCAGATGCAGCGCATTGATCAGTCCGGCAGCGGCGATGATCGCGGTACCGTGCTGATCGTCGTGGAACACCGGGATATCGAGCAGCTCGCGCAGCTTCTGCTCGATGATGAAACACTCGGGCGCCTTGATGTCCTCAAGATTGATACCGCCCCATCCTTTGCCGAGCAGCTTTACGCAATTGATGAATTCGTCCGGATCCTCGGTCGAGACTTCGAGGTCGATCGAGTCGACATCGGCAAAGCGTTTGAACAGCACTGCCTTGCCTTCCATGACGGGCTTGGCCGCCAGTGCGCCGCGGTTGCCAAGGCCGAGGATCGCGGTGCCGTTGGTGATGACCGCGACGAAATTGCCCTTGGTCGTATAGTCGTAGGCGCGGCTCTCGTCCTCGGCGATGGCAAGGACCGGGATCGCAACGCCCGGCGAATAGGCGAGCGAGAGGTCGCGCTGGGTCGCCATCGGCTTGGTCGCGATGACCTCGAGCTTTCCAGGGCGGCCCTCGGAATGGAACAGAAGCGCTTCCTGATCGGTAAAGTGCGGCCGTTTGGAACGGCGCGGAGGCATGGAGGGCATTTCAACTCCCTGAACTCAACTCGTTTTTTGGGCGCGAGCCCATCCGGCACGACCCTAGCGGAACCCGGCCGTGATGCTCAAGGGATGAACCTGATGCAGAATTGCCGCGACCATTCCGGTTGAACGGGGCGGCGCGGGACGGTATCGACTGTCTGGTCCGCGCCGGCCTTCCTCGGATGTGTGGGACCCCAAAACATGATCCGCGCGTTGCTGCGACTGATCGGCGTGATTTTCCTCGCCGCGGCTTTTATTCTCGGTGTTTATGACGGTGCCCGCTCGATCGCGGACAGCCGCGTGCACCTTTACAAGCTCGGGCAGCTGTGGACCGACATCCATGCAGCGAGCCAGCAAGCGGCGCAGACCAAGGTGCAGGAGAGTTTGCCGGCGGTGGTATGGGATCCCATCCTGGCAACGGTGCTGGACCAGCCCGCCTGGCTGATTTTCGGCATTGTCGGAACGGTGCTGATCCTGCTCGGCCGCAAGCGCAAGCCGCTGATCGGCTACGCGCGCTGATCCGTCCGGCGGCAACTGGCGCGGTCAGCGGCTCGGACTGCCGATCGCCGCAAGTCCGGCTCTCGCGACCTGCGCGTCCTGTGCCGAGAGCACGCCTGCGACGCCGATCGCACCGATGATCTTGCCGTCTTCGATGATCGGAAAGCCGCCTTCGAACGGGGCGATGTCCGGGACCGCCAGAAGCCGTGAGCCGGCGCCGCCGGCAGCGACCGCATCCTCAAGCAGTTTGGTCGGAAGCCGGAAACCGAGGGCGGACTTTGCCTTGGCCTCGGCGACCCGGATCGACACAAGCTGGGTGTTGTCGCGCTTGATCATCATGACGAGATGGCCGCCGCTGTCGAGGACGGCGATCGCGACCTGCCAATTGTTTCGGACCGCTTCTTCCTCCGCGGCGGCGATCACTTTCTTGGCGGCCTCAAGCGTGATCGGTGGCCCGTAGGGCGGCGGGGTGGTGGTCTGAGCAGCCAGCGGACCCGCGAATGCCGCGGCGGCGAGTGCCAGAGCGATTGTGATAAACCTCATAACTGTCCCTTTCATGCCGGTGGCCACGGCCTGAATCTGTCTCCAGCATAGGATGCCGGTCCGGCGAGGGGAAGATGACGCGTTGGCTCAACCGGCACGCATCTGTTCAAGACGTGACCTGCAAGGGTCCTGCGAAACGATGCCGTAAGACCTATATTGCGGGCCAGACCAGGAGACCCAGACGATGTTCACCTTCAAGAAGTCTCTGACCATCCCCAGCAAGGCCGATGCGCTGCCAGGCCGGCCGGCGCCGATCCCCACCGCAAAAACCCATTTCGTGAATGGCAATCCGCTCAAGGGTCCTTACCCGGAGGGCGCGCAGAACGCGCTGTTCGGCATGGGCTGCTTCTGGGGCGCGGAGCGGAAATTCTGGGAGCTAGGCGACGGCATATTCGTAACCGCGGTCGGCTATGCCGCGGGCCACACGCCGAACCCGACCTATGAGGAAGTCTGTTCGGGACGCACCGGCCACAACGAAGTCGTTCTCGTGGTGTTCGATCCGAAGACGATATCCTACGAAGCGCTGCTGAAGACATTCTGGGAGAATCACGATCCCACCCAGGGCATGCGCCAGGGTAACGACATCGGTACGCAATACCGCTCCGGGATCTATGTGTTCGATGCGGCCCAGCGAAAGGCGGCCGAAGCCTCCAGGGCGATGTACGAGACGGCGCTTGCCGCCAAGCGTTACGGCGCCATCACAACCGAGATTCTCGATGCGCCCGAATTTTACTTCGCCGAGGATTATCATCAGCAATACCTCGCGAAAAATCCCTCCGGTTATTGCGGGCTCGGCGGCACCGGCGTGAGCTGCCCGATCGCTACGGGCGTCGCGGCCTAGCGTTCGCGGATCGCGCTTGAAAGAACGGCGGGTTATCGGCCGTTCTTTGCACTTGCAGGGCGCTTCCGGCATCATCGCATCAAGGATCACCGGCATCGCGCCGGAAGGGGGCAGGGGCTATGCGCCGTCTTGAACTTTTGTTTGAAGCGATGCTGTTCCAGAGCCGCTGGCTGCTGGCCCCCTTCTATATTGGCCTTGTCATCGGCCTTTTCGTGCTGCTGGTTCACTTTCTGCGTGAGCTTGCGCATTTCGTCATCAGAATGGGATCGCTCAGCGAGGCGGAGGTGATCCTCGGCGTGCTGGCTCTCATCGACATCGTGCTGGTCGGAAACCTGATCCTGATCGTGATTTTTTCCGGCTACGAGAACTTCGTGTCCAAGTTCGAGATTGACCATCACGACAGACCGGAATGGATGACGAAGGTCGATTTCGGCGGCCTCAAGATGAAGCTTTTGTCGTCGATCGTCGCGATCTCCGCGATCCAGGTGCTGAAGGCGTTCATGAATGTCGCAAGCTACGACGACAAGAAGCTCTGGTGGATGGCCGGGATCCACGTGGTCTTTCTCGGCTCCATGCTGATCGCGGCAATCTCCGACCGGGTTTCAGAGAAGACCAAGCCGCCTGGGGAAATGCCGCCGTCAAAGCGCAAACTCCCTGCGCGCGAGGCGGCCAAATAGCCGCCGTGCCGCCGCGCGGAGAGGATTTGTTAACCATACGAGGCGTTAACTGGACTGGAAATTTGTCCGTCCGGATTCGCCTGTATGCGGCCCAAGGCCATTCTCAGCCGCCTGCCTGTGCTGCTCGCCGCGCTGGCGTTGCCCGCCTGCGTGCACAATCAGGCTGCGGTCGCGCCAGGTGCGGTCGAAGCTGTTCCGGTTGAGTCTGCAGCCGTGGCGCAGGCGCCGGTGATGGTCGCAGCCGGCGGCCCCTATGCTCCGGCCGGACTGACCGGTTTCGACGCACCCTATCAGCTCGATGCCGGCGACCGTCTGCGCGTGCAGGTGTTCGGCCAGGAAGGTCTCACCAATTCCTATATCGTGGACGCGTCCGGCAATATCTCGATGACGTTGATCGGAACCGTTCCGGTGCGCGGCATGACCACGGCGGAAGCCTCGCGCGCGATCGCCGCGCGTCTGCGTAACGGCTATATCCGCAACCCGCATGTCTCCGTGGAGGTCGAGGTTTACCGGCCGTTCTTCATTCTCGGCGAAGTCAACGCGCCCGGCCAATATCCCTATGTGCCGAACATGACGGTCGAAGCTGCCGTCGCGATTGCGGGTGGGTATGCGCCGCGTGCCAGCAAGAGCAACATCCTGCTGGCACGAAGCTATAATGGCGAAACGATCCGTATGCAGGTGCAGCCCGACATGCCGATGCGGCCGGGCGATACCATCACGGTGCGCGAACGCTGGTTCTGATCGGTTCGGTTCGAATCCGAAAATGCGGGTGACGTCGCGGCTGGCCGTCACGGCATTCTCGCGGCCCGCCGCCGTACACTACTGCATATGCTTGGCGAGAAACGCGAGCGTGCGCTCCCAGGCGAGCGTTGCGCTCGGCTTGTGGAAGCTCGCGCGTTCGTCGCAGTAGAAGCCGTGGCCGGCCGGATAGGTGTAGATTTCGCAATCCGGGCGCTTTTCCTTGACGATGGCGACATCCGACATCGGAATGCTGGCATCGGTTTCGCCGAAATGCATCTGCACCGGGCATTTCGGCTGTTCATCGGCGAACTTCACGATCTGCCCGCCATAGAACGCAACCGCGGCCTTCAGGCCGTTCAGGCGCGTCGCCGACAGAAACGCCGCACTGCCGCCCAGGCAAAAGCCGATCACGCCGAGCGGTCCAGCCGGTTTCACCTCGTCGAGCGCGGCCTGAATGTCGAGCAAAATCTTTGGCCATTCGATCTTGGCAATAAAGGTGCGCGCATGCGCCACTTCGTCGGGCGAATAGCCAGACTGGAAATCACGAACAAACCGGTCGAACAGCGCCGGTGCGACGGCCACGTAGCCTTCGGCAGCGAGCCGGTCGCAGACGTTGCGGATGTGGCTGTTCACGCCGAAGATTTCCTGGACGACGACCATCGCGCCCTTCGGCTTGCCCGCAGGGTCGGCGCGATAGGCGCCGAGCGAATGATTGTCGGCGGCGGTGAGTGTCAAATGCTTGCCCAAGACTCTCTCCCTGATCACTCTCGAACGCGGCTGAAAACTTTGCACGCCTCGCGCTAAACGGCTGAAACCGCTTGCGGCTGCGGCATAGCATGGGGCGCGGTCAGAGCAAACGCCTCCGCCAGCAGCGCATAGGACCGTTTGCGCGCCGCATGATCGTAGATCATCGTGGTGATCATGATTTCGTCGGCCTGCGTTGCTGCCGCGAGCGCGTCGAGCCGCGCCTTCACGCTTGCCGGATCGCCCACCGCGAGCCGCGCGCGGTTCTGTGCGATCCGCTCGCGATCGATCGGGGAATAGTCATAAGCGGTCGCCACCTCGGGGCTTTCCAGTGGCGCGTAGACGCCCTTTGCGCGGCGCACGAAATTGAGATCGACGGTGGAGGCAAGCCGCTCGGCCTCATCGGCCGTTTCGGCAACCACGGCCGCAGTCGCGAGTATTGCCAGTGGCTTCTGCAGGAATTGCGATGGCTTGAACCGCTCGCGATAGAGCCGCATCGCATGCGCCGCATCGTGTCCCGCGAAATGATGTGCGAACGAAAAGCCGGCGCCGATCTGTGCGGCGAGCTGCGCACTGTAATCGCTCGAACCGAGCAGGAAAATCGGCGGCAGCGGTACGTCGTTTGGCATCGCCCGCACATTGCTGAACGGATGATCCTTCGGGTAACCGTTATTCTCCAGCAAAAGCAATTCCTGGAAGCGGTCGAGGAAGTCGTCCTCGTCGCGGATATCCTGGCGGCGCCGCAACGCGACCGAGGTCACATGATCCGTGCCGGGCGCCCGGCCGATACCGAGATCGATGCGGCCGGGAAACAGCGCTTCCAGCACCTTGAAGCGTTCCGCAACGGTCAGCGGCGCATGATTGGGCAGCATTACGCCGCCGGATCCGACCCGCATGTTTCGTGTCGCAGCGGCGATCTGCCCGATCATCAGGTCGGGCGCGGAGCTTGCGATGTTTGCGAGGTTGTGGTGCTCCGCAAGCCAGTAGCGGCGGTAGCCCAGGGTATCGGCATGGCGCGCAAGATCGATGCTGTTGCGGAGCGACTGCGCGGCGGACCCTCCGGCGGTCACGGGCGAAAGATCGAGGATTGAGAGCGGGATCATGCGGCATTCGTCTCGGTGTGATGCACCGATGTAAGACGGACCGGCGAAAACGCCAGCGATTGCCGATAGTCCCGGAAATGGCCGCTCAACGCGGCTGTTGCAAATTGAAGAAGCTGAAGAAGTTCGGAACGGGATCGGTCACGGCCGGTGTCGCGCGCCGGAACGGCCGTCTCGCCGCCTTCTTTGCTTTCTTTTGTGCAGCTTTCTTCGCGGCGAGCTTTGGTGCGGGTTTCGGCAGCGGGACGTCCGCAATGGCGGGTCTGTCGTCGCTAACGGCATCGGCCGGCTCCGGCCGGCCCGCGATTCTGAGCTCCGGCTCTGAGGCGGCGGGCGGCAGCTCGCGCAGGTCAGGGCCGGCAGTCTTGGGCTCATCAGTCTTGGGCTCGTCAGTCTTGGGCTCGTCGGCGATCGAGCCGGTGGTTGTGGGAGCGTCCACGGCAGGCGGTGCAACGGCCAGTGGCGGCGCGACCGGAGCCTGCAGCTCCGGTGGAAGGTCTTGCACGGGCGGATATTGAACAGCCACGCGGATCTCCGGCTCCGGAGCCGGCTTTGGCGCCTCGGTCATCGCGGGCAATGCTGTCTTGTCGACCGGGGCCGACGCTGCAGCTACGGTTTGCGCCGGAGCAATCTCGGACGGGGTCGCGCGCGGAGCCGTGAGCTCGGTCGCCGTCGAACGGACCGGATGAGGCGCCGCAGCGGCCTCTGCCGGCTCGCCGGTGATGTCGCGGACTGGATTGCGCAGCGCCTTCGCCGTCACGGCGAAGTCGAGAGCGAGCGGTTCGGGTTGCCGCACAGGCTCGGGCCAGCTCAGCGCGATGCGGTTGACCGGCGTTTCTTCAAATGCCGAGATTGAGTCGGTGCCTTTTTTTGTTTCGCCGATCAGCCGTGACGATGCGTAGAAACCAACGCCCGCAGAGAGGACGAAGGTCGAGAAGACGGCCGCGATGACGATCCGAAGATCGGGAAGCATTGACGTATCCGACCAAATTCAGCGGTGGCGCCCGAATGGGCGCCGCGCGCGATACGCCAGACCTGAGAAAGTCTACAGACCGGGAGCACGGAGCGCGGCATCATGGTCGCGATGACCGTCAAGCAGCAACGAACGGCCGATCGCACGCGCGAATCTTTGCTGATTCGCGTCGGTGCGTCATGCAAATACTTGGTCGAAAGTTTGGTAAGCCACGTAAAAATAAGGGGAAATACGCCACTCGTCAGAGGAACGAATTACCGCCGCCTGCTAGCGCGCCGCAGTTGTGTTCGACGCGCGCGGGCCCTTGCCGTCGCCGATCACGACAACCTTGGTGCCGACCTTCACCCGCGAGTAGAGGTCGATGACGTCTTCGTTCAGCATGCGGATGCAGCCGGACGAGACGAACTGCCCGATTGTGGACGGCTGGTTGGTACCGTGAACCCGGTAAATCGTTTTTCCGAGATAGAGCGCGCGCGCGCCGAGCGGATTGCTTTCGCCGCCCGCCATGAAGCGCGGCAGATAGGGCTGACGCTCGATCATTTCCGCCGGCGGATGCCAGTCCGGCCATTCCGCCATCCGGGTGATTTTCTCGGTGCCCTCCCAGGTAAAGCCTTCGCGGCCGACACCGATTCCATAGCGGATCGCGGTTCCATCCCCATTCACGTAGTAGAGGAAGGTGCTGGGTGTATCGATGATGATCGTGCCGGCCGGATGCTTGGTCTGGTAGTTCACGATCTGACGCCGGAATTGCGGCGGCAGTTCTTTCGGCTTGCCGGTTTCCGGCTGGTCTTCCGGCGGAAGCGCGGCAATGGTTGCCGGCGGAACCGAGCCTGTGGTGGCCGGCTGGCCCGGCTGTCCGGGAAGGGGCTGTTGACCAACATAGGGCGGCTGGCCGGGATAGGGCGGCTGCCCGCCGTCAATCGCGGCCGGGGGCCGCGGAACATCCGGACGCGCTGCATAGGGACCGCTTGCGGGCGGAGCATAGGTTCCGGGGGACGGGGCGCCATAGGCAGCGGGCGGCTGCGCGCCATAGGCCGGAGGCTGGCCTCCGTAGGCAGGCGGCGGGGCATAGACGCCGGGCGGCGGGTTGTAGGAGGCCGCCGGCGGCTCGCCATAGCCGGGAGAAGTGGTCGCGTAATTGCGGTCCGGCGGCGGCGGCAAGGTACCGGCCGGCGCGGTTACGCGGGGATGGAGATCATAAGGGTACGCGCCGCGTTCACCGGCCGGAGGCAGCGGTTCCGCATAAATCGACGAGCCATTGCTTCGGCCCAGCGCGGGCCCGGGCGGCGGCAGCCGCATGACGTCATCGTCGTCCGGGTCAACCGCGATCACGCCATTGCGGTCGGCACCACGATAGCCGCTCGGCGGATATCCGTATTGCGCCCACACCGGCTCGGCCAAGGCAAGGCCGAGCGTGGCGAGCGATGACACCAGAACCAGACGCCGCATCTTGCTGCAATCCCCCGAACCGACAGGTCTTAGTCTATGCGAGATAGATTGGGCAGCATGAAGGCGCAGTAAATGCTGCGCCGGGCCAACGTTTTCGTGATCGCCTCGGATCATTCGGTCGAGAAGCCGCGGCTGCGTATGTAAGCGCCGAAGCCAGACCGCTGCGGTTGCGCATAATGCCGCGCCTTCTCCTCGGACCAGCCATATTGGGTGGCATGACCCCATAAGCCCTCGTCCCGTTGCGCCCGATAGGGCGCCAATGTCTCCCGGCGGCGGTCATAGGCCTCGATCATGCCGGCGCTCTCGTCCTCCGAAAACCGGTCTTGATGAACTGTCAGCGCCAGCGGCAACCGCGGCGACATGCGGCCATCGTCAGCCGGCCATCCGAGGCATAGTCCCGCAAACGGGATGACCCGTTCGGGAAGGCCGAGCAGATCGCCGATCCGCGGCGCGTGGTCGCGGATCACGCTGATCGGGCAGGTTCCGACACCCAGCGCCTCCGCTGCGATGACCGCGGTTGCGAGTGCGATGGCGGCATCGGTCGCAGCATTGAAGATGAGGTCGAAATGATTGTTGGGGAACGGCTTGCCGCGCAGGTCCGCGATCTGCGGCAGACGCCGCCCGTTGGCGAGGAAAACCAGGAAGGCCGGGGCCTGGCCGATCCACGACATATCCGGGATAAGATCGGCGATCTGGCGCCGGACAGCGGCGTCCTCGACAATGACGATATCGCGCTGCTGAAGGTCGCTTTTGGACGGGGCCGTCATGGCGCATGCGCAAATCAGGCGGACCAGCCTTGGATCCAGCGGTTGTGTGGAATAGCGCCGGATGACACGATGTTTCACGATATGCTCGATCTTATCGAGGCCGGGCCATGAGGGATCGACCGGCACGTCCTCGCCGAAGCGATCCTGCAGCAGAGCTTCGATATGGCGAGCAAGGGTCACGGAAGCCTCCGAGGGCTGGTTCATCACGGTCCGTTATGGCACCGGCGGCAGTCAATCGTAGGCGCAAAGGGAAAAATGGCGAATGCCATCGATCGGAGACGGAAAGATATCGGCGACGGTTCAGCCTCGGCCGGAAGACTATGCCTACGATCTGGACCGCGCCCTGCAGTCGGTCGTCGGATTGCGGGCTACGATGCCGCAGGATGCATTCACGGCACAGACGCTCGGCACCGAGCGGGCCGGGCATGGCGTCCTGATCCGCGATAGCGGGCTGGTCCTGACGATTGGCTACCTGATCACCGAGGCAGACCAGATCTGGCTGCATCTTGCCGACGGCCGCGCGGTTGCAGGCACCCCGATCGGCTACGATCAGGAGACCGGGTTTGGTCTCGTTCAGGCTCTCGGCCGGGTCGATCTGCCGGCGCTGCCGCTCGGCCATTCGAGCGCGGTTGCGATCGGCGACGATGTGGTTCTTGGCGGTGCGGGCGGGCGCAAGCGATCGGTTGCGGCTCGCGTGGTCGGCAAGCAGGAATTCGCCGGGTACTGGGAATATGTGCTGGACGAGGCGATCTTCACTGCGCCGTCGCATCCCAACTGGGGTGGAACCGCGCTGATCGGACAGAGCGGGGAACTGCTGGGTATCGGATCGCTTCAACTCGAAGCCAATAACGGCGGCGACATCAACATGGTGGTTCCCATCGATCTCTTGAAACCCATTCTCGATGACATGCTGACGTTCGGAACCCGCAAGGGGCCGGTACGGCCGTGGCTCGGCATGTATGTCGCCGACACCGAAGACAGGCTCGTGGTGATGGGGCTTGCCAATCGCGGACCGGCGCAGCGTGCAAGGATCGACACCGGCGATATCGTGATCGCGGTCAAAGGACAGCCGGTCGAGAGTCTCGCCGACCTGTTCCGGAAAATCTGGTCGATGGGCCACGCCGGTGCCGACGTGCCGCTGACTCTCGTGCGAGACGGACGCAGCCTCGACATCGTGGTGAAGTCGGCCGATCGCAACGCCTTCCTGAAAACGCCGCGGATGCATTAACAGAGCGGCGCGCGCAGCCGCAGCGCGCTATTTGCCGGTCGCCGCGAGCGCCGTGGTCTCGAACTGGGTGGCCTGCAGCACCATGTTGCCGACGAGACTGGCGACCGACAGGCGCACCGGTGCCAGGATCCGCGTGCCCGTAACCGGTGCCAGCCAGACTTCTATCTCGCGTCCCTCCGCCAGGAACTTGACCAGAGGACTGGACGACCGGTGGCCGGACATCGGCGTGAACTTGATCGCGCAGACCAGCACCATGCTCTGCTTGCCGCTGTCGTTCTTGATCGTGTCGGTGCGCTTGTATGACAGCGTGAGATCGTAGCGCCGCCGGCCGTCGAACATCGCAAGCGTCCGCTCGCAACCCGCGCGCTCCATCGGATCGTCGGACGATCCCGGAATCAGAAAAGCCGACAGCGGGTCGATGACGCCTGTCTTGTGTGCCGGTTCGATCGGGACCCGGTCGCTTTCATGCGGCGGCTCCTCGACCTTGAGGCTGACCACGCGCGCGTTATCGAACGCGATCTGGACGTTGACCTTTTCGTCTTCGCGCTCCACCGCCGACACGAAGCTCAGCGGCCGCGGACGGCCATCCTTCATTTGACCCTTGACGGTGACGTTGCCTTCCCCCTTGACGAATAGGCTGAGGAAGCCGCTGACGCCTCCGCTGGCCGAGGTCGTGTAATCGGCGGCACCGATCTGGGTCCGCCATGTCAGTTTTCCGATGACGATGCCCGACATGCTGAGCGTATAGCGGGCGTCGAACTGCGCCTGAGCATGGGCTGGGCATGCGGCCGTGGCCGCTATCGCCAGTCCGGCGACGAGCGCACCGAATACGCTTGCAAATAAAGAACGCATCACGTTCGCCGCTTGCGGCGCAGGTGCGCCGGTCGCGTCCCCAATGGGCGGCACTATACGGCCCGGCCGGGACATTTGCATCCCCCGGCGGAATTTTCTGACGGAGCGGGTTCGGCAGAGTTAATCGCGGGTGGCCCGCATCATCGTGCGGGATATCGAGCGCGACCGCATACGATGTGTCCGCGCAATACCAGCGCGCGGCGCGTATCGGCAATCACGCGCCCGCCATGTGCAATGCGGACGCGATATGCCGCGGGCACGATGGCGATGCGATGGGACGCATCGGATTTTTCAGGGGCTGCCGGATGCGGGCGCTTCGCCCACCCACTGGAAAATTTGGACGCCAGTTGGGGATATCCAATGCGATGTTGGTTGTTGCCCTTCCGGGCTCCTTCGTTTTGTCGTTCTAATTCGCATTTTTAATAGAGAAGGAGGAAAGGATGAGATTAATCGGCAAAATTTCCGCGGCGGTTGTTACGGGCCTGCTGGCTTTGCCGGCGCCTGTCCAAGCTAACATTGATGAGGAGATTGCAGCTCTCGAGCGAGAAAATGAAAATCTGAAGAAGCGGGTTCGGCTCGAAGCGCTCAAGCGCGAGAATGCGGAGCTTCGAAAGCAGTTGGATACATCCGAAAAACAAGGAGGCGGCTCGCGGGGCGTAGCCGCGCGCCAGGCAAAGCCGTCCGTTTCGGAAGAAGATGCGACTCGTGTCGCGCGTCCGGAACGGGAAGCTTTTGCATACGGAACCCCCAACGATGAACACATGGCCCATTACAAGGCGCCAGTGCACCAATTTCTCCGTCCGAGGTGGGAAGGCTTTTCAATGGGCTTCCACGCTGGAATGGGATTTGGCAATTGGTCATCCACCGCAACAGCGAGTTCTTCATATGGGGACTTTTATCGTATACACCCAGACACGTCGTCTGTGCTCGGAGCTGTGGCGGGCTTCCAAGTCGGATACGCATGGCAGCTTGGCGCATTCGTTTTTGGTCCTGAGGCTGATCTCAGTGTCGGTTCAGTGAAGGCTGCGAGTTTGAGAAGTGTATCAATTTCCAACCCGGGTTCAGGATTTTATTCCTCTTTCACGAACGAAAACCTGACATCAGCTGATTGGCTGTCCTCTGTCCGCGGCAAGATTGGCTTTGCCGCTGACGACTGGCTCTTTTTTGGCAGCGTAGGACTTGCGCTCCAAGGTTTTGAGGCCACCCGGTTCTTCGGCGGTACTGCAAGCGATGTCGCGGTGGGGTACGCGGTGGGTGGTGGCCTGTCTTTTGCATTCAGTTCCAACTTATCTGCGAGGCTTGAATACTTGCGCTATGCGTTTCGAGACTACAGTTTGAGGTACGATTCAAATGGCTTCACGTCCATTACCACCATTGATCCCACCACGAACGTTGTGCGAGCGGGCCTAGATTGGAGGCTCAATTGATAGGAGGAGGGCCGAACGACAGTAGGACGTTGCGTGATCAGTCCGAGCAACAACTAGCAGTATAGACTTTCTGGCTTCTTCCGCTCTTTGAATGGGACATCACTGTGTGAACCACAGCACGACTTCTCCGCAGAGCGATGGCTTCGCAAACGATAAGAGGCCCACGGAGTACCAGCGCCCGGCGCGTATCGGCAATCACGCACCTGCCATGTGCAATGCGGACGCAATGCGCCGCGGGCACGATGGCGATGCGATGGGACGCATCGGATTTTTCAGGGGCTGCCGGGCGCTGCCCAAACCGCCGCACGCTTTCCAGCTCAGCTGAATTGGGGCTGCCTTGATTGGCGCACCCGACACGATTCGAACGTGTGACCTTTGCCTTCGGAGCAATTTAACTCGCCCTACGCTCAAAAACGATAGGGCGCGCCATGTTACGCGATCTTACTGAAAGTGCTAATGAAATTGAAATTCGTGCCCGCCGCGCGTATCCTACGGCACGCTCTGATTTCGCTCCAATTGCTTACGTGGTGCTTACGCGAGCGAAGGGCATCAAGCCGGAGAAGTGCCGTGGCTAAGCTCACCAAGAGAGTGGTCGACGCTGCCGAGTTTCGCGAGAAAGATTACGTCATCTGGGACGATGACCTGCCCGGCTTCGGCCTTCGTGTATTCGCGTCCGGCAAATGCAGCTATGTCATTCAATATAGATCCGCTGGCCGATCGCGTCGCTACACCATCGGCTTGCATGGTGTCTGGACGCCAGAGCTCGCAAGGAAAGAGGCGAAGATTCAGTTGGGCAGAGTCGCCCAAGGAGACAATCCCGCCGAGGAGCGCCAACTCGATCATAAGGCGATCACGGTCAAAGAACTGTGCGATCTCTACCTGAACGATCTGAAGGCGGGTCTCATACTCGGAAAAGGCGGTCGTCCAAAGAAGGCGACGACAATCGTCACCGACACAGGCCGCATCCACCGCCATATTATTCCACTGATCGGTACGCGGAGGGTCAAGGACCTCGTCAAGGCCGACATCAACAAGGTCTTGAAGGACATCATGGCCGGCAAGACTCGCGTTTCCGTCAAGACAAAGAAGCTGCGTGGAAAAGCCATTGTGCGCGGCGGAGCGGGAACAGCAACGCGCACTGTCGGCCTTCTCGGCGGAATCCTCACCTATGCTGTCGAAGCCGGCATCATCGAAATCAATCCCGCCCATGGAATCCGAAAGCCGAAGGACAACATTCGCAATCGCCGACTGACCGAGGCAGAGTATCGCACGCTCGGGGATATTTTGTGCAACGCTGCCAGGAACGAGAAGTATCAAATGACGGTCGATATCATCCGCCAGATCGCTCTGACTGGGTGCCGCCGCACCGAGATGATCACGTTGCGGTGGGTGGAGGCAGATACAGAGGCAAGTTGCCTCCGGCTGATCGACAGCAAGGAAGGCGCCTCGACCCGACCGATCGGCTTGCCCGTTGTCGAATACTTGGAAAATCGCAGGGTCGACGCTGTCGGCACCTATGTCTTCCCCGGCCAGGAGGATGACAACGCGTTCGGCAGCTTTCCCAATCACTGGGAGAAGATTTTCGAGAACACACCGCTTGCCGATATCACGCCACACGTACTGCGACACAGCTTCGCAAGCATCGCGAACGACCTTGGGTTCACCGAGGTCACTATCGCGGCCTTGGTCGGGCATTCCAAAGGCTCGGTTACGAGCAAATACATTCACACGCTTGACACTGCGCTGATCATGGCGGCCGACACCATCTCCGGCTACATCAACGGGTTACTCGACGGTGTCGAGTTCAAGCAGACGGCCTACGCTCTCGATCGCGAATCCCGAAAGGCGGCGCTTGCGCGCTTCCTTCGCGAAGCCGCTGGCAAGGTTGATGCAAGAAGCGAAGAAACGGAGCGCCTTGCCGCTTAGAGAGGTGTTCATCGTCGGCCTTGTCGCTAATGGTGCCTCCACATCATTTCGGCCCGTCACAATGGAGCTGGAGTTCAACCAAGCTTTTTGACCGGCCCGGAAACCCACAGCGCCGGGATAATCACAACTCTCCAAAGGAAGAGTCAGATAGGGAACACACCTTTGAGAGCTGCTCGAGCTCCGTAGCATCGCGGCAACACAAGGGGGCCATCTGTACGGCGATGTGGAGAGGCTTCACGTCGAACGCGCAAGGCCGAGTGCGTCGGTATTCTTCAATGATCGTAAGACAGCGGAGCGACGCGTAGCAAAAATACTTGCGTCCCTTGGCCAGACACGGCTCCGTCGTCGCTGTTACTCAAGCCGATGCTACGCAACCCCAATGTCAAGGGCTTCATCGATCATGGCGAGCGCCGCGTGGGCATCTTCTTTGCTTCGATGCCATGCTATGGCGCGCGTGCCATCGGCTTTCGAAGCGAGCTCAGCGATCTCATATGAGAACCGATCGACGATGGCGCGCGCGGCCGTGATGTAGCCCAACGGAAACGGATAGCCGGTTGCCGGATCAGGCGCATGCACCAAAACGAAGGCCCAAGACCCCGGCTTCACGATCAATTCCAGTGCATTCGGTAGCTCAGTAGCGGGAACCGCTAGACACCGATCAAATACAGCCGAGAGCGAAGCCGTCGGTCCGTAGAGTTTCGACCAGAATCTATCGGGGCCAGCCGCGTCACGCGTTCGGGCCAAAAGCACGGTCCCATCGTCGGACGCGTGTGCAATAGAGAGTGCCGTGGCAAGACTTGCGAAAGGCAGAGAGCGGCCCCACGAAGGGCTTTCGGGTGGAAGCCAGAACACAGGTGCCTTGGTCGCGGTCTGTGCGCCGCCAATGCTCTGTGTCCAATCGAGCAGAGCCGCGCGAACGGCAGTCGTTGCGGTCGAACCGATAAGACGCAAGCCTGGTTCAGCCGGATGGGGAAGAGCGCGATCTTGGTTGCTCCCGCATAAGTCGGCCCACGACGACACATCTTGCGTCGAACGGACCCCGTCGCGCCGAAATACGCCGCCGTCAAGTTCACCGACAAGTTCGAAAGCGGCCGCGTGATCGGACGGCGCCGCGAAATCCTTCAAGCGCGTGCTCAGCGCCGATATGAGTGCATTCCGCGAGCCGGCGCGACCTTTCCCCGCAAGTTCCGAGAAGTCTGCTTCGACCGCCGCCATATCACCCGAGCGCCAGCGGACTGGGATTTGAAAGACCGCGGGGAAAGTCCCGATTGGCTGCACGTCATCGATTGAATGGAGCCTTGTCTCTTCGTCCCACGCGCGCCGACCGTATCTTTGCCGCCACTCGTGGAAATGGAGCTCGAAGGCATCCTCAGCGGCCTTCGCGGCCGCTGCGGCTTTCTCCCGATCCGGCAGCTTGAGCTCTTCGACGATTCGCGCTTCGCGCGGGTTGAGCTTGCCTTCCTCAACAGGTGCGAAAGCCGCAAGATCGAACGAGATAGTTGTGGCGAGGTCCTCGACCTCATACAGATCCAACGTGTCCGTACTCGGTGATAGCGCTTCTTGTCCGCGTTCAGAAAGGACGAGCTGGCCGTTCCGCTCACTGACCAGACCCGTGCCGAGCACGTCCTCCAAAAGGACCTTCGTCTCGCTCGGTTCGAAATCAAAGAAACCTGCCATGTCGTCAAGGCGAATGCCTTTGACGAGATGGACCAGACGCGTTGCGTATTCGGTTGCGACCGGAGTTCGCGTCCGCTTCATGATCATCGCCGCGACCCGGAATTTCTGGGCGCGAACTTGGAACGATACAGAATCGACCTCGACGCCGTGATCTTGAGGAGTTGTTGCCATGCGTCACCTAATTCGGTCATCGGGGAAAACCCGGCCTTGGGGACGCAGGGTCTGCAGAACCCGGGAGAGCGGATGATCCTTGTCATTGAACATCTGCGCGGACCCGACGATGACCAAGCGTTCCATGGCTCGCGAAAGTGCAACGTTGATCCGGTTTTCGGTGCGCAAAAAGCCCATGTTGTATTCCGGATTGCTTCGCACCAGCGACACGATGACGATCCGGTTCTCCTTCCCTTGATAGGAGTCGACGGTGTCGATCTTCACCAGATCCCGAAACGCCTCTGGCAGTCCTGATGTGACGAATTGTTCCTCAATCAAGGCGGCCTGAGGTCCGTACATGCAGATGACACCGATCAGCGGTTCGTCCTTTTTGACGTCAGCCTTCGCCGCATCGAGGAACGCGGGTGTTGACGCGATAACCCGCAACAAGGCCATCACGGCATTTGCTTCGCGCCGGTTCACGTAGCTGCTTCCGACTGCTGCTTCCCGGCGCCCCGATCTGGAGTGACCTGTATCGATCCACGTCAATTCGTCATCGAGCGGTCTGGGCAAGAGCCGATAGTGTTCCGGCGGCGGCCCGCGCTCAGGCGTTAGCTCTTGGCCCTTGTAGAACGCGTCGGCCACCACGGTGCAGATCTTTGGAGCCATTCTGTACTGCTTTCGCAGACTTCGGGCGACCGCACGACCGTAGTCAGAATGAAAGGCGCGCTCGAAGTCGCTCCGCTGCAGCTCCTTCCGTGGGAGGTTACCCAGCCGCGGCCCGATGGCGTTGAGCAAATCATGATCGTAGAGCGGCGGGAGCTGGCGGTGGTCTCCGACGAGAAGAATGCGGCGCCCCGACTGCATGCCCACAGCGAGTTCGCTCGGTGTGCAACGTGCTGCCTCGTCGATGATCACAAGGTCAAATGCGTTCCGATCGAGTTGAATGCCAGGTCGGCCGATGCCGACACAAGTCCCGCAGATCAGGTTCCGGCTGCGGGCGAGAAGCTCTTCAAGGCTTCTGTGGCGAATGCCTAGAACCGAAGTCCATTCATTCGCCAAGCTCAACAGGCGAAGCAGGCGCCGTCGCGCATCAGGATCGTTGACCGCGTGGCGCGAAGCCAGATCGTCTCGCAGTTGTTCCAGTGTGCTGCGCGGTTCGTCGCCCTCGATTAGTCCTCTTTCTTTGAGCGCAGTGCTCCACACATCCTTCAGTTGGGCGAGGCGCTCTCGCGCGGCGGCGACGACATCTGGCCCAATGTCGCTGGCGATATCGGCCTCACAAAGCTCGATTTGATGAAAGAGAGAGCCAAACACGGCTTCAACCTCGATCGCTTCGGACACGTAGTTCCGATCCAGGCCAAGCCGTCCGGCTGCCCAGCCGACTCGCTCCTTCATGCCGGCGCGGAAGAGCTCTCGATATCGATCTTGAATCGCTCGCGCGTGATACTGGCGCAGCGCAGGTGATATTTTCTCATGGTACCCAACCCGAAGCGGGGAAATGTCACCTCCCAGACGCTCCGACACTTGCAGGATGCGCTCGGCCGCGGTGTTTACTGCCTCGTTCGATTGCGACAGTACAAGTACATTTCGCATGCGGGCATGGGTGAGTGCGTAGTGCACGAGAGACGCTATAAATAGCGTCTTGCCGGTGCCAGGCGGGCCTTGAAGCAGACCTACCGGTCCAAACTTCCAGAGGTGTTTCAGAGCGCCGGCCTGGTCGTCGTTGAGCCGGTAGGGAGCGATGTCTTCATCGCCGACTTCCCCGCCGACATCCTTCGGTGCTGCAGTGTTTTGCGGATCGAAGTAGCCGATCAGATCTCTTACCTGCGCGCGGCCTTCGAGTATTCGCGACACCGCCCGAGACCGCCGTTGGAAGCTGGTGAAGTCATCCGAGGTCTGAAGGCGGAGAGTGGCTCCAGAGCGTAAACCGCGGTGTCCCCTGACGTTCCTGATCAACAACGTCGTCCCGCGCGAGCGCGCAAGATCGAGATCGCCAATCTTGTAGCCGTTCCAGGTCACTCCGATGGGCTGTCCGTCGGCTGGCTCTAGCTCGGACAACACGTCAGTCGACGCCGATATCGTCAATGTTCGGTCACTCTCGTCAAACTTGGGGTCGTCCGCCAAGTCGATTTCCGGAGTGATTTCCTGCTCGATGGTGATCGTCTCTTGCCAAAAGCGGGCGACGGGGAACTGTTCGCGTGTCGCCGCCTTCGCGGTCGCGACGGCCGGCTGCGGCGCAGCGCCTTGAGCAGCGGGCGCAGCCATTTCCCTGAGCACCGCAGCGAGCGGGTCGAAGCCTGAGAACCGGGCTTTTGTCGAGCGCTGAACACTCACGCTGCCCCTGAACGAAAAAGACCGCCATCGCTGCGCCCAAGATGCGCCGCGTAGGTCCGCCTTATGCGCGATAGCATGCCGCGGCTTGAAGTCTTTGTCGTCCAGATCGATCGTAACGTGCTGGTCGAACCCGTAAATGTCGATTGAGCTTTTGCCCTTCAGCTTAACGAGGTGGAACAAGCCGTTGTCGGACAGCATCTGTCCCTCGAAGGCGGCGCGGGCTGTCTCGATCGTGAGTTCAAAGGTGCCGCCCAGCGGCTGCGTCTTGGGCGGCGCAAGCGCGTCTTTCAAAGGCTTTAGAGTGATCCACGGAGCGGCACCCTCACCGCATTTCGCCACGCCGGCCAGCAAGGCTGCTTTTGTATCGGTGTCATCGCACTTGTCGGCCAGCTCAAGCACGATCTGCCCAACTGCGTAACGATCCCGCACGCGTATGTCGGTATCATCAGGCGGGCAGTACGCAGGCGTCTTTTTTCCGTTCTCGTCTGACGTGAAATCGACGACATCGACCAGCACGGGCTGGATCCGCCCCTCGCTAGTTCGGACGACGATGTTCGTCGGCGTGAGATCGCCATGCGCTTGCCCGAGTTCGTGGAGCTCGTCGATGGCGATGATCAAATCGATCACGAAGGATCGAAGATCCGATGCGGGCCATTGACTAGTATCGGACTGCGCGAGAGGCCTGCCGTCGATCCATTCCTGGACCAGAAGCAGCCCATCCGTGCACAGGCACGACAGCTCAGTTTTGGGGAGCCAATCGACCGCCGTAAGGCGGAGAACGTCGGCCTTGCCAAAGAATTCAATCAGCCGCGCGGCCGTCTTGCGGCGCTCGCCGAGAGACCGTTCTGGCCAGCTCTTGACGAAGTAGTCGGTGTCGTTTTTTCGCGAACGATAGACTCGACACGGCTTCTGCGTGATCCATTCGGTGGGCGGATAGTCAGAGATCGGATCGATGTCCTGGCGATAACGTTCGAGTTGCTTCTCGAGTGAAACCTTTTCCGTTTTCCGAACCAACTCAGCGAAAGCGTCAGCGGCTTCGACGCCGTCGGCAAAGCGAGCGCGCGCCTCCAATTGAAGGCAGCGGTCAAACCAGGACGCAAAGAGATCGGGCAGGCCGTCGGCAGTCGCCAACGTGCCGGATGTCCAGACCGGGACTGAGTCGACAACGGGTAGACGCTTTCCCGTCAACAGGTTCCAGACTACGGCGCCGGCAAGGAAGACATCTTGATGAAAAGGTGTTCCTTCGCTGCCCTCCCCAATGTCTTCGGGTACACGATGGCCCCCGGCCATGAGCTTCGACCGTGATGCCCCAATGGATTTGCGCTCCGGAAAATGGGCGGCGCCAAAGGAGGACAGCACGACTTTGCTGCGGCGATCATCGATCCAGATGGAATGACGGTCGAGATCGCGATGCGCGACTCGAAGGCGGTGCAGGCTCGCGATGCGATCGAGAAACAGCGTCGCCAGCTCGATCCTGCGCTCCAGCGAGAGATCGTCGATGACGGCCGAGAATCGCGTTAAGCGTTCGAGATCAGGAAGCTTGTCGAAGACCTCGGAGTAGCGCAGCGTGAATTCAGAGTCGTATCGAACGGATTGAAGAAGGTAGTTCTGATAGAAGCCCGGGTCGTGTGCTCGGATGTGGCCCAGGATGGCGCGCTCACGCTCGGCGATTGGCCGCCTGTCTTCCTCGACCAAAAAGTCCGGGTCGATGCTGAAGTCCCAGAGGCGAAGCAGGCCCGTGTAGTTCGTATCCGTCGGCTGATGGCACGCATATTCCAAATAGAGGCGATGCTTGAAGTCCGGCTCGCCTTGCGGAATGAAGCCATGAAATTGAGCTTTCCTGGGTTCGAACAGCCGTCCATTGCTGAAGAATTTCTGCAAGGCGGGCAGCGCCGGCGCCGCTGTGAGCGGCTGAGACGAGCTGAACTTGCTTGCCGAGCTGAACATCGCGTGGAATTGCGCGCCGTTAGAAATGCGAACGAAGTCGGCGAGCTTGAACGTGCGATCACGCTCGACCCGATCGAGACCGCTCGGATCGGAGAGAGGGTGCGTGAGGACGACGACGCTTTCCACGGGTGGCACCGCAGGAAGCTGCGGTACTTCCGCGCGGATGAGTGAGGCCAAGATCTTCGCATTGTCGCGAATCTTGTGTGCGGGAGAGGAGCCCTGATTTTCTTCGCCCCGGTACCAGAACCCTCCGCGGTTCTCGATTCGGCCACGGAGATGTTTGAGGTCGACCAAGATCAGTCTGTCCGGCGCCACGATGACCAGATCTATCTCTCGGTCCTGACCGCGCTTGTTGGGTTGCCGCATCACGAAATTCGCGAACCCCTTCCATTGGCGTGGAAGAGCAAGGCGAATCTCTTCGAGACCGACCTTTTCTGTGGGTTGCGGGCCTTCTGGCCGGAAGAATTTGATATCCACGATCGGTCGCCTGCGCATACTGACGCTCCGGTGGATCAGCTCCCGGTCCCGAAGCACAGTCTAATCCTCAATCGCGCGACACACGCGATTCGACAGCCTAAACATTGAAAATACACGTATTTCGTGATTGCCCATAGATGGATTCTGGTCGCGTATTGCTAACACAAGCAAGAAGTCGAAGGATAATGATGCGAGATCGTGAGGCCTCTCGCCACCGCGAGATATTCCACGGGATTCGGGCGAGGGCGCTCCGTCACGGTGTAGTCGCCTCCTACTACATCAGACGCTGATCGTCCGCTCGGTCGCCTCGGCACGCGGCACATTCCGTTCGCGACCACGGTCGATCGACGGTCCTTACGTCGGCATCCCTCTCACCGTAGCTCGATAGCCACGCCTCGCTAAAGCGCCCACCGAGACTCGCGATGCGATCTTGCGATGCAACGAATACCCGTGTGGAAGAGTGCGATGGCGGATGAAGCAAGCAATCTAGGGCTAGTTCGCTGATCATCGCGGTTACGTAATTGAGTTCGATCGGACCATACGGCTGATAGTGAGCGCCGCACGCCGGCTCTTCCTGATTGGCGTCTCCTCCTTCCGGCCATTCCACCACTTTGAATGACGGCGCGCCCGTTCGGCCGATCTGGCATTGCAGGCAGCCGCCCTCTTTCACGATGGCCACACCGTGTCCGGCGCAAGCATGCGCCTCGGTCCAGCCATATACGATTGGCCGAGCTCGTTCCTGTGCAACATGCCAGCGATTAAGAGCGGACTCGGCTGCCCAGCTTCCTGTTGCTGAAACGATCAAGTCAGCCGCCACCATAAGATCTTGTTCGGTATGAAGCAGGTGATGCAGGTCGCAATCGCGGTGCTCGATTGCAAGGTGGGGAAAGTCAGCCTGCAGGCGCTCGGCCAACGCCTCGGCCTTATTGCGCCCGACCGCGGCCGCGCCCAGAGGGTGCCGGCCAACGTTCGGCCAACTGAGTGTATCGTAATCGACCAGAACGAGCCGACCCGCGCCAGCTTGCGCCAACGCGACAGCGATCGGGGCACCAACGGATCCACATCCCACCAAGACAACAGTAGCCTGAAGCAAGAGCTCCGTCCGTGGGTCGCGATCTCGGCCATGGATCCAATTTGCATCGGCGCGTTGCACCGAGGTTCTGACAACGGGGGTGGTCCCGAAGAAGCGGCTGAGCAGAACCGCCCTCGGTGTGTGGCCGCGTCTAAAGCCTTTTGACAAAGGCTCAGCCGCCGATCGGACGTGCTCCTTTAGGCACTTCGGATTAGGCGCCTTCACGCCGATCAAGGCGGCCCCACCGCGGCCAGTCGCTCCCAGAAGAGCGACGAGGTAATCGGGCTCGCCCACGGCAGCGTCCTCGAGCACCGCTCTTGATTCATCCCCGATCGCGGCGGCCAACGCCAGGAGGTCTGAAGAAGTCTCGGGATAGGCAGCCGGAAGCAGCGGCTCACCAAGCCAGATGAAGGCCGCGACCTCGGTCTTGGTATCCACACTGCCGCCGAAGCGGCGGCGCACCCACTGTGCAAGTGACGCGGCATCCTCGCCGACGACTTCTAACCCTTTTCCCCTCCAGACCTGCACAAGCCTCGACGGCGGCGCAGGCGCGATCAAGCTGAAGAAGTCTGTTCCTTTCAAATGCGCCTTGTAGGCCCAGTAGGTCAGAAACTCCTCGCGGAAGTCGCGCTCGATGATCGAGCCTTCGAGCAATTCCTCGATCAGTCTAATCGAGCGGTGAAGCAGGTTTGCGGCGACGGCCGAGGGATCATCGGGATCACATTCGGCCAGGTTCGGCAGCAGACAAAGAGTGCCGTCACTCTCGACGTGCGGCCATGTCATGAAATCGGGATGATCAACGAGCGCGGTCCTGACCGGGACGGTCGGAAAGGACGCCGTCGCAACCACATCGATGCGGCGCGTCACGCCGTCAGAAAACACCACGCTGACTCGCCAAGCGGCGACCCAGCGACGCGAAGGATAGCAGGTGTCAATCGTCGCCCGATCCAAGCGTTCGGGCGCCTGACCCGTTAGCTCACGCAGCTTTGCTTCAAGGCTTAGCGCAGCCTGTCGCCAATGGAGCGGGAGCACCTTCTTAAGCATGCCGACCGCCGCCGGCGCTGCTGACAGCGGCGGCCGCAGCCGCGGTCTGCGAAAGCAGGCCCGCCGACGTGATGATCGCCGGGGTCGCGATCGCGGCGCGCTGCTCTTCCTCAAGTCTCTCGCTGAAGAAGGTGGTCGCGAAGACTTTGTCCCAGCACTTCAGCGCACGCTCGCGCGTGCAGTCGGCCTCAAACAGAGGCTGCAAGGTGTCGATCGCCTCGGTCAGCTTCTCGCGAAAGCAACGTGCCCGAGCGTCGTCAGGCCCGCTGGTGATATAGTCGCCGGGGGTGACGGGGTGGGCGATTTGGAGATCGTATTTGAGCCGATCACGGATTGCGACCATCGTATCGTAAAGCGCCTGGTCCTCCCGGTCGTTGTGGCGGAATCGCTCGGTCGTGAGCACGGAGATGCCGAAGCCGCTCAGGACGCCGTCCCGCCAGCTTTCGCGGCTACGTGCATATTTCTTGAGGTCGCGATTTATCCGGCGGAGCTGAACGCCATCAGCCGACTTCGCCCGTTCGTCCTCGTACCAGTCCGACACGTTCCGTGCGTCGGATCGCTTCCACCCACTGCTCGCCGCTAGCTCGTAGTGGATTTCGTCGCCGAAGACGGTTGATGTCACCACGCGCCGATAGACCGGCAGGTCAACGTGATAACCCTTTTCGTAGAAGACCCGCACGCAATTCGACCGGACCTCGGGCGGCGTCTTGAACTTACCGTCATCGACGGCGTCGCGGACCATCTGACGCGCCTGAAGCGAGGTCATCTCGGCTCCGCGATCGCCGACCAAATCCTCCTTCCGAAAGTAGACACCGTCGTCGATGTCGTAGTCGTTGTTCGGATCCCGGGTCATCGTCTTCATGGCGTAGCTGCCCTGCTTGACGAACTCGAGCGGCGCAGGCTTGTCCGCTTCAGCAAGCCCGTTGCGGAGCCGGGTGCGGTTGGCGTTGCGCCGGTCGCGCATCGCGTCCTGCTCGCTCTTCGGCAGGGTTACTTCCTGATCATGATATGCACGAACGTCCTTGGAGCAGTCGAACATCGCCTATCCTTTCTGGTCAGAGGCTGTGGGGGCGGTCCCAGACCGCTCCTGTGGCCGGCATCGCCGGAAGTTCAGTCATGAGACGGCGGATCATCCGACCATCCTCGCTATTTGCGTCGTCGCAGGAGCTTTTGGTCAGGTCGGCATCGGTGTGCGCCTGCCCGATCAGGCGATCCATTGCCTCCGGCCGCGTGTCGTCGAGCGCCAAGTAAGGCATCATGCTTGCCGGGACCGGCTTGTTGGGGAACCGCACCCTTCGTATGGAGCGCCCACAATTGCTGATGGCATTCGCCAAAAGCCGCGCCATGTGATCGAAGGCGAACTCCTGTGCCGAGATGCTGAGCGGCGCGACGTCTGCGCCGAGCGTCCAATCCAACATCGATCGATGGGCGCTTTCCGCGTCGAGATGATCTCCTTCGGGGCGCGGACAGGTCCCCAATGAGAATATCTCAATCGCGCGGTCCGGCGCCGCGATCGTCAGCGCATCGACGAGCCCGACCATGATGGGGTTGTTGGCCCAGAGACCTCCGTCCGCGAACACTTGCTGTGGCCCACCCGGCGTGTTCGGATCGTCGATAGCCGCAAGCGAGCGATAGATCGGCGCGGCGCTGGTCGCCATGCACACATCCACCAGCGGGTAACGATCATCGCGGACGCCGCTCTTCGGCGTCTTCTTGAACACCCATGCGCGGTGTTGGCTCATCAGCACGGCGGGAATTGACAGGGAGATGCCGCGCCCGTCGAAAACGTCGAGCATCGTCACATCGCCGAGGACACCTTGCAGCGCATCGCGAAGCGCTTTGTCGCCCTCGCGCACGAACCGACTGCCCTGCGTAGCGCGATAGATTGCGCTGCCCTTCCCGGCGATCCGGTGTGGAAAGATCTTCGGCCCGTGTTCGCGGTAAAGCGCCACCACCTCGGACATGGGTCGGCCGACCGCGAGAGCGCACCCGACGATCGCGCCGGTGCTCGTGCCGGTGATCAGGTCGAATCCCAGACCGAGATCGAGGGCCGACTCACCTCTGAGCCGGGCGAACTGGTCCGTTAGCCGCGACAGGAACGCGCCGGTGTATATGCCGCGCATTCCACCGCCATCGAGGCTCAGAACGCGAAAGGGGCGCTCAACCTGTTGATGTTCTTCAAATGTTCCCATCCAGACGACCTCGTCTCTGTCGGACGAGGTTGCCTGCCCCCGCGTCCATCCATAAGATATGGGAATGCGGTTCGATCTCGTCAAGTAACTAGACGTGACTATCGAGGGAGAATCGGGTTTTTTGGAGGACGGCGTATGGGCGACGGTGGCGAGCAACTGCGCTGGGGGGTCCGCCGACGTCTCGAGTTCATCGATTTCCGCCTCTTTTGGGACGGTCGCTTCAATCGAAGCGACCTGGCAGACACGTTCGGCATCTCCCCACAGCAGGCGTCGGCCGACATCGCTCAATACGAGAAGCTGGCTGGCCGAAACCTGCATTACGACCGGGCGGAAAAGGCGTACATCCGCACAGAGGCGTTTTCGCCCGCCTTCATCGGCGAGACGATCGAGCGCTACCTGCTGCAACTGGTTGCGATCGAGAATCGTTGGATGCGGACGGAGGACACTTGGTTTGACACCATCCCGCCGGTCGAAGTGTTGACGTTAGGTCGGCGCCCCACCGATCCGACCGTGCTCTTACGTGTGCTCGACGCTATCCGCAAAAAATCTGAGATCGACATCGAATATGCGTCACTAACAGGCTCTATGCAGCCGTCGCGGGCGATTGCGCCTCACGCGCTCTCACACAGTGGTGGTCGCTGGTACATCCGCTCCTGGTCGCGCGATCACAATGATTTTCGAGACTACAACCTCAATAGAATCGCATCCGTGACCGATCATCGGCCGGCATTGGTCGACCCGGCGCTGGATTTCGAATGGGTTCACATCATCAATCTTGTCATCGTGCCGAACCCGAGCCTAAGCCCGGAGCGCCAAGCCGCCGTCGCCGCCGAACACGGCATGATAGATGGCCGCCTCATTCGGCCCTGCCGTCTCAGTCTCAGTTTCTATCTCATGAGTGAATACAACCTGGACGTTGAACCCGGAATCTTGAAGCCAGAAAAACAGCAGCTCATTTTACAGAACAGAGACGAAGTGACTCAGGCTCGCGCACTGTCGCGAAAGATGTCGATTGAGGCTCTCGCAAGAACGTCATCTTCCGGATCTTCGGCATGATTCAACGCAGACCGCCATATCTGCCCCTGCCTCTTGAGCAATGTCCTCCGCCATGGTCGTAGTCGCAACACTGCTGTTCGGAAGCCTCGCGCGTGCCGATCACTCTGAAGGGTCCGATACCGATCTTCTTATGGTGAGTCACGGCGAGGACACCCGTCATGTCTCTGTCGGTCATCTTTCGCTGTTTTTGTATCCATGGCATCAACTGGAACAGGATGCGCGCGACGGCGACCTGTTCGTCTGCCACTTGGCCCGGGAAGCGAAGCCCCTCATCGATCCAGACGACTACCTCACGAAGCTTCAATCCGCTTTCCAATTCCGGTCGAGCTATCAAGACGAGATTGATCGAGCCAGAGATCTCGGGATGTATCTGGTCCGGTTCGGTGACGAACTCAACTCAACTCTGCTGACCAAGCGTGCGCTGTGGTGTATTCGCACGATCCTGATTGCTCGAAGTGCTGAACGGCGCGATCCCGTTTTCGCGCCGCAGCGTCTCGCTGAGGCTACTCAGTCGGCTGCGGCCCGCGACCTTCTGACTAACCGGCACATCCATCGCGAAAGCGCGACAGTGCGACAGCGTCTGCGCAGCTTTCTTGAAGAGGAAGCGCAGTCGAATGAGATTCTTGAGGCTGTGGACCGCGCGCATTTTATCGAGAGATTTGATGCGACCTCAAATAAGGTAGCATTGCAGACGCTGCGGCAGGAGCAACAAAGCCGATCGGGCTATTTTGGATGATGCACCTCGTCTCGAGTGTCATGTTGCTCGCAGTACGCGCCAGCCTCTTGCCTCAGTCCTGAACTTCTTCCGGCTGTTTCATCTCCGCGTTCACTCACGCCGCTTTGTTTAGGCGCGCTTCGAGCGAGCTGATGCTGGCAAGCACTGCCTCAAAGTCTGGTGGTTCGCCGAAAATCATGCCCTGCATGGCCCTATAGTCGGCTCGCAACTGCTCGATCATCGCGTCATGCGGGGCGAGCGCGAACGAACCGGGCGCAGCAGTTGCGAGATCAAAGTCCGGTCGATTGAAGAACATCCGGGCATGCGCAACGCAGTCCGCGCCGAGCTCCGTCTCCGCGAGAGCGGCGGTGCCAACCGGCGTTGCGGCGAGCTTGTGCAGGTCATAATAGTGACGGGACACGCGTTGGCCGCCTCCGCGCAGCTCGCCACGCTTGTCGAACCAGCGTCGCAGCCCGTGGAGGATAACGACCTTGTCCCAGAAGGTGCGTTCGGGATCGACTGTGCGCACGGCCGGCACGGTCAGGTCGAGCGCCGGCAGATCATCATCAACATAAGGCTTGATAGGCACTTCGCTGTTCGGATCAAGCGCGGACTTCGCGCCCGACTCGATCTTGATCGCCGCCCGCACATAGTCCGAGCGCGGTGTCGCCGCGGGATACCAGATCAGCAGTGTCTGCCCGTCGGGATCAGTGTCGTCGGCTTCCACTCGTGCCGCGCCGGCATCTAGGCCGGCAGCCTGGAGCCGGTCCTGTAGGATCGCCGTCAACTCGGCGCGCAGCGGGCCGGTGATGTAGGCTTGGCATGCGTCCTTGATTGCATCGAGGCGCGCGCGGCGTTTCTTGCCGCTTAGCGCTTCGAGTTCCTCGATGGTCGCCGGCTCGCCGATGTCGTCCCGAAACACCGTGACGTCGATATCTTCGGAGAAGCGATTGATTAGTCCAAATCCCTTGGATAGGGAGGTCCCACCCTTGAAGAGGAGGCGGGGTCCTCCCTCTTTGAGGCCATTGAACAAGGCGTCCAGCGTCCAGCAGACCCAGAAGTCCTTCTCGATATTCTGGGATGCCGTGCCGAGGCGCAGCGCCGTCGTATCGAAGGCGCTCAGCATCGCGTCCGCCCCGGCGGCGAGAACCTCATCGAAAGCCGGATTCACGGCTTCGTCCTCCGGGTTGCGCCGCGATTGGCGATTGGTTTCTTCTGAGTGGAGCGCGGTTTCGGCTTCGGACGTGCAACGGCAGGGTGACTCGGATCATCATCACCGTCACCCCTTTGTCGATGACGATCATGATCTGCGCCAGCATGACCAACATGATCACGATCATCGTCAATGTGCCGGCGACCAATGCCGGCATCGCCTTCGATGAGCGGTTTGAGAAATACCCGCATCCATGTCGGGAGAGCCGACATGCCGGCAGTGAGATCGGCTTTGAGCGGCGGCCCTGTCGTCGGATCCTCGAAAAGCTTGGCGAGCTTGCGCTTGACCCGATCGCTCTCGCCTTCACGACCCAAGAGATCGCGCAGCCAATGAAGCGCTTGGACAACGCGCATTGCCGGTCGCCCGGCCCAAAACAGCTTGCTGGCTGCGGTCGGGCGAAAGGTGATCATCACGTTACCGAGCTTGATCGCGCGACGACGGGCGTCGGTATGCACCACGATTTTGGCCGGGACAGCGTCAGTCAGCCCCAGATCGTTCGCCGCAGTCATGCCATCGACAAGCATCCGCGTCTGGTCGCGTCGTCCGACGGCGTCGATGACCGAGCGCGGATCGGGCGGGTTAGGTTTCTGGGTGAGCTTGTTGAAACCAGGCTGATCGTAGAGTCCGCGGTCGATCCGCCTGAGCGTTTCGACCTTCGTCAACCGCTGCAGCGTCTTGTCGACCGCGTCCCGCGAGGCGAGATCGACGAAGTCACTGGGGGTCCATACCTTGCGCGGCGCGTCCGCACGGATGCGGTCGAGCATGGTTTTCTTGAGATCGGGCGGGTTGCTGGGCATGTCCGAAAATTGTAGTATTTTTTCGGACAGAAGGCAAGCCTAGGCGTCCGAAACATATATACAAATTTCGGACACCTTCTTCGGGTCTCTTCGGATCGACCTCAACGGGGGCGTGACACGAGCGACTTCACGCCTCGCGAACGGACCTTTTGTTGTTCGGCAGGTGCTTTCGCCCTCAGAGCGCCGACCTCACCAACCAAGGCCTCGATCCGTTTCTGCAAACTTCGGATTTCGTCGCGGTCTTCTCGGCGATTGCGCTCGAAGCCATCGATTGTGCGTTGTGCAGCGCGAAAATCACTCTCCGCGTTGCGCAGCGCAGCTTGCAGGTTTGCCAAGTTCTTTGCGAGAGCGGCCTTTTCAGCCGTAACCTGTTTCAAGGCGCTCTCTGCCGCATCCCGTTGAGCTTCGGCCTGGACCAACCGCTCCGAGGCGACCACGGCCGCGCTCTCGAGAGCTTCGACGTGCTTGCGCAGGCTTGCATTTCGTTGCCGTGCTGAGGCCGGCGATTGCGCGGGCGAACTCGCCAGGTAGCTGGCAACGACTGACAGGGTCCGCTGCGAGGCTTCGGCGCTCACCCGCTGCAACTCCCGTGTTAGGAGCGGCGGCAGGTCCGGAGGGAGAGAGGGGTGCGCCTCCCGCCGTGGCATCCCAGCGATCACCGCCTTGATCCGGCTGACGTTCCCGCCTCCCAATCGCATCCGCACTCGCATAGGATTGATTTCGACGCCCTCCGCAATCAACGCTTGAACGACCGCGGAAATTCCGTTTGAAACATATTTTGCGCTGCAAAATAACAAAAATAAGCGTCCGTACGATTCTCTGCCATTGCCAGCTATTTCCAAATGAAAGTATAAGGTTTCCAGTTTATAGAGCCCCAAGTTTCGAAAAAGTGGAGAAACCCTCCGATGTTCCTGCGAAATCATTGGTACGTCGCGGCTTCTGAAAGCGAAGTGGGCCGAAAGCCGCTAGCCCGCATGATCATGGACGAACCTATCGTATTCTTTCGGAAGGAAGATGGCACCCCAGTCGCATTTGAGGACCGTTGCGCTCACAGGCATTTGCCTCTGTCGATGGGCAAATTGGTGGGCGACAGGTTGCAGTGCTACTATCACGGCCTTCAGTTCGGGTCCGATGGTCGCTGCGTTAGAATTCCTGGGCAAGACCAGATCCCGCCGAACGCCAAGGTCAAAACATATCCCGTTGTAGAGCGTTACAAGTGGCTCTGGATTTGGATGGGAGATCCAGCGCTTGCCGACCCTGCGACCATTACGGATTTTCATTGGCTGGATGATCCTAACTGGGGCGCGAAGAGCTCGTATCTGCACGTGCAGGCAAATTGGCAGCTTGTCGTCGACAACCTCATGGATCTTACACATCTCGCATTTGTGCATGAGTCGACGATCGGCAATTCGGCGCTCGCTGAGCACGCGGTCGTCAAAGTGACGCGGGCGCCGAACAACGTCGTCGTAACTCGCTGGATTATCGACCAAGATCCTCCGCCTACCTTCAAAAAGGTCGGAGGGTTCACCGGAAATGTCGACCGTTGGCAGATCGTGGACTTCACGCCCCCGGCATTCCTCCGTCTCGATGTCGGTGCAACGCCGGCGGGAACAGGTGCGCCCGAAGGCAAACGCGTCAACGGGATCAACATGCGGAATCTGAACGCGATCACGCCCGAGACAAACACGACATCGCATTACTTTTGGGGCCAGGCGCACGACTTCGACGTCGATAACAAGGAAACGACCGAGAAGATTTTCAAGCAGATTGAAACCGCGTTTCTGGAGGATGTCGCTGTATTTTCGGCGCAGCAGCGTAACCTGGATCTGATACCAAATCCGCCACAGGTCGATATCAATGCGGATACGGGCGTGATCCAGGCGCGACGAGTGATTTCACGCTTGTACGAGGAAGAGCAAGCGGCATCACGCGTGGTTGCTGCCGAGTAGGGTGGCGGCGTCATGCCTGAGTTCGATGGTTGGCACAAGATTGCCGACCTTTCGCAACTGCGGGACGATGAGGCATTTCCGGCTAAGCTCGGAAATGTGCCAATCGCATTATACAGATTGAATGGCCAGATCTACGCAATTGACGATGTCTGTACACATGAGTATGCGCTGCTTTCCCAAGGCTTCGTGGAGGGATGCGCGATTGAATGCCCCTTGCACCAGGCAAAGTTCGACATTGCTAGCGGTAAATGCCTGTCGGCACCGGCAACAGTCGATCTGAAGTGCTACGACGTTCGGGTCGTGGGTAATGATATCTTCGTAAGTGCCACGCCTGGCAAAGCTTGAGCGGCATGGGAGAAAACGCCTTGCAAGGCCGTTTGAACGATAAAGTCGCCATCGTGACGGGTGGTGGGCGAGGCATTGGCGCGGCTTTCTGCGAGGCTTTGGCGTCCGAAGGAGCGAAGGTTGTTGTAGCAGATGTCATCGATGGGACCGCTGTCGCCAAGCGCGTTGCTGACGCAGGCGGTCGTGCGATCTATCAAAAGCTAGATGTGACGTCGCAGATGTCCGTGGAGGCCGCTGCTGCCGATACGATCAGGGAATTTGGCCGGATAGACATCCTGGTGAACAACGCCGGCCTCTTCGCTGGCCTCGCGAAAAAGCCTTTCCGGGAAATCGACAACGAGGAGTGGGATCGGGTCATGGCAGTCAATGTGCGCGGGCCATTCCTGTGCGCAAAGGCGGTCGCGCCTGCGATGATCGAGAGGCGGTCAGGAAAGATCATCAACATCGCATCTGGGACGGTCTTCAAGGGTTTTGCCAGCATGCTTCACTATGTGGCATCCAAGGGGGCGGTTGTGGCAATGACTCGCTCGTTGGCGCGCGAACTGGGTGCTTACAATATATGCGTCAATGCGGTCGCGCCGGGCCTGACCATGAGCGAGGCCGTCGCGACGGATCCGGAATGGACCGGTGCCGCCAATGCTGGCACCGTTTCAAGTAGAGCGCTAAAACGTAACCAGGTGCCCGCCGATCTGATTGGCACCTTAACCTATTTGGCATCAAATGACAGCGACTTCGTCACTGGTCAGACCATCGTCGTCGATGGCGGCTCGGTGATGCGATGACTTTGCTTAAGAACAACACGGGAGAAAGAAATGCTCAATTGTGATCTGCGGACGAGGTTGGCCAGGGTCTTTTCGCTATGCGCTTTCGTGCTTCTGGCAAGTAGCCCTTGTTCATCGGTATCCGCACAGAACGCGTATCCGAACCAAATCGTTCGGTTTATCGTGCCATTCGCCGCCGGCGGGCTTCCGGACACAGTTGCACGTATCATTGCACCGCAACTGGAAGCAAAGCTCAAGCAGACTATTGTCGTCGAGAACCGGCCAGGTAGCGGGGGCGGTATTGCCGCTCAGGCGCTCGCATCGGCACCTGCAGATGGCTACCAATTCATCATCACCGACAATTCGTTTCTCTCGACGAGCCCCTTTATCTATAAGCAGCTCGCTTACGATCCGAAAGACTTCATAACCGTCGCACAGGTGGCGCATGCGCCACTGTTTTTAGCCGTCCACCCTAAGCTCCCGGTGAAATCGATCAAGGAATTCATCGACTATGTGAAGGCAAATCCTGGAAAGGTAAATTACGGATCTTCGGGGATCGGAACGTTACACCACCTGTCCATGGAAGCCTTGAAGGCCGATCAGAAACTGGATATGGCGCATGTGCCCTTCCGGGGTACGGGCCAGTCCGTTCCCGCGTTGCTGGGGGGACATGTAGAAGCATTATTCTCGGCATATCCTTCGTTAAGCGGGGCGGCTGACGGCAAACAAGTTATTATCCTCGCCGGAAATGGTGCGAAACGTTCAGGGCTGTTGCCGGATGTTCCTGCGATCGCCGAGTTCATTACGGGCTTCGATTTTGCTTCGAGGATAGGAATCTTTGCGAGAGTCGGAACGCCGGAACATGTGCTGTCGCTCATCTCTTCCAAGGTGATAGAAGTCACCAAAGAACCGGACGTCATCCGACGTTTTGCGATTGCGGGGATCGAGGCGGCAGGCTCGCGGCCCGAAGAGTTCCGGAAGGTTCTGGCCGAAGAGACGAGACGCGTTGAGGCGGCTGTTCGAGCAGCCAATATCCAGCCTCAATAGCGATTGTGCTAACCATTATGCTCCGCGGAGCCATTCATGCGCAGAGGTGAATGGCTGCCAAGCTCTGAACTTGCCAGTCCGGTCACGCGAGAGCAGTCGCCTCGCGTGACCTCTAGTGATAGTAGAGTGAGCCAGGACTCCAATCTCCCGGTCTTAATTCAAGTCTCAGATCAACGGGGTCTGCCGCAACCGGTCATCTGCAAGCAGTCGATGCGTGTCCCCGCGGGCCAGAGTAAACGTGCGAGCCGGTAATCGAGGGGAGCGCCCTGTCAATTCCCGCTTGAGCCGGTCGCCGCCGCACCGCTTTCGGTTTGAACGAATTGATCCGGCAATAGCGGCCGTCGGCGCCAAGAATCGCCGACGGTCATCCACGCACGGCGCGATATCGTCGATCAAGTGAAGCGGAGGTGCGGATGCTGTTTCGAATTGAGCTGAACTGGCGTGGGAATGAGGAGGAGAAAGTGCCACCGATCTACCTCGTCGCGGACGGATCGATCATTCTTCAAGGGCGTGACGTACCCAAGCATGAACGTGAGGCAATGCATCTTCCTGCCGAGGGTGGTCTCATACGCGTGGACCGCGCACTCATTAAAGCGATCAAAGAGATGTTGTGATGGATCGGATGTGCAGATTGCGATCATGAATGGCAATAACATGAATTTCTATATCGATGGCGCGTGGGTGCCTCCTGCAGACCCTCGAAGTGTTGATATAATCAACCCGGCTACGGAAGAAGTTGCTGGGCGGATAAGTCTCGGATCTGCGGCGGACGTTGACCGCGCTGTCGGCGCCGCACGACGCGCTTTCGTCGCCTATTCTGCGACGAGCAGGGAAGAGCGGATGAGCCTCCTGCTTCGCATCGTCGAACTATACCAAAAGCGGAGACACGAACTGGCGCGCGTGATCACGACGGAGATGGGGGCGCCGATCTCGCTTTCTACTTCAGCACAAACTGGAAACGCGATTCAGCATTTCAATGAAGCGGTCGCGACGCTCAAGAATTATGAATTCGAAAGAATGGTCGGCAATACGCTGATCGTGCGGGAGCCGATCGGTGTGTGCGGATTGATCACACCATGGAATTTTCCGTTGAATCAGATTGCATCCAAGCTTGCGCCGGCTTTGGCGGCTGGTTGCACCGTTGTTCTGAAGCCAAGCGAACTTGCTCCTCTGAGTGCTCTCATTCTCGCAGAGATTCTCCATGATGCTGGCGTACCCAAGGGGGTATTTAATTTGGTCAATGGCGATGGGCCATCGGTCGGCGATGCGATCGCAAGACATCCCGGCGTGGACATGGTTTCGTTCACGGGGTCGACACGCGCAGGCATTCAGGTCGCCAAATCAGCGGCAGACACGGTCAAGCGCGTTACTCAAGAGCTGGGCGGAAAATCGCCCTACATCGTGTTGCCGAGTGCAGATCTGACGACCGCGATTTCGGCAGCTCTCGCCCGATGTTACACGAACTCTGGTCAGGTGTGCCAGGCGCCGACGCGACTGCTCGTTCACGTCGCGCAGCACGCCGATGCTGTGCAATTGGCCAAACGGATCACCGACGAGACTAAACTCGGGGATCCGCTGGACCCTCTTGTCACGGTCGGTCCTGTTGTTAGTAAGGCGCAATTCGATCGCGTGCAGCGATACATCCTCTGCGGCATAGAAGAAGGCGCGACGCTTGTCAGCGGTGGCCCCGGTCGACCGCCCGAGTTTAATCGAGGCTATTTCGTGCGTCCGACGCTGTTTTCCGACGTCAATTCGGAAATGACCATAGCGAGAGAAGAGATCTTCGGTCCGGTCATGTCGATCCAGAACTACGAAACGGAAGAAGAAGCGATTGCGATAGCGAACGATACTCTATTTGGCCTCGCCGCCTACGTGCATGGCGCAAGTCAGGATGATGCAAGGCGTGTTGGCTCACAGATTCGAGCTGGCAGGATATACCTCAACGGTGCGCCTGCTGACCGGAGTGCACCATTCGGCGGATATAAGCAGTCGGGGAACGGCCGAGAACAAGGCGTGTTTGGATTCGAGGAATACCTCGAAGTTAAAGCGATTCTCGGAGTTCGGTCAGCCTAATGGCGGCGCCGCAGATGCCTATCAAGCGGGCCGCCGAAGCATCGTCCGCCGTGCTGCTACTTTACGCCTTTGCCGGCGCGGACTTCAGCATGGCGTTCAACGGCTGAGCGGGGTCCGCCAGGGCGGCGGGATCCACCGGTACGCGCCGCTCGATCAGCCGCCGAATGACAGCCATGTCCTTCTGTGCGTTGATGCCGATGGCATGATGGATGATGCCGCTGTTGACTTCAAAGCTCACAGAACTCTTCTCAGACGGCGTCCTGCTGACTCTTTGTGCGTCCTGAACCGGTCGGCCGACGCCCTGAATGTACAGGTCGTATTGTTCGCTCCAGTAAGATGGCAGCGGCGTGTATCTGTCGGCGCTTCCGGCCGCGTTGCGCCCAGCCACAGCTCCTTGGTCCTGTGCGTGTCGCCAGTTCTCCAGACGCTCCGTGCCGAGCGGATCATGCGAATTGACCAGACGCGTCGCGTCGCCCGCAGCAAAGATGTTCGGATCTGACGTGCGACACTCTGCATCAACGAGAATTCCGTCATTCACATCCAGCCCGGCCGCCGAAGCGAGCGCGTCATCAGGCGACACTCCGACACCGATCAGGACCGCCCGAGCCACGAGCGTCCTGCCGTCGTCGATCTCAACCGCCACCGTTCCATCAGGCTGCGCGGCCGAACGGACCACCGAGCGTCCTAGTTCGAACTGAACTCCATGTTTCTCATGCTCGGCACGGATCCGCGCCGCACTGTCATCGTCGCAGGTGCGCGACATCAGCCGCGGGGCAGCTTCGACTACGGTTACATGAAGACCAAGCATTGCTGCAGACGCCGCAGCTTCAAGACCGATCAGTCCGGCACCGACCACCAGCAAATGTCCGCCACGCGAAATCTCGTCTTTCAGCGTGCGCGCATCCTCCGCTGTTCGTAAATAATGTACATGTGGCGCGCCTTTCGGAAAGGCCGGCAGCTCGCGAACACGCGAGCCGGTCGCGATCACCAGGGCGTCGTAGGGCAGTGGTCCAGCCGTCGTATCGATGCGTTTCGAGACGCGGTCGACCGCGGTGCAGCGGGTGCCGAGCCTCAATGCAACGCCTCTCTGTGCCAGCCCTGCCGGGCCGGCAATCAGAGCGTCTTCGGCCTTTGCCTTTCCAAGGAGCACGGCCTTCGAGAGCGGAGGCTTTTCATAGGGCTCGCAGCTTTCATCGCTGACCAGCGTGACATCCGCCGCCGGGTCGACGCGCTTGGCTTCCAGCGCGGCAAGGACCGCCGCCGGCCCTCCGCCAATGACGACAATATTGCGGCCCATCTTCACCCGACGCCTTTATCCGAGATTGATGAAGACGACCCCATCTTCGACGAGGGCCTGATAGGTCTTTACGGGAACGAGACATGGCGGCGCCACGACTTCGCCGGTACGAATGTCGAACTGTCCGTTGTGGAAGTCGCACTCGACGATATGCCCGTCAATATAGCCTTCGGACAATGACCCCGGCCCGTGCGTGCAGCTGTCGTCCGTGACATAGAACTGGCCTGCGATATTGTACACGGCCAAGGTCAGTCCCTCGGTATCGACTCGAATTGCCGTCCCTTCGAGAACATGATCTGTCTTGCAGAGTTCAACTTTTTTCATCCGTTTTCAATTTCCGTGCGTAGGTCTCGCTTCTTTGGGACCGTACGCTCAACCGTGAAACCGTGCGGTGGCCAGCGAGCGGTTATCTCGCTTTCAATCCAGATGAGATCTGCCTTGACTAGACCGATGTGTGCCGGATTCCAGGGCGGACCGTGAGGTCTTCGCGCGCCGCATCCTTGAAGGCCTTATCCGGGGGCAGGACAATCGCCGCGGACCTGGTCCGATGGTGAGCAGGATCAACCCCGGGAGGCGTTGTTCCTTTTTCCCGCAGGTTGCGCACGGCCTTCAGGAGGCGATGCCGGGCCATAATGATTCCGTTGTCGGTCGAGACCAGGTTTTCCTTGGTTCGGTCGACGACCGGACCCATGCTTTCCTGCAGGGACGCATCCTGCATCGCGATACCTTCAATCCCGCTATAGGTGATGCCCGCCTTCTGCGCGGCGCGGTCCATCAGATAGTCGTTGTCCTTGTTGGCGAGAGGACGGTAGGTGCCCGGCGTGTAACGGACGTGAATGCCCTTGCCGTCCTTCATGGCATTTCTTTCATCCGTCGTGAGCGCACGAACGGGGTGATAGTCGAAGCTCCAGGCCCAGCAATTCTCGTCGTCGATCGGGATCCAGAAATGGCCGTGGACAGGATGGTCGCCGCGCGGCGGAACCATCGTGAAACTCGGCATGACCCAGGGTGTGATGCGCCAGTAATATTTGCCATCTTCGGCGTTCCTGCGCGCGCCGATATACAGGCCGCCAGGCTGCTCGACGACCTCAAAGACCGGCTGCGAATCTTTCAGGTTGTACTGATTGCCCTTTGCGCCCTTGAACAGCGGGTCCGAATTCAGGTTGCCGCGATGCAGGAACGAAACGTGGCTTGAGTCGATGCCGCCCTCCATCGCCTGAAGCCAGTTGCACTCCTGAAACCGCTTGGACGTAAACGTCTGTTCGGGCGGCACCAGCGCAAACTCCCACTCCGGAAGGGGAGGCTGCTGTTCAGGCTTGCCCATATAAGTCCACAGTATGTCGCCGATCTTGACCAGCGGGTGGTTCGTCAGCTTGATTTTCTTGCAGAAGCCGCTCTCCTCCGGCTCCGAGGGAACCTCCACGCACTGGCCGGTCACGTCGTATTTCCACCCGTGATAGGGGCAGCGGATGCCGGCTTCCTCGTTGCGGCCAAACCAGAGCGATACGCCGCGATGCGCGCAGAATTCGTCGATCAGGCCATATCGGCCATCACTGTCCCGGACAGCCAGCAGCCGTTCTGACAGAAGCTTCACGCGAACCGGCGGGCAATCGTTTTCGGGCAGTTCTTCCGCCAGCAAAGCAGGAATCCAGTATTGGCGGAACATCTCCCCCATCGGGGTGCCCGGCCCGGTTTGCGTGAGCAGATCATTTTGTTCCTTACGCAGCATTCCGATGACTCCGCGCCGTCATTTTCGTTTTTCCAACCGTCGGTGTTCTTCTATACGGAACATCGTTCCATAAAGCAGAACAGATGATAACCCGGCTCCGGTCTCGTGGTCAATGCTGGCTGTGCAGGGCTCTGTAAAACACCGCGCCGGCGATGCTCAAACATCCGGATTCTTTCAGGTTCCTCTGCTCATTGACGCATCCCTGCCTGCACGATACTAAACCATAGCAGTGAGGAACACCGTTCCTCTATACGAAACAGGTGCTCGTTGAGCGAACATCTCGGTCTGAAAATCTGCCTGGGTCAGCATCTTCACGTGATGCCGCTCAAGACGGGCGCGGTCAGCTCTCCACGCATCGCTTTCGAGTTTGTCGAGTGCGACCCGTTGCCCAAGGCCTTCAGGGCCATGGTCCGGGACGGCGCGATGGATGTGAGCGAGATGGCGCTCACCACCCACCTGTTGGCGCGGGAATTCGGCAAGCCGCTGACGGCGCTGCCGGCGCCGGTCTGGCGCCGGCTTCACCATGCGAACCTTGTTTGTCTCGCGACGTCACCGATTCGCGGACCGAAGGGTCTCGAAAACAGGAAAGTCGGGGTGCGCGCCTATTCCCAGACCACCGGCGTCTGGATCCGGGGAATTCTGAAGACACAGTACGACGTCGACCTCGACAGCATCACCTGGGTGACGCTGGAAGATGCCCATGTCGCGGAATATCGCGACCCGGCCAACGTCATCCGGGATACATCAGGCCGAAGTTTACGGGAACTGCTTCACGCGGGAGAGGTCGCCGCAATCATGGGCGAGCGGAACGCCGATCCCGGCAATGTGAGGCCGGTGATCCCCGATGCCGATCGTGCGGCGCAGGACTGGGCGGAGCGTTCAGGCGTGTTTCCGGTCAATCATGTCGTGACGGTCAGGACAGAGCTCTTGGAGCGGCATCCCTGGCTCGGGGCGGAACTGATGCGGCTCCTCGACGATGCCCGCGTGCTCTCCGGTGCGTCTGGCGTAGCTGCATTGCCTTACGGGCTCGAGCCCAATCGGGCCTCGATGCAGATGCTTTGCGCCTTTGCCGCCGACCAGAAGCTCACGAAAGGCGAGCGCAAAATCGATGACATTCTCTGGGCTGAGCGCTAGCGCATTGCACACAGCGATCGAAGGGGCGCATCTGTGATTATCGATATTCACGGCCATTACACGACCGAGCCGCCGGTCTTGCACCAGTTCCGGGACAAGCAGCTTGCCGGTCTCGCCGACCCGATGCGGCGTCCGGCGAGTCTCGATCTCGCCATTTCGGATGACAGGCTGCGCGAGTCGGTGCAGCCGCAATTGCGCCTTCAGCGCGAGCGTGGAAGCGATATGACGCTGTTTTCGCCGCGAGCGGCGGGCATGGCTCATCACGTCGGCAGCGAAGAGATCAGCCAGCAATGGACGCGCATCTCGAACGACCTGATCTTCAGAATCTGCAAGCTGTTCCCCGACAACTTCGCGCCGGTGGGACAGCTACCGCAGTTTCGTGGAGCGCCGCCGAAGAATTCTATTCCGGAACTTGAACGCATCGTCGGCGAATTCGGCTTCGTCGGCGTGAACCTCAATCCCGACCCGTCGGGCGGATACTGGACCGATCCGCCGCTGACCGACCGGCAGTGGTATCCGCTCTACGAGAAGCTGTGTGACCTCGACGTGCCGGCCATGATTCATGTGTCGTCATCCTGCAATCCGAACTTTCATCATACGGGAGCGCATTACATCAATGGCGACACGACCGCGTTCATGCAGCTTTTGCAGGGCAATCTGTTCAAAGACTTCCCGTCTCTGCGTTTCGTTATTCCGCACGGAGGCGGCGCGGTTCCGTTTCATTGGGGGCGCTACCGCGGTCTCGCGCAGGAGCTGAAGAAGCCGCTGTTGAGCGAGCACCTTCTGAAGAACGTGTTTTTTGATACCTGCGTCTATCACCTTCCGGGCGTGGAACTGATGGCGAAGGTGATCCCGGTCGACAACATCCTGTTCGCCTCCGAGATGCTTGGAGCGGTGAAGGGGATCGATCCGGAAACGGGCCATCACTTCGACGACACCAGACGATACATCGATCAGGTTCCATGGCTCGGTGATGCCGGGCGTTACAAGATATTCGAGGGCAACGCGCGCAGGGTCTATCCGCGGCTGGACGCGCGGCTGAAGAAGGCCGGCAGCGGTGGCTCGTTATGAATCCGGCGCGTTTCGACTAGCAGCAATAGGCGGAGTTGTCGTCCATGAGAGCCTCTCGCATCCACGACGGCGGCAAGTCGTCCTCGACGACTTCAGCCAATGGCTTGAAGACCTTGAAGGAGTGCCGCGTGTCTGACGACCAGAACGCGATCACGGTCTCGATCGGCGGACAGCCAGGAAGACCACACGTCACTTCTGCGACCAGAATGGCGCATTCGGGCGTCAGCGAGAATCGATGCCGCGTCCACGCCTTCAGCCTTGCAGCCGCCTCCGCGTTTTCGGATTTGCGCTTGAGCGATCTCATCATGACGAGTGGAGAATAGATCGAAGCCCGGCGCCCGGTGCAAGACAAACGAGCGACGTCTGCAACGCGCCGCCGGCCGTCACCCGAGGAGAGCGATAATGCATGAAAAAGTAGTTGCTGCGGTGCGGACCGGCCCGAGTCGCATGGAACTACGCGAATACCCGATGCCCGAGATCGCGGACGATGCCGCGTTGATGAGGGTGGAGGTTGCGGGCATTTGCGGCACGGACGTGAAGCTCTATCAGCATCCGCCGGGGCCGGCGCCGGTCATCATGGGGCACGAGAATATCGGCTATATCGCCAAGGCGGGCCGGGAATTTACCCGGCGCAAGGGTTTCAAGGAAGGCGATCTGGTGTTCGTCGAGCATTATGTGTCTTGCGGCAAATGCGAATGGTGCCACAAAGGCGAGTACCGGCATTGCGAGAATACCGATTGGCGCAACAATCCCGAATCCATCCGCTACGGATACACATCGGCCGAACGGGCGCCGCATCTCTGGGGCGGCTTCGCCCAGTATGTTTATTTGCCGTGGAATGCCGTCGTCCATCACGTGCCGAAAGGCGTGACGCCCGAGCGCGCGGGCTTGGTGACGCCGATGGCCAACGGAGTCGAATGGTCGCTGTTCGATGGCGGCGTCGGCTACGATTCATCGGTGCTGATCCAGGGGCCGGGGCAGCAAGGCCTGTCGCAGACGGTGATATGCAAGCAGGCGGGGGCGTCTCTCATTATTGTCACCGGCACCTCGAAGGACACGGCGCGGCTAGAGGCTGCCAGGAAGCTCGGCGCGGACCATGTGATCGACGTGCAGAAAGAAGACCCGCTCGCGCGGATCCGCGAGATCACCGGAGGCAGGGGTGTGGATGTTGCGCTCGACTGTACGGCCGGCGCCGGCACCATACCGATATTGCTGGGTGTCGAAGCGCTCAAGCGCAAGGGCGGCACCATGGTGGTGCAAGGGGAGATGAAAGAATTCCCGAACTTCCCGCTGGAGCGGGTGACCACCAAATGGATCACGATCAAGAGCGCCAGGGGCCACTCCTATCGGTCTTGCGAACTCGCTTTGGCCCAGCTTGCGTCCGAGCGGTTTCCCATCGACATCATGACCACGCACCGGTTCCCGCTGAAGGATGCGGACCTCGCCATTCGCTCCGTCGGCAACCTTGCAGGCGGCGTCAAGAACGTTATTCACGCTTCGCTCATGCCATGGCTGTGACGCAAAGGCAGCTCAAGCAGATGAAGGGTATCTGTAATGCCGGTCGGATTTCGCATTCTGCAGCGTCGTCATCGGGTCGATGCAGCGACAATCGAAAATTTCCAGGCTCTGCCGGTCGCAACCATCAGCGACGCCATGTCACGAATGTTCGCGGCCGGGCCGAGGCTGCGGCCGATGCATGCCGGCGGACCGTTTGCAGGGGCCGCGCTGACGGTCCGTGTCCGCCCCGGGGACAACCTGATGGTTCACAAGGCGCTGATGCTTGCCGAGCCCGGTGACGTGATCGTCGTCGACGGCGGCGCAGACCTGACGAACGCGCTGATCGGGGAATTGATGATCTCGTATGCCAGGATTGTCGGCGTGGCCGGGGTCGTCGTCGACGGAGCCATTCGCGATTCCGGATGGGTCAGGAAGAATACGTTTCCGGTTTTCGCTGCCGGCGTCACCCATCGCGGGCCTTACAAGGATGGTCCGGGCGAAATCAATGTGCCCGTCGCAATCGACGGCATGGTGATCAATCCCGGCGACCTGATCGTCGGAGATGACGACGGTTTGCTCTGCATCCCCTATGGCGAGACCGAGAAGATCTACGCGGACGCTGCCAGGAAGGCGGAAGCGGAAGCCAGGACCCTCGCGGACCTGGCCGTCGGCAAGCTCGGCTCTAAGAAGTGGGTCGACGACGCATTGGCGCGCCTTGGCTGCGAGCAGCAGCAAGCAACGTCAGGTGAGGGCTAGGCCGTGGCTACAGCCGTTATCGACGGGATCTCGACCTACTACGATGTCATCGGTTCCGGGCCGCCGCTCTTGATGTATGCCCCGGGGGGGTTCGACGCCACCATCGAGAAATGGTCCACACAGGGCATCTATGCGACCATCAGGCCGCTTCAGCATCTGAGCAGGGAATACAGTTGCATCGTCTTCGATCGGCGAGAGGCGGGGAGCTCGGGCGGGCGGGTGGAGCGCATCACCTGGCAGCACTATGTCAGGCAGGGCATCGGTCTGCTCGATCATCTCGGAATTGCCAAAGCGCATATCATGGGCGGCTGCATGGGCTGTTGTTCGGTTGCGGCACTCGCCGTGGCGCATCCGGACCGTGTCCTCAGCATGATTCTGTTCTGGCCCGTGGGGGGCGCGCGCTACCGTCTGAACGGGCAGCAGCGATTCATGTCTCACCTGGCGTTCGCTCAGGCGAACGGGCTCGGTGCCGTGGTGGAGGCGGCGCTCGGCGGAAAGTCGTTCGGGGCGGACTTCCGTGGCGGGCCGTGGGCGTCCGTCATCCGCACGGACGAATCCTTCGCGCGCGATTTCGTGACGCTCGATCCGGCGCAATATGCGCTAATCATAGCCGGCATGTCGCGGGGGCTGATCGATCGGGATACGGCTCCCGGCGCCGAACCCGAGGATATGATGAGACTGTCGGTTCCCACGATGATCGTACCCGGGTCCGACGCCTCGCACGCGACATCGGCGGCGCATTTCCTGAAGGAATGCATTCCGGGTTCGGAATATTGCGATATTCCGGTTGCGGATCAGACCGAACTCGTCGTCATGCCGCGTCTCATGGATTTCCTGCGCAAGGTGCAAACAGGAGTTTGAATGCAGTCAGAATGCGCCCGTGTCACAACGGCTGCCGAGGCCCGCTTCAGGGTGGATGCGCCGAACTCAAGACCGCGGTCGATCCCGGTCATTGCGCTGGATGCCGGCTGCGAGCGAGTTCTGAAGGCGCTACGGGAGGAGGGAAGCGAGGCGGCCTTCTTTGGCGTTTCGTCAGGTGGTGACGACGCGGCGGCCACGAGGACTGTCAAAGGCGCGCTACGGGATATTGCGACCGGGACAGCCAAGGACCTGGCCGAGGTGCTGATGTCGGCCGATCATGTCGTGCTGGTCGTGACGGCGGGAGAGGACGCGGAGATCGCCCCGATCATCGGCGAGGCCTGCAACGCGTTCAGGGTGCCGGCAACGGCGCTGGTGCTCGGAAGCAGCGAGGTTACGGAGGAAGCTCTCTCGAAAACCGCATCGCGCTTTCGCGCATGGGTGGCGATGCTCGTCATTGCCAATACGGAAGATTATGTTCTGCCGATGCTGAGCGCGCTTCGTGCCTGAGGAATTTGGAAATCACACGCTGTCTCCGGACGCCAGATGAAAAATCGAAAAAAGTCCAGTCGGGCGGTTCGCAGCAGCACGCAAAAAGAGCCGCGGCAGAAACTGTCCTCGGTTGGCACGGCGATCGCACTGCTCAAGTCGTTCTCGGAATCGGATTACGAACTCGGAATCACGCAGCTTGCGAAATCGCTCGGCGTGGCGAAGAGCACGGTATTTCGGGTTGCGACGACGCTCCTCTCCGAGGGGCTGCTGGAGCAGAATCAGGAGAACGGACGATATCGGCTTGGGATTGGCGTTTTTCGGCTTGGCTCGCTGGTCCGCAGGCGGATGGACGTATCGGCCGAAGCGCGTCCGCATCTCTTCGCCTTGCGCGAAAGCACCGGGGAGACCGTGCATCTGGCGCTGCTCGACGGCGAGCACATCATCTACGTGTACAATCTTGAGAGCAATCACGCGATCCGCATGCGGTCCGATCTGGGTGTTACCAAACCCGCTTTCTGTACCGCGGAAGGGCTGGTGATGCTGGCTTTTCAACCCGCCGATGTGGTCGACAGGATCATTGCCGGCGGATTGAAAGGGCGAACACCCAAGTCCCCCAAAGGGCCGCGCAAGCTGAAGACTCTTTTGGACAATGTGCGGGCCTCCGGCTACGCGATCGAGAACGAGTTCAGCGAGGAGGGTATGCGCGCCATCGCTGCACCGATCCGCAACAACCTCGGCGATGTCGTGGCTGCAATCGGTGTGGCCGGACCGACGCAACGGCTCTCTGACTCGGTGCTCGCAGAATTTGCGCCGAAAGTGGTCGATACGGCGCTCACCATTTCATCCCGCCTCGGGCATCGACCACCCTGATCGCTGTGCGCGGCCGCTATATTGATCCGGGAGTAGCAAGTCTCCAGCGAAGTCATTTCAGTCTGAAGAGATATTCCTCGACTTTAGAAGCGGAATAACTTGAGCATACTCCTCGCGGATTTCTCGATCGAAGTCGTGGGGCTCGTTTCCAAGCAATTGATTGTTTAGACGCCCAAAGAATTGCTGAATTTCTTGGTCCTGCAACGCGCGATGGAAGGCTTCGTAGATTCTCGTCACGACGGCTTCCGGTAGTTTGGCAGGTCCGATAACACCAATCCAAAGCGGAGTTCGCAGCACAGGCGCATCAAACCCGTCCTCCTCGAACGTTGGGACGTCCGGCAACAACGGGACTCGTCGTGGGCCGATCACAGCCAAGGCTCTGATCCTGCCTTCCTTGATTTGATCGACAGCTTGCGCTGGTGCGGTGTAGCCCAGCGCAACCTCGTTTGAGAGAACCGCCAAAGGCACCTGGACCGGTGAACGGTAGGGAATCTCTTGCAATTTAATCCCGGCTTGTTTCGCAAACTCCTCGATAGAAAGCTGGTGAAAGGACCCCGGACCAAAGGATCCATAAGTGATCGGCTTTAATTTTGCCTGTGTGATCAATTCCGCGAGGTTCTTAATGTTGTTCGAAGCATTGATCACGAGGACTGGTGTTGAGGCGAACAGCTTGGTGATGAAGCGAAAGTCCTTCATCGAGTCGTAGGGCACCGACTTTATGGTTATCGTGGATGCGATAAAGGGCTCACTGGAGCTGATCAGCAGCGAGTATCCGTCCGGTTTAGATCGTGCGATTTGGGCTGCACCCAGTACACCTGTCGCGCCGGGCTTGTTCTCGATAACGAGCGGTACTCCGAGATGCTTTTGTGCCACGTCAGAGATCTTCCGCGAGTAAGTATCCGTCGGCGATCCCGCTGCATAAGGAATAATGATGTGAATGGGGCGGCTCGGATATCCGGCGTCTTGCGCGTGAACAGACGATATGGATGGCAAGCCAAAGGTGATCGCCACGCACAGCGCGAAGTACTTGAGTGCGACGTTCATCGGCTCATGTTCCCTTATCGGTAAGAACTCTGCAGGATAGCGCACCAGCTATCCACGCGCGCCCGCTTAACTGCCGGTCATACTCCCATATTCAGCAACAACATCTTGTGCGGCAGTCTCACGTTGCTCCAGCGACGTGGTCGCGCAAGCTCTAAGACAAAAAATCAAGAGGCTGCCGACGGTTGCAACGCGGCTGGACTGAGATGAAGTCGTGTTATGGCAGATACGATAGCTCAAGGGGAGCTCTTGATCACGAAAGGGCGCTCAAGAGCGCTCAACTCATATAGCCATGTTCCCGATAATACCGCTCGGCGCCGGGATGCAGAGGTGCACCGACCCCTTTCCACATGGTGTAAGGGTCAACAGGGTAGGTCATCGGCGCGATCTCGGGAGGGAGGTGCCTGAATCGACCTTCGAGCTCGGCTCGCTGTTCAACCATGATAGCGGCAATTCGATATGCAAGATCTTCGTCCATGTCGTCGCGCACAAGGACGCCCCAATTGGAAAAATCGATACAAGGAACATCCGTCGGAGCGGAAAGGTATCCCGCGGGAAGTATCGCTCGCCGGAGTCCGTATTGCTTCTCAAGAACATCCAACGCTTGGTCTTCATAGGGCAGAAAGCGCATCGGGACTTTAGCCACAAGCTCTCGCCATTGAGGCACGACGATCGCTTCATTCATCACCGCATTGGCCTTGAACCGCGCCGGTTTCACCGGAGGCCGTTTCGTTTGAGTCACGCTGCCATGGCCGGCTGTTCCAGCATGGCGTAGTAGCGTGCCTCGGCTTCCGCCGGCGGGATGTTGCCGATGGGCTCCAGCAGCCGACGATTGTTGAACCAGTCGACCCATTCCAGCGTCGCGAACTCGACCGCTTCGAAGGAGCGCCACGGACCGCGTCGATGGATGACCTCGGCCTTGTAGAGGCCGTTGATCGTTTCGGCGAGCGCATTGTCGTAAGAATCGCCGACGCTGCCGACAGAAGGCTCGATGCCCGCTTCGGCCAGACGCTCGGTGTATCGAATGCTGACGTATTGGGCGGATTCAAGTGGTCGTCGCAACACCCTTAGATTGGAGGTTGCGATGACGGCTAACAGACGTGCTTCACATCGGTGCACACGAGGAGTCTTGCGTTCACCCGGACGCCCACCAGCCTGGCAGCGTGAGAATCGTCGTCGCTTCTGGCAAGCTATTGCCTTGGGATACACGAGCGAGGATGCTGCGAGGGATGCTGGCGTGTCGTCGCCCCTCGGTCCGCGCTGGTTTCGGAGTGCAGGCGGAATGCCACCAACGCACCTGTCGGCGTCGGCGAACCTGCCCTCGGAACGCTATCTGACCTTTCGCGAACGTGAGGATATTGCGGTCGAGCTCGCCAAAGGAGCTGGGATACGAGCTATTGCGCGCAAACTCGGTCGTTCGCCGAGTACTGTCTCGCGTGAGGTGAGGCGTAATGCTGCCACGCGAAGCGGCAGGCTGGACTACCGGGCCAGTACGGCTCAGTGGCACGCCGATCGTGCGGCACAACGCCCTCGACCCAGCAAGTTGGCGAGCAACCTGGCACTGCGCGGATACGTGGAGGAGCGTCTCGCCGGCAGGATCACGAATGCTCAGGGAGGCTGTTTTAATGGACCCAAGGTGACATGGAAGAAGCGACGGGCTGTTCATCGACAGAGTCGGCGCTGGTCAAGAGCCTGGAGTCCTGAGCAGATCGTCCATCGGCTTCGGATCGATTATCCAGAGGATCCGACCATGCGCATCAGTCATGAGGCGATTTATCAGTCCCTGTATATCCAGGGGCGCGGCGCATTACGCCGGGAACTGACTGCCTGTTTGCGTTCGGGCCGGGCTCTTCGCGTGCCGCGCGAACGTACCCGGAATCGCAACAAGCCCTTTATCGGTGACGCCATCATGATCAGCGATCGACCGCCGGAGATCGCCGACAGGGCTGTCCCGGGTCACTGGGAAGGTGACCTCATCCTTGGTCTTGAGAGTTCGGCGATCGGCACGCTCGTGGAGCGAAGTTCTCGCTTCACCATGCTCCTGCATTTGCCGCGAATGGATGGTTATCAACGAGGTCAGCGTATCAAGAACGGTCCGCCCCTTGCTGGCCACGGTGCCGAAGCCGTCCGTGAGGCCATCGTCCAATCAATGGGCGAACTACCCGAGCAGTTGCGCCAATCGCTGACATGGGACCAAGGAGCGGAAATGGCACAACACGTCAGGTTGAGCATCGATGCTGGGCTACAGATCTACTTCTGTGATCCGCAAAGCCCTTGGCAACGTGGTTCGAACGAGAATACGAACGGCTTGCTGCGACAGTACTTCCCGAAAGGCACAGACCTAAGCAGACATAGCGCTCAGGAACTGGATGCTGTCGCCCACTCGATGAATACGAGGCCGCGCAAAACGCTTGGCTGGAAGACACCCGCCGAGGTTCTGGACCAGTTCCTGATCGGCCAGTACAATCCAGGTGTTGCGACGGTCGGTTGAATCCGCCTTGAGAGCCTCTGTCAGAATGATGCACCAGGCCAGCTCTGTGTGCGGGCCGTCGTTCGTGCAGGGCCTGCTCCAGCGCGTCGAGCACGAAGCCGGTATGGGCCGTCCGGGAGACGCGCCAGCCGACGATCCGGCGGGCGTAGGCATCGATGACGAAGGCCACATAGACGAAGCCGGTCCAGGTGCTGACATAGGTGAAGTCCGAGAGCCACAGCGTGTTCGGTGCCGGAGCATGGAAGACCCGGTTCACATGATCGAGCGGGCACGGCGCTGCCTTATCCTGCACCGTTGTCCGGATCGTCTTGCCGCGGATTGCCCCTTCAAGACCCATCTGACGCATCAACCGGGAGACTGTGCAGCGGGCGATGTCGAAGCCCTCCCGCCGCAACTGCCGCCAGACCTTGCTCACACCATAGACCCGGAAGTTCTCTTCGAAGACGCGCCGAACCTCCATCTTCAGGACTTCATCTCGTTTCGCGCGGGGAGACCGCCGAGAGGGGTCACGCCGCCTGGCGACATGATCGTGATAGGTCGACGGGGCGATCGGCAACACCTTGCAGATCGGCTCGACCCCATGCGCCCCGCGATGATCGTCGATGAAGGCGATCATGGCTTGAACCGGCGGTCGAGCTCCGCCTGAGCAAAATACGCAGATGCCTTGCGGAGGATCTCGTTCGCCTGCCGAAGCTCCCGGTTCTCACGCTCCAGGGCCTTCAGCTTCTCGGACACCTCGGTGGGAAGGCCGGCGCGCACGCCGCTGTCGACCTCCGACTTCTTCACCCACTCATTGAGTGACTGCGCCGTGCAGCCGATCTTGGCCGCGACCGAGGACACCGCTGCCCAGCGCGATGAATGTTCCTTCTCGTGGTCGAGAACCAGTCGCACCGCGCGAGCACGCACTTCGGGAGAAAACCTGTTCGTCGTCTTGCTCATGATGGCTCCACCTTCTCAAGGTTTGGAGCCTCCGGCAAACCCGGCGCGGTTCACCTTGCCTTCGATTGCCTGCGGAATACTGATCCTCGGATGATCGTGGCCGAGCCATTCGCCACCCCATTCTTCAATCCTGACGCCATGCAGTTCCAGGATGCGCTCGATGACCCAGCTCATGAGATTGTCGGGATCACGGGTCCCAGTTGCAAGCTTAAGAGGAAATTTCCGCTCCCGCAGGTCCGCAAACGACGTGATTCCCGTATCCGCCCGGATTGCAAATACCAATCGGTCGTTCTGAGGCAAGTAACCAAGGCTGCGCAGGAACGGCGCCGGCCGGCCCGCAAAGAAATGCTTTCCGGCAACGGCCCACTCAGGAGTGACGTCGTAGGGTGTCGTGATGGCCAAATCAACTTCGCCAGAAGTAAGAGCCGAAATGTTATCGCCGTAGCCTGTGCCGGTTTTTATCCAGAAGGTCGACTGCGGAGCGGATTGCCAGCGCAGGTGCGCCAAGATCCAGCCAGCGATCGTATGAAAATTGGCATTGCCCCAATCGGCGACGATCTTGAAGTCGATACGCTGGTTGGCGGATTCGGCCATCCTTCCCTCCCTTTTTTGGCGTGATCAAATTGCTTGCGTGAATAATTGGCGCGCGATTGTCTTATCAGATCGGCATGCACTCTAACGATTGGATTGACTGTCTAAACTGTTCGGCCACGGCCAAACGCTATCCTTTATTCCAACGGGTCCTGCGTTTCGGCATGGCGTCAGCATGACGGCGCCCATGAGCACCCAATCTTCAGCCGGCACGAGCTGTTCGAGAGGCTTCTGAATCCCGATCTGCATAGAAGCCATAAGTTGGGGGATGTTCGTGTCCGCATTCCGGGCATCGCCTGAGCGCGGCTTGCGCATTGAAATTTTCGACGCCTACCTGGGCGAGATCTAAAAAACGTTCAAACGGAGTCTCTCTCGTCGCGACAGCTCGTTTGCCATAAAGGTGGCCGCAGGCAGGACAGACCCATCCGTAAGCCACTTCTCCCGGCCGCCTCTCAGCGCCGCCAATATAAAGCGAGTAATATCGGGCGCTCGGTCCGGGCGCATCGAGCCAGACCGTGTCGACGTCAGCCATCATCCAGAAGCCAATCAGGCCTTGCACCTCAAACCAGGAATTGCGCGTGATCGGATGCAGAATGGCGCGCGCCGAACTGACAGGGACCGGCAGCACGCGGTTTCCAATCAGCTGATGCAGTCGCAGGGGCCGGTTGTTTGGGCTGGAGCCGGACCAAATTGCATAATCGCCCAGCATTCGCCATTCATTGGCGTGGTCCAGCATCGACCGGGTGTAGGAGAGCAGAGGCCCGCCAGAATGAGGCCGGTCTTGCTCGCTCACCATTGACGACGCGCCTCTCGAGTCTCGGGCGTATCCTGCGAGTGAAACGCCGTATAACCCAGCGGGTTCACATGACCGCAGTTCCAACAGGTGCGATGGCGTATATCGCTATTATATGTCCGCACCGCCTCCAATTCCCAGCGCCAGAATCCATCGAATCCCTGACGCCCGGTTAACCGCTCGCTCATGTGCAACAAACTGACGCACTTTTCGCAATACCAGGCGGCACGATCGGTTTCGTCGCCGTTGGGCCGACCCATGATGATGATGATGTGATCGGCATCACCATTCACGCCAGGGACAGGGATGATGATCTCGTCTTTATCGTTGATGTGCCCTGAGTGGCCGTCCACGATGCCGAGGAACGACGTGACGCCCGAACCATCGCAAAAGCTTGCGACCGAGGAGAACGCGCGGCTCTGGCACGCCGCCACCAATGCAACGCTCCACGGGCCGAAATGCACCTGCGTCGGATTCGGTCTGATGCGCCGGAGCAGCACGGAACTTGAACGCGACATCGTCGAATACCTGCTGGCCAAATACGAGGAGACCGACCGTGCGGCGGTCGTTCGCCTGTTGCAGTCGTGGCTGGAGGAGTGCAATCCGCAGCGGCGCCGCGCCTCTACCGCGCCACGCGGACGTGAGGGGCTGTTGCAGTGGATTGATCGCAACGCGCTGCGTTTCGGCGTCACGGATAGCGATCTGCGCGACATTGGGCTGAGCGTTCGAACTCTCCTTCAGTCTCTGGCGACACCCTCCGGAGGATTCGTCTGCGCATGAGCAATTCGACAGCCTACGGACCAAGATAATACGCAGAGAGACAATGACGGGCTCGTGGCAGCCGGTCGCGAGTTGAAACAGATATGCTGGGGAGGAACCGGTGCCCGACGAGAGCGAACATTTTCCGCTTGCCCTGCCGATTGCATCGAAACCCTATCGCACGCTGTTGCTCTTTTCAAAACACGGAAAGACGATCGCGTATCTAACGGGTGCCATCGTCCTGCTGGGCGCAGTCGCGCTGTGGTGGTCCGGGTTCGGCCCAGCATGGCTCGCGGCCGGCGTGGTGATCGCGGCTTTCGCCGTGCTGATGATGAACTGCTTTGCCGAACTGATCGACCTGATCGTCGATACGATGATCCCGAAATGAACGACGCGCAGTCCGATCTGGTCGTGATCGGCGGGGGGCTTGCCGGCCTGACCGCGGCGGTCCGCTCCGCCCAGCTGGGATTGCGGGTGATCGTGCTCGAAGCCGGCAACGCGAAGCGCTATCTCTGCAATAGCCGGCTTGCGATGGGTTTCTTCAACGTCGCCTTTCGCGATATCCGCGAAGGAGCGACGGTGATGCGGCTGGGTATCGAGCAGGCGACGTTAGGCACCGCCGATCCGCAACTCGCCGACACGCTCGCCCACAATATCGGACCCGCGCTGCGATGGCTGCACGGTTGTGGTATCCGCACCATTGTCGGGAACTGGCGGCAGGGTATGGCCGAGATGCTCGTGCCGCCGGCGGCAATCGGCGCGGGCCTGCGCTGGCCCGGTCGGGGCGCCGACCAGATGATGCGCCGGCTCGAAACGCTGCTCCTGCATTATGGTGGCCGACTTGTTCGTGGCGCGAGGGCGCGCGAACTTCGGATGTCTGACGGCCGATGCGTCGGGTTGATCGCGGACGTGCAGGGACGCGGCGTCGTCTTTCAAGCCGACGCGGTGCTGATCGCGGATGGCGGTTTCCAGAATTCTGAGACGCTGCTGCGTGAATTCGTCACGTCGCGGCCGGACCGCATGCTGATGCGCAATGCAGGCACCGCGCGCGGCGACGGGTTGCTGATGGCGCGCAGGGCCGGAGCGAGGATCGTCGAAAGCGCCGACTTCTACGGCCACGTCCAGTCCGCCGATTCGCTGCATGACCCGCGGTTGTGGCCCTATCCGACGCTCGACAATCTGATCGGCGCGGGTGTGCTCGTTGGCGCCGACGGCGCACGATTAACCGACGAGGGCATGGGCGGCGTCTTCGTCGCCAACGCAATCGCACGGCAGGCGGATCCGCTCGGCTGCGTCGTGATCTTCGATCGAACGATCTGGAACGGCCGCGCCGCCGATTTTCCGCTGCCGGCCAATCCGCTGCTGGCGAAGGCCGGTGCAAAGGTCCATCGGGCTGCCAGTCTGGACACGCTGGCTGCGTCCGCCGGTCTGCCGGTGCCGGCGCTCATGCGCACGATCGCGGACTATAACGACGCCGTTCGCTCGCACGCCGCAGACAATCTGTCACCGCCGCGATCCGGGCATATCCTGCGGCCGATGCCGATTGCAGATGCACCATTCTTCGCGGTGCCGGCCGCAGCGGGCATCACGTACACGATGGGCGGGATTGCGATCGATGGCGATGCGCGCGTCAGGCATCGCGACGGCGGCTTCATCGCGGGACTGTACGCGGCAGGCTCGACAACAGGCGGCCACGAGGGCGGGCCGCGTGTCGGCTATACCGGTGGATTGAGCAAAGCGCTGACATTCGGCTGGTGCGCGGCGCGTGCAGTTGCGCGCGATCGCGAGGCGGTGGTCCGTCTCCAAACCGTGCAGAACTTAAAACCATGTGTGCGGCAATCAACGAGGACAGGAAACGTCGATGACGGATGCGAAAGATAAGAAGCCGGACCGCAAAGTAAGTCTGCCGCAGAAATATCACGACCGGTTGTTTGCGCCTTCGTCCTGTCTCGCCATGATCACGACGGTTGACGGCGTAGGCAGGGTCAATGCGGCGGCATTCGGCACCTGTACGCGGGTCCATCACAATCCTGTCTATATTGCTTTTGCCACGACGGTGGAAAACGACACGGCGAACAACGTGATCGAGACCGGTGAGTTCGTGGTCAACCTGCCGGCCTTCGACGAGGACATGCTGGGCAAGGTGATGGTCGTCGGGCTGCCCTTCGCGAAAGGCGACAACGAGCTCATGCATGCCGGTCTCACCGCGATCGGGAGCGACACGGTCAGACCGCCGCGCATCCTGGAATGTCCGCGCCATTTCGAATGCAAGGTGGATTGGACGAAGGAATGGTCGGGCGGGCGGCTGATGGTCTGCGGTCTGGTCAGCGCAGCATCGGCAGATGCCGATTGCATCGACGCCAAGGGCTACATCAACTGGGCGAAGGTGCGTCCCGCGCATTATTGCGGCGCGCCCTATGGCAACGGCAACATGTTTGTAAAGGCGTACGAAACCGTTGCCGTCGACGTACCGTATCGCGGGCGTGCGTTCGATCAATTCGATGCGATCCGGAAGAGCTTCTTCGACGATATGTAATTGGGTCCACTCCCTCTTGTGCCGCCGTTCGCTCGCGATATCCGACTTCGACTTGCGTCACGGGACCATGGGCTGAGGAGGTATCAGCCCATTCTCGGCATAAAAATGCTTTCGATCTGAATGGCGCGATCAGAATGCCCAATTTTAGCGATTTCATCCGCCTTGCGGATCGGAGACGGAATGCGCACCGCTGCCGCCCCGAGGAAGAGGCACCGTGAAGGCGGCCTCGGGGCGGATTTTCCTCCTTCGCGCAAAGATTCTACGCCGCTGCGTGTCTCCTTTAGGTAATGGCGCAGAAAATATCAACTATCGCGATAGCCTGCGAATATCGATCGTTCGATCCATTGCTGAAATGGTTATCTCAAAATGATTCCTCTTGCACGATGTCAGTGATGTTGCGCGTGCGGAACGCGACAACATTGATTCCGAATTGATAACGAAGACTTGAATAGAGAAGGCCAGCACCGCTGGATGCACGGACGTCCTCTCCGAATTGTTATGACGCGTCATAACGATCTCTAGCATAGACATCAGCGTACTTCGCCTGGCCACGGATGTCGAGATAGTCGCCCAATAGAGTTGCCGTGCAGGTGCGGTAGGTGCGGCTCATTGTCGGGACGGACGGCTCCTGCATTCGCCTGCGGCCGATGCAGCCCACCCACGTGTGGTCCTACGACTTTGTCGAGGATCGCACCCACGATGGCCGCCGGTACCGCATGTTCAACATCATCGACGAGTTCACTGCCCTGCTACGTTGCCATATATTTTGCGGGCATCGGAATCAGCATCGGTCGTGCTTTTGTCGTCGCCATGGTGGGCGAAATGATCGCGGGCGCCGCTGGCGTCGGCTATTATCTGGTTTCAATGCAGTATGGTGGCCGCGCTGCCGATATGTACGGAGCGCCCCTGTTATTAGCGCTCTGCGGCTATCTGATCAATCGGGGATTCCTACTTCTCGAGGGTCGGATTTTACGATGGCATCCTCAATAGACCATGCCCGATATGCGTGTTCTATTGAAGCATTTTTTCACGTGCCAGCTCGACGGGAAGCGTATAAACTGCTGCTTATTGGACCAAGCTGTCGTCGATGTGATTGAAATTCAATCTTCTAAATTTCCTTGGCGTACTTCAACTTGTCGCCCAAAGCTGAAGCCATATTGGCTTCTATTTGCCTAAGGACAGACTTGAACGTTTTTAAATCTTCCTTGCGAACGTCCTTGATGCTCCATTTGATGAGCTCAACTGCAAACGGCAAAAGTTGATCGCGCAGCTCCACGCCTTTTGGCGTAACCGACAACAGAATTTGCCGCATATCAGTTCTGTTTCGACTGCGTTGAATATAGCCCGTGCGCTCCAACTGCGACAGCGCAATCACCGCGGCTGGCTCGGTCGATCCAATGCGCTTGCAAAGCTCCCGTTGCGTAATCAGATCTTCAACCCAGAGCGATCTCAAAAAAATCCAATGAGAATAGCCCAGGCCCCTGGGTCGCATCTGATCCTGAATCGCCAAACGGAAAAAACGTGAGGTACGACGGAGCAGCAACGGGATATTGTCATGTAACGGATCGCGCACGGATTGTCGTTCCATGGGGAGAAACGCCTGCTTTGGCGTAGAGACCTTCCATTTATCCGCTTTCTTCGCGCGGACATGTTTTTGCTTTGTTGGCCGTCTCGGCAAATCAAAATGCTCCAGAGTAAGAACTGCGCTTCAATGATTGTAGCCAACCTATAACCGACCAGTTGAACGGTCAAACGCTCAATGTCCGTACCAAATCCTATTGCTTGCGCTCGGGGCAGGGGCCGATGTCAAATCGTTCGATGCATCGCGCCGTATGACGAGCCAATAACTCTCGAATAGCGCCGGAACGCTGCGGAGTAGAGCCGCGTCAGCGTCAATATTGCAGTTCTGTTTCAGCGCGGAGGCGGTTACCCTCAATAAGAATATTTCTTGACAGGTACGCAGAATGCGATATTTTCATTAGATAACTAAGTAAGTATCGAACGGGTGCGAGATGAAAGATGCGCCGACATTTTGAAATCGGGGACGATTATGGCTGAGATTCTCGTGTGCCGCACCGACGAGTTTCAATCAGGCTCACGCATCGTTACCGTCAACGATACCGAAATCGGAGTGTTTCGTTACAAGGACACCTTCGTCGCCTACAAAAATCTCTGTCCGCATCAAGGTGGGCCGGCTTGCGAAGGCGTGGTCATCCCGCGTGTTATCGCGGTATTGGATGCGGACCAGGCGTTTAGACGCAACGATTTTGATGAAAGCGAGCTTCATTTCGTCTGTCCCTGGCATGGATATGAGTATCGCGTCGCGACTGGCGAGTGCGTTGGAGACCGAAGCATACGGCTGAAGCGATACGATACGATCGAGCGCGATGGGTACCTGTATGTCCGCATCTGAGGCGGTGTTGATCGATGCGACAGAAATACTAAATCAACTGGCTAGGGACCGCTCGACGCAGGTATCGGATGCTGTATTGCAGGCCCTGGTGTCTGGCGCCGTGCGTGCTTATGCTGCGCGCGTGGAGCGCGGTGGAAACCTTCAGCCTTTCCCTTCCGACACAGTCACTGCAACCGACGTCGTCGTCACCACGACAGCGATGCTTGCAGCCGTTGATGTCGGAATCTTTGAGCTGAGCATGTGGCAGTCCGTCAAAGGGCAGCCGACCACGAACTAACTTGCATCATCATTGACGCGGTCGCCACCGTGAGGAACGAAGCTATGTACGCTGATGTGAAAAGCCAGATTGAGCAAACATTGCGGGATCCTTCAGTTGAAGAATTCAACACCACAAAGCTCCTGCGGAATGCCGCCCGGCAAGCGGAAGACCGCAATTACAAAGACTTTTTGATCGTCGATTGTGATTCGCACCACTACGAAACGGAATTGCTTCCGGAAATTCTCGGATATATGGACGATCCTGTTATCAAGCATCTGGGACTCTCACGGGGCCAAATCGGTCGGAGCGGACTCATTCCCCATATGGTTGGCTCACAGGACATGGCGGGACGGATCACGCGTTACCCGGGGCGAGCCAATGAGAAGACGCCGCCGACCACACATCGCGAGATTTCGCTCATGCGGCGCTGGATGGACGCTCTCGGAGTCGATATCGCCTGCATGTTTCCGACCCCCATGCTTGGTCTGTCCTCGCATCCTCAGCTTGACGTCGAAGTGGCCCTCGCGCGAGCCTACAACAGGTGGCTTTGTGAGGTGGTCTTATCTAACGATCCGCGGCTCTGCTCAATGCTTTACCTGCCGCTCAATGCTCCAGACGAAGCGCTGCGGATGGTCGAAGAGTTTTCGGGTAAAACGGGGGTCATCGGCTTTATGGCCACAGGCAACCGTAACAGGCCGGTGCACGATAACGCCTATATGAAAGTCTATTCCGCGCTTCAAGAGCGAAATCTACCGCTTGCGTTCCATGCGATCTATAATTGGAACGACCAGTCACTTGCCCAGCTCAACCGATTTATCTCAGTTCACGCCTTGGGCTTTGCGCTCTGCAATATGGTTCATATGACAAACTGGGTGATAAATGGATTGCCCGAGCGTTTTCCCAAGCTGAAGACGATCTGGATTGAAAGCGGCTTAGCCTGGATTCCGTTCCTCATGCAGCGTCTTGACAATGAGTATATGATGCGCACTTCAGAGGCGCCGTTACTGAAGCGCAAGCCGAGCGAATATATGCGTGAAATGTTTTATTCCTCGCAACCGATGGAGATGGTCGGCAATTCAGAAATGTTGGAAGCGACGTTCAAAATGATTGGTGCCGAGACACAGTTGCTCTATTCGTCTGATTATCCCCATTGGGATATGGATTTGCCGAGCACGATCTACGATCTTCCGTTTTTGGGCGAAAACGCGAAGCGCAACATCCTTGGCGGAAATGCTCAGCGTCTCTTCAACCTCAAACCGGTATTTTCTGAGGCCAAGCTTGCGGCGCGCCAAAGAGCCGCCGAGTAGACGGTGACGATAAAATCCGTCAGCAACCCATCAATCTGTCTTAAGGCATTTATCAGTCCGCCACGCAGCGATCTCCTTAAAGAGGAAGGATGGACCGTACCGGGTTTGCCGGAGGCTCCAAACCCTGAGAAGGCGGGACTATCATGAGCAAGACGGCGAACAGGTTTTCTACAGAATTGCTTGCCCGCGCGGTACGCTTGGCTTTCGATCACGAGAAAGAGTATTCTCGCGCTAGGCAGCGTGTCCTCGGTCGCCCCGTCGACCTATCACGACCATTTCGCCAAGCGGCGTGACCCTGCCCGGCTCTGTCCCTGCCGGCAAAAGCGGGATGCGTACCCAAGGTCGAGATTCGGTGCGTCTTCGAGGAGAACTCCGGGTTATGGCGCGCGCAAGATCTGGCGGCAGTTGCGGCGGGAAGGCTTCGACATCGCCCGCTGCACCGTCTCCTAGCTGAGGCGTCAGATGAGCCTTGAAGGGGCGACCCGCACCCGCGGCAAGACGATCCGGGTGCAGGACAAGGCGGCGCCTTGCCCGCTCGATCTCCCGAACGGCGCACGCTAGCTTCGTGCTCGACGCGCTGGAGCAAACCCAGCACAAACGACGGCCCGCACACCCAGAGCCGGCCTGGTGCATCATTGGCGTGACTCAAACGGCCTCGGCAAACCCAGTGCGGCTCAGGATTTGGCCCGAGTAAGATATTTAACCGAAAATGCTCTCGCCTGACTCTCAGATTGCTTCAACTCGACAACGCTATTTTGTGCGCCGCACAACGGTGCAAATTTGGGATGATGGCTTCCAAGGCCACTTCGGGGCTTCAGATATATTCGACCACCCAGCTTTCCTTATTCGCACACCATTTTTTGGTGCGATGCCAATTGACTTTTCTAAGTCTTCCAAGCTATTTAAATACTTAGAAAACTAAGAATAATAAGGTGCGACAATCCGGGAGGGGGAGCAAAATGAACAACGTAGTTCGTTCCGAGCTGACACCCGCATACTACAATATCCGGTGGCTTCCTCCTCGGCTTGCCTATCGTCCGAGTGGATCGCGCCTTTAAACGTCATCCGCTCCCCAACATGAAATCAGGCAGTGTGAAAGTCGTTTTGGTGACCTAACTCTGTCACGTTTCTCATCGCGAGATAAACAAATGACAAATGTCAGCTACAGGGTCGAAAGCAGTTTGTGCGCTCGCGTGGTGGTTACCGGGGCTTTAGCACTGTTGCTTTCTTTGTCTAGTGCGCAACGCGAAGCAACCGCACAAACTTATCCATCTCGTTCAATAAAGATCATCGTTCCGTTTACGGCTGGTGGAAGTAATGACGTCTTGGGAAGAACAATTGCTCAGAAACTCCAGGATACTTGGGGTCAACCTGTCGTCGTCGAGAACAAACCGGGCGCTGGCGGCAATATCGGCGCCGACTTGGTGGCCAAGTCGCCGGCGGATGGCTATACGCTTCTAATAGCAGCGAATAACGTACTTTCCATCAATCCGACCCTGAATGAGGGAACTCCGTTCGACCCGGTAAAGGATTTTGCTCCGATTACGTTGGTTGGGGCAGTTCCGGTCTTGTTGGCCGTAACACCCAGCCTCCCCGTAAAGACAGTGAAGGATCTTATCGCTCTCGGAAAGGCGGAGCCCGATAAGTTGGCGTTTGGATCCGCTGGATACGGATCGCCGCAACACCTGTCTGCAGACCTGTTTGCATCTATGGCGGGTGTCAAGATGCAGCACGTTCCGTATAGAGGCGCGAGTCCGATGATCACGGATCTTCTGTCCGGACAGATTCAACTGTCGTTTGGCGCCATCAACTCAATGCTTCCCCTGGTGAAAGACGGAAAGCTGCGAGCCTTGGCGGTGGCGACTGAGAAGCGTTTGCCGTATCTCCAGGATGTTCCAACAGTCTCGGAAGAGTTGCCGGGCTATGAAACCGATATTTGGATTGCGCTCGTCGCACCCGCGGGAACACCGCAAGCCATTGTTGCCAAAATCAATGAAGAGGTTAAGCGCATTTTCACGCTTCCAGATGTGCGCGAACGGCTAACAGCTCAAGGCATCGAACCCAAGACAACCTCTCCAGAACAATTGACCACGCTAGTGAAGTCCGACTTAGTCCGATGGGAGAAGGTCATCAAAAGCACTGCTGGAAAATCCAAACAACAGTGAACCGCGGTATGAGTAGGATAACAGCGTACGATAAAAAAAATGATTTAACCACCCCGCCTTACTGACGTTAGTTACGCTTGCGAAGCAGGCCGGCTTCGGCAAACAGTCTTTCAGCGCGGCGCAACACGTATGCGCCGGTCAGCCGTATGTGCTCACGCATTGCCCGCTCAGCGCCGGTCGAATCGCCCACCAATAGCGCTTTGACAACCTTCTGATGATGTCGGAGAGAGCGGGTGATCAATTCACGATCGATGATCGCATGTAGTCTCACCATAATAACTGGAATCTGAAGCTGCGCGACAAGGCGGCGCAACTGATCGCTTTCGCTCATCTCCACGATAAGATGATGAAAGTCCTGATTGTATCTCATGTACGCATACGGTCCGTGGTCAGTGCTGCGTCTGAACTGAGATTCAAGCGCTAGAAGGTCCTTTCTGTTGCTTCCGCTATCAATATTCCCCGCTGCCAAGCGCGCCGCGAGGCCTTCCACAACTTCGCGAACCCTATAGAGGTCTTGGACCTCTTCCTTAGTGAGTTGACGAACCCGAGCACCTTTGTAATGCGGTAGTGAAGTGCACCCCGTTTCGACCGGACACCGGCATTAGCCGGAGGGCCTAGGGATAGTCCTAGGCATACGCCTATGTCCGAGACGTTTTCGAAGGTCGAAGTGATCACCGGTGTCGCCCGCCGACGCCGTTTTCCGACGGAACTGAAGCTGGCGGTCGTCGCCGAGACGATGCAACCCGGCGTGTCGATCAGCTATGTTGCCCGCCGTCACGGGCTCTCGCCGAGCCTGGTCTTCCGCTGGAGAAGGCTGATGAGCGAAGGGGGCAAGCAGGCGGTCCGGGCCGATGAGGAAGTCGTTCCGGCTTCAGACGTCCGCAAGCTGGAGGAACGGGTTCGGGAGCTCGAACGGTTGCTGGGACGCAAGACCATGGAGGTAGAGATCCTCAAGGAGGCTCTGGACCTGGCACGGGCAAAAAAACTGACCTTGCTGTCGCGATCGCCAGCTCCGGGAGATTCCCAATGAAGACGGTGGCTGACACCCTGGAAGTCGCCCGCTCGAACATGATCGAGCGGCAGCAGGCTGTACGTCCCAGACGAGGACCTCAGAACCGTGCCGGGGACATTGAGCTTGCTGCGGACATCCGCCGCCTGGTCGATCAGCGGCCGAGCTACGGCTATAGGCGGATCGCCGCGCTCCTCAAGCGCGAGCGGCGATCCGCCGGCCAGGAACCGGTCAACGCCAAGCGGATCTATCGGTTGATGAAGAAGCACGGGCTCCTTCTGCAGCGTCACACCGGGCGCCGCCGGCCTCGCGAACACGATGGCAAAGTGGTCACGCTGGGCTCCAACATCCGATGGTGCTCGGACGCCCTGGAGTTCACCTGCTGGAGCGGCGAGACGGTTCGTATCGCGTTTGCCCTCGATTGCCACGACCGGGAGGTCATCGGCTGGCTTGCAACGACGTCAGGCATCTCCGGCGAGATGATCCGCGACATGATGGTTCAGTGCGTCGAGCGCCGCTTTGCCTCTGAGCAAGCCCCTCACAGGGTGCAATGGCTGACAGACAATGGCTCGATCTTCGCCGCCCAGAAAACCATCGACATCGACATCGCCATCGCGCTGAATCTCGAGCCCTGCTTCACGCCTGTAGAGAGCCCGGAAAGCAATGGTATGGCTGAAGCCTTCGTGAAAACCTTCAAGCGGGATTATGTGCGGTTGGCCGTCATCCGCGATGCTCATGCTGCAATAGTCATGATCGAGAGCTGGATCGAGGACTACAACTGCGTTCACCCGCATTCCCGCCTGGGATATCGTTCACCCAGAGAGTATATCGCCGCCCAATCTCAACCCGCTGCGTGTCCGGTCTAACGGGGTCAACTCCAGCGCCGATTTGCGCTTGCAGCTGGGTAAGCTTGCTATCGATAATGACGTTCTGCGCGGCGGCGGCTGAACCCTGCGCCAAAGTAGACATATCCGGCTTTGAGGCTCCTCGGCCGACCTCGCGCTATGCGCTGAATCTTTCCAAGCCCAGCCGCTATCCACGATACTCGCCCGGAAACACCATGTCCTGATCAACCAGGACATTGAACTTGTATCCGGGACGAATTTCCAGTGTCGGCTGCACGTCCATGTTGCGGGAGATCGTCCGTTCCGCCATCCGCCCGAACGTCTCGACAAAGGAACGGCGGGCCGCATATTCGGCACTGTTCTCCATCCCAAACGAGTTGCGGTCGCGCGGGATTGCCATCTCTGTGCCGGCGCCAATCAGCGCAATCAAGATCGCCGAGCCGAACGTGCGAAAATAATGATTATTCACCTGGTCGCTGAACCCGCCGTAGCCCTGCGCATCGGTGCCGGCCATGCTTCCGATCTGCAGCGTCGAACCATTCGGCAGGATGATGTCTGTCCACACGACCAGCACCCGACTCTGGCCGAACGTCACCTTGGAATCGTAGCGGCCTAGCAGTCGCGTGCCCTGCGGGATGAGCAACCTATGGCCGGTCGCGCTATCATATACGTTCTGAGACACCTGCGCGGTGATGCGCCCGGGCAGGTCGGAATTGATCCCGGTGATGAGGGTCGCCGGGATCACCGAGCCGCGCTTGAGTTCGAACGGCGAACGCTGTGGCACCACAGGGTTGGGCAGATACCCGAGCTTGGTGAGATCGCTGTTGAAAAAGCTCTCTTTCGATGTCTGCCCGTTCGGATCGATCTGCTGGCCGGTCAGGCCGGCACGGAGCGCGGCCGCATAGAGGTCGGCCGCGCCGCCCGGGCTGAGAGCTCCCGCGCCGGCTGGTCGCTGTTGTTGTTGCGCCGTGACGGGCGCGGCGCTCTGCAGCTTGGCAAGGCTGATGCCGAGCGGAGAATCATAGGCGGTATTGCGCGCCTGAATCCGTGCCATGCGCTGGCGATGCTGCTCGCGCAGGTACTGCTCACGCTGTTCACGCTCGATGCGTGCGCGCCAGACCTCTTCAGACTCGATGGCCTGTGCTTCGCGCACCGGCTGGGGGGCGCCAGCGAAGGGATTCGCGGGCGCACGCTCGGGCGCCGGGGGAGGCGCCGGCTGGAACACCTGCGCCGGCACCGGATCCTCGATGATGCCGTCAGGGACATTGCGCTTCATCTGGTCTGCGTAGGTCGACGCGGGACCCGATACCGGACCGTCGGAGCCGCGATCGCCGCGGAAATACAAGCCCCGTGTCGTCAAGCCGTACAGAATCACGCCAAAGAACAGCACGACAAATACGATCGCGGCGATGACCGGGACGCGGTTGAGACGACGAATTTTCGGCGCGGATCCGCCGGCATTCAGATCAAGCGACTGCGCCATCACCTCCCTCCCCTAACCGCGTTGCATCACCGACACGGGACTTGTCGGCTTGGCGCCGGAGGCCGTCACCGTATACGCCCGGCCGAGATCGAGTAGCTGCGTCGACAGTCGCGCCAAGATCGTGCCGTCGAGATTGTCGACCACATAGGCGAGCGTGATCGCCTTCTGGTCGGTTCGCTGATCGGTAGCGACCGCGTAACCCCACCCGCGCAATGCCGCCTCGAGCGCCTGCCCGAACGGCGAGCCGTCGGATTTCAGGATGATCGTCCCGCTCGCCGGACCGAGATGCTCGGCGAGACGGCTGACCATATCCCCAGCAATCGCGCTGGCGGCCGCGGGCGATAGCTCCACGCGCGACGAGCTTGCGACAAGACCTGGCCTGCCGATCGTGCTGCATGCTCCGAGCAGTAGTGCGACCAGGCCGATGGAGACGATGCGACGTGTGATCATCGTCACCCTCCCCGCCGAATCGTGATCTTTTCCTGGGTCCACCATCCGACCCCCGAGACGAGCACGGCTTGGTCGATGTGATAATCGACGATCATCATCGAGCCCTTCATGCGGTAATTGACGATGCGATTCTCGCCGCCTGAAATGGCGAACAGCACCGGGGCATCCACACCGCCGAGCGACGATGGAAATTGGATGTAGGTCTTCTGCCCGTCGGAATAGACGCGCGTCGGCCGCCAGGTGGCATTGCCGCTCACGTAGTAGGCGAAGTTGAGCTGCTCGGCCGGGACGTTGGCGCCCGGGATCGTGCTCGCCTCCAGCCGCGCATTGATGTCCGCCATGCGCGTGCCGACGCCTTCGGGATATTCGAAGGCGACGCGCGCCATGTATTGCGTCGCATGCGATTTGAGCTGCAGGTGATAGGTCCGTCGGGAGGTGGTGACGACCATCGATGTAACAAGACCGGGTTCGGACGGCTTGACGATCAGGTGGATGGCCTGGCCGCCGACCGCGCCGGAGGTCGCCGGCTCGACCTTCCAGCGCACAGTGTCGCCGACGAGGACGTCGCGCACCACCTCTCCCGGCTGAAGCTCGATATCGCAGACCTGCAACGGCGAGCACACGATGGATGGTTGGATCTCGCCATAGAGAAAGATCACCTTGCCGTCGGGTCCATGTGTCACCAAACCTGGCGCTGCGCGCCAGCGCCCTGATAGGTGGGTGCCCTTTGCCTCGTTTCGGTTCAAGCGCTGCGCGGAAGCATAGTCGATGGCGAACGTCGCACACGCGGTCGCGAGTGCGATGGTGATGATTGGCAGTCCGGATCGGCTTGATGTCATGACTGTTTACTCCGCGGGCTCACAGTTGCGCCGTCCAGTCGAAGTCGCGCAGATAAAGTCCGATGGGATTGAGACGAATGGTCTGCTCGTCCTGCGGCGGCGTCAGCGTCACGGTCGCGACGCCGCGAAAGCGCCGTGTCGAGAGCTCCTTGCCGCGACGGTCGCGCTCGATCTCGGCCCAGTCGATCTGATAGCTTTGGTTCGACAGCGCGACGACATTGCTCACTTCGACCGAGACGGTCGCGGTGCGCGCCTTGTTGAAGGGCGAATTCGCGCGAAACCAGGCGTTGACCTTTTCGGTCGCCGGGTCGGCGGTCCGCAGCATTGCGTAGGTCCGGTCGATATATTGCTTCTGGACCGCGGTATCGGGCGAGACCGACCTGAAATTGCTGACGAAGCCCGCCAGCGTCGCCCGCACCACCCGGGCATCGGCATATTCGATCTGTTGCGGAAAGCCCGCGGTGACGGCGCTGCCGAGCTTGTCCACTTCGATGATGTATGGGACGAGCTTGACCTGCGTGCTTTGATAGAGCGCGTAGGAGGTTGCGATTACGGCCAGCGCCATCCCGGTGATGCCGACGATGCGCCAGGCGGCCGCGGCCTTCACATAGGAGCCGTAGCGCTCATTCCATTCCTGCCGTGCCGCGAGATATGGATTCTCCGGTGTCGTCTGCCTCGCCATCCCCCACCCTCGCCGCCCCTATTGGCGTTCGTCGGCATTGTTGTTGCGTTGTCCCGACAACGACCTGTTTCTCCGCTCGTCCAGCTTCGCGTTGGCAAGCCCAAGCGTCGAAGCGCCCCACGTTCCCGGAACGCCGATCGCTTTGTCGCGTGCCGCTGACGACAAGGCGCCGCCTGCGGCGCCAATCGCGTCGCTCATGCCCCTGAGCGCGGCCGCGCTGAAAGACGCGCCGCCTGTGCGCGCGTCGGCATAACTCGCCGCACCCATCCGCGCTGCGCCGGCGCCGAGCGAGGCTGCGCCGGCGGCCATCGAGCCCGCGCCGGCGACAAACGCGGCCGTCTGGCTGCCGGCCCGTATCGCCTCCATGCCGCTCGAGACCGACGCGCCCTGCACCACGCCCTGGATGATGTTGGGGACGTACATCGCGATCATGAAGACGACGACGGAGATGCCGGCGATCGCGAGCGTCGACAGGAACTGATCGCCGGTCGACGGCGAATTCGCGAGGTTGACAAGGACCTCCGAGCCGATCCGCGCGATCATCACCAGCGCCATCAGCTTCATGCCGACCGAAAACGCATAGATGAGATAGCGCACGGCAAAATCCTTGGTGAAGGAGCTTCCGCCGAGGCCGAGCATGATCATGCCGGCAAGCAGGCCGACATACATCTCCACCATCACGGCGACGAAGATCGCTGCTACCAGGGCAAAGGCGACGACGACGACGATCATCGCGAAGACCGCGGCGATCGCCAGCGCATTGTCCTGAAACAACCCGAACTGCGCTTTCGACGAGAGCGCCGACGCCACCTTCAGGCCCGCGTTGAAGACGTTCGCCGGCGATGCGCCACCGCCGCCGGCGCCGATCTGGAACAGACTATCGACGACGGCCTTCGCGAAAGCCGGGCCCTGCTCGAGCATGAAGGCGAACAGGCCGATGAACAGGATGCGGCGCACGAGCTCGCTGAACCAGCTATCGAGCGACGCTGCCTGCAGCGCGAGCCAGATCGCGGCGATGCCGATTTCGATGCCGGCGAGGATCCAGAACAGCGAGCGTGCCGCCTGCAGGATCGTCGTCTCCCACCCCTTCGCGGCCGTGACCACCTCGTTCTCAAGATTGGTCAGCAGGCTGCCGTCCTGTGCCAGCGCCGGCGACACGACCAGAAGCAACGCGGCGATCATCGGAAAAAGGCGGCTCGCTCTCGGCATGGTCGCGCCTTACTCTTTCCAACGCGGATGCATCTGCTGTCCGCCGGTCGTGTCGTAATCCGGTTTGGTCTCGAAGAACCTGGGCGGCTTGTTGCCCTGCGACGGGACGAGGCCGAACCAGAGGCCTCCGCCCGCAAGGACAACGATCGCGATGATGAGGACGACGTAAAGCGGTCTCACCAGCGCGGCTCCATCGTCTGGCCGCCCGAGGTCGACGGCGAAGTGGAGGTGAAGAACTGGTCGCGGCGCGCCTGCGCGAGATCATCCTTCGCCTGCTGTGATTGAAACCAGGTCCCCATCATCGTCACCTGTTGCGAGAACAGGCCACGCAGCTTCTGCATCTGCGCGACTTGTTGCGCGGCGATCTGATGCCCGACCTGCAGCGCCTTCATCTGGCCATCGGCGCTCTGCGACAGGCCGCGAAGCTGGCTCATCGTGTTTTCTTCGGACGTAAACTGATCGGAGGTCAGCCCCGCCGCCTTCAGACTCGCCCCGATCGTGTCGCGGTTCGTCGTCGACCAGTTCTGCCAGGTCGACGAGAACGTCGAACCCGTCGGCAAGTTCGTCTTGAAGTCTGCGTAGCTCTTGAATCGCTGCTTCAGCACGTCGTCTGCATTGCCCATCGAGAAGGCGATGCCTTGCCCCTGGCCGACGATGTTGCGCAACTGGTTAAGATCGTTCTCGACCTGTCCCCAAATGTGCTGTGGAAGCTGCGCGGTGTTCTGCAGCATATTCTCATAGATCTTGAGCTGGTTCTGAATCTGTTGCGCGAGCTGCGTGATCTGCGTGATCTGATTGTTGATCTGCTCGGTCGATTTACCGACCACCGCGATCAACTCGGAATTGTTGAGGAGCTGAGTCCATTCGGTAGCGCCGCCGCCGATCGCGCCACCGCCGCCGGCCGCAGCGGGCGTCGCCGCGATAACACAGGACAAAATCGCGACGATCGCGGAGTTACGCTGACAAGAGCGTGTCGGCATCGGCCACTCCCCTTGCATGCAGCCAGCGCACTGGCCACTCGGGCCCATGCGCCTGACGAAATTCGGCGATCCGCGTGAGATCGTCCTTTCCGGTCGCGCCGACGAACGCGAGCGTCACCGGGCCAAGCGCCATGTCGAACAGACGCCGGCCGACCGGCGAGACGACGTAGTATTCGCGCTTCGGGATCGCGGTCGCGACGATCTCCACCTGCCGTTCGTTGAACCCGATGCGCTCGTAGAACTCGCGCGTGCCGGTCTCGCGCGCCCCGCCGTTCGGTAGGCAAATCTTGGTCGGGCAGGATTCCTTGAGGACGTCGATAATGCCGGAGCGCTCGGCATCGGAGATCGACTGCGTCGCGAGGACGACAGCGCAATTGGCCTTGCGCAGAACCTTCAGCCACTCTCTGATCTTGTCGCGGAATGTCGGATGTCCGAGCATCAGCCAGGCTTCATCAAGGATGATGAGGCTCGGCGCGCCGGTCAGGCGCTTCTCGATGCGCCGGAAGAGATAGAGCAGGACCGGCACGAGATTGCGCTCGCCCATGGCCATGAGCTGCTCGATCTCGAAGGTCTGAAACTCCGACATCAGCAGGCCATCCTGCTCGGCATCGAGAAGATGACCCATCGGCCCGTCGACCGTGTACGAATGCAAAGCGTCCTTGATCTCGCGAAGCTGAACGCCGGAGACAAAATCCGAAAGCGAGCGTCCGCGCGCATTCGCCATCAGCGCGATCTGCCGCGCGATGGGGTTGCGATGATCGGGCGTCACCTTGATGCCCTGCAACGCCACCAAGGTCTCGATCCACTCCGCCGCCCAAGCGCGATCGGTATCGTCCTCGAGCTCGGCGAGCGGGCAGAACGACAGGCCCTCCCCTGCCCCGACGTCGTAATGGTCGCCGCCGGCCGCCACGGTCAGCGGAAGCATGCTCCTGCCTTTATCGAAACAGAAAAGCTGTGCACCGGCGTAGCGACGAAACTGCGCGGCGATCAGCGCGAGAAGTGTCGATTTGCCCGATCCGGTCGGGCCGAAGACCAGCGCATGGCCGACATCATCGACATGGAGGTTCAGCCGGAAAGGGGTGGAGCCGGAGGCGACCTGCATCAGCGGTGGCGCGCCCGGCGGATAGAACGGGCATGGCGCGGTCGGGCTGCCCGACCAGACGGCGTTGAGCGGGATCAGGTCCGCGAGGTTGCGCGTGCTGATGAGCGGCTCGCGGATGTTGGCGTACCAATTGCCCGGCAGCGAGCCGAGAAAGGCTTCCGTCGCGTTCAAGGTCTCGATACGCGCGCCGAAGCCTTCCGCCTGGATGAGGCGCCGCACCGCCTCGGCCTTCTCCCGCAGGCGCCGCTCCTCGCTGTCGAAGATGACGACGACGGGCGTGTAATATCCATAAGCCACGAGGCCGGACGACGCCTGGCCGATCGCGTCCTCGGTTTCGGCGACCATCAAGACCGCGTCCTGGTCGATCGAACGTGAATTTGTCTGGAAGAGTTGGTCGAAGAATGGCCGCACCTTCTGCTGCCATTTCTTGCGCGTGCGCTCGAGACGAACACGCGCCTCCTGATCGTCGAGGAACATGAAACGGCTCGACCAGCGATAGGTGAGCGGCATGAGATCGAGAGCGTTAAGGATGCCCGGCCAGCTCTCGGCCGGAAAGCCGTCGATGCCGATGACCGCGAGATAGCGATCGTCGACCATCGGCGACAGGCCGTGGTGGAATTCGGCCGTTACCACGCAGTCGAGATACATCGGGATCTCGGGAAGCCGGATCGGATGGTTCTCGCCGGTGATGCAGAAGCGCACGAACTGAAACAGCTCGTCATAGCGCGCGCGCCGCACGCTGCCGTCGTCCTCGACCTCCTGCGTCTGCATGCGCCGGATCGACAGCACATTGCCGAGATATTGCTCGACCTCGCGGATCGACGTCAGGAAGGAATCGAGCGTCTTGTCGGCGAAGGATGTCGAGCGGCTCTGGTCGTCAGAATAGACATAGCGCGACAAGCCGGACTTGCGCCGCTCCGGCGGCCGGTAGGTCAGGATCAGCGCATGCTCGCTCTCGAAATGCCCAGAGTTGGCTTCGAAGCGCCGACGGCGCTCATTGTCGATCGCCCACGTCACCGGATCGGGGAAGTGGCACTCCTCGCGCCCGGGATAGGCCAGCGCCGGCACGCGCACCGCCTCGACCTGAATCATCCATCCCGAGCCGAGGCGTGCGAGCACCGCGTTGATCAGGCGCGAGACCTCGTTGCGCTCCACATCGGTCGAGCTCTCGCTGTCGGGCCCCGCGAAATACCAGCCCGCCATCAGCGAGCCGTCCTTGAGCAGGACGACACCTGGCGCAACGAGGCCAGCATAGGGCAGCAGGTCCGCGAAGGACGGCCCGCTATGTCGGAAGTCGCGCAACGCCACCATCGCCGACCTCAATACTTGCGCCAGGGCGTTGACGTCGGCCGATAGTGCGGCCGGTAGCGGATGTGCCGCAGATAGACGTGCCGCATCATCGGATCGGCCTTCGCCATCATGCGCAGGATTCCGACGATGCCGACCCAGACGGCAAGTCCCATCAAAGCCGAGAACCAGGTCAGGACGACGAAGATCAAGATCACAGCCGCAAGGCCGGTGAGGAGCACGAGCTCCCGGTCAGCGCCAAGCAGCAGGTTCGGACGCGACAGCGCCCGATGGATCCGTGAGTGGTGCAGATTGGAGAACGCCTCAGCCATGCGGCAGGTCCTCCTGCTCGCTGGCTTCGACCATGCCGATCGACGCGCCGGAGGCGCCGAACAAGCCGACGATTTGCGTTGCGCCGAGCAAAATGCCGGCGACCAGCACGACATACATCAGCCTGCGCGCGAAATCGTTCAGTTCGCCGCCGAAAATCAGCATGCCGCCGGCGACAGCGACCGCCGCCAGCGCGATGAAGCCCGCGACCGGGCCGGTGATCGACTGCTGGATTTGCTGGAGCGGGCCCTCCCAAGGCAGGCCCCCTCCCCCGCCCGCCAATGCGGGTTGCGCAGCGACGACCAACGCGACGCATGCGGCGAGCCCAAGCGCAAGGCGACGTTCAAGCGACACGTTGCTCCTCCTCCCGGCAGGATTGGATTTGATATTCGCCGCGGGCGAAGCCCTCGACATGGACAATGTCGCGCACGATGCGGCCGCGCCCGGTCTTCTCGATCGAGACGATGAGGTCGACGGCTTCGCCGATCACCGCCTGCATTGGCTGCTGGCTCGCCTCGGCCGTGAGCTGCTCAAGCCGCGTCAATGCCGATTGCGCGGAATTGGCGTGGATCGTGGTGATGCCGCCCGGATGGCCGGTGTTCCACGCTTTCAGAAGGGTGAGCGCGGCCCCATCGCGGACCTCGCCGACGACGATGCGATCCGGACGCAGCCGCATCGTCGACTTCAACAGGCGGCCCATGTCGACCGTATCGGTCGTATGCAGGGCGACCGCATTGTTGGCGACGCATTGCAGCTCGGCCGTGTCCTCGAGGATGACGATGCGATGGTCGGGCGCGGAGGCGACCATCTCGGCGATGACCGCGTTGGTGAGCGTCGTCTTGCCGGAACCGGTGCCGCCGGAGATCACGATGTTCATCCGTGACGTCACGGCGTTGCGGATCATGCGCGCCTGCGGCTCCGTCATGATCCGGTCGCGCACGTAGGCGGCGAGCGGGATCACTTGCGAGGCGCGCCGCCGGATCGCAAAGGCCGGCGCCGATACGACCGGGGGCAACAATCCCTCGAAGCGGTGCGCGCCGATCGGCAGCTCGCCGGACACGATCGGACGTTCGTCGTCGACCTCGGAGTTGAGCGCATGCGCGACACTGCCGATGATGATCTCGGCCGCGGCGTTGCTCATCTGGCCGACGCGGGCGATGCCCTGCCCTAGCCGCTCGACGAACAGATGGCCGTCGGGATTGCACATCACTTCGACGACGCTCGGATCGTCGAGCGCCGTGCAGATCGTGTCGCCGAGCGCCTCCTGCAGCTTACGCACGAGGCGCGGATGGGAGCGCAGTTGCACGGAACGCCTCCCACTCTACGCCGCCGACCGGCGGAGGCCGCCGAGGTCGGAGCGGTAGCCCGGCGGCCGCACCGTCGCGAAGCTCGCATCATCGGCCGGCAGCGCACCTGCGACGCTCAGCGTCTCGCCGATCATCCGCGGCTCACCGAGGCGCCGCATCGGCCAGCGCGCCCGGTTCAGCAGCCGCTCAAACCGCACATCGGTCGCGGTAACGATCTCCCGGTGGCCCGCCCCCATCGACCATTCGATGATCGCCGCGAACAGCGTCAGCGTGGCGCGGTGCAGGCCGCTCGCCGTCACCGCCTCGACGGCGCCGGTGTCGACGCAGAAGCGTGAGCTTTCGATCATCCGCGGATGGGCATCGAGCCGCCCGCCGGCCAGGAGCTGCGGGAAGGCGTCAGCCAGCATGGTTGGCCCGGTCGCCGGCAGGAGCCGGGCGCACCCCAGCACCGGCCCCCGCTCGGCGACCGCGAGGATGTAGACCGGGTTCAATTGATCGAAATCGTCGGTCTCCACACCGTCATCAATCTCGACATCCCAACCCAGCCGTCCGCCGAACACCCTCGCCCTTAAGCGGTGCATGTCGGCGAGTAGTCCGCCGAACGCTGCTCCGTCTTCCGATCTGACCGCAATCGCCCGCATCTCGTCCCCCGCCGTTTCGGTTGCAGGCGGCGAGACGAACACGCGGATTTCGGCCTGTCAGACCGTCGAATCCGACAGGCAGCGGTGAACTGAGTCGCGGGAGTGAACCGTTGGATGCCGACCGTGCGACGTCGTCGATCGTCGAATGCGGCTTCGCAAATCCGTCGAATCCGACAGGGCCACAGACCAAGCAGCGGACGCGACGCGAGCGTGCTAAACTATTTGCAGATCAACACAAAAGACGACTCGCGAAAGATTTCCAGCACGCCGAACGCAACGATGTTAGGACCTCGTTAACCAATAAGTTCTTGCCAGAATCGGTTTCACGGGTAGCTTCACGGAAGAATGGCCGAAATGTCGATTTTTCCGTGACGAAGGTTCTGCCCGTGCTCAACGCGCCAAGCCGATCTGAATCTGAAGCGCCGACCGTCGACCAGACCATCGGCGAGCACGCGAGTTTGCTCAGTTCGCAGATTCAAGCGATGAGCGATGCGCTCTTCCCGCCGACATCGAAGAAAACCCTCAGACGCTTCACGTCAGGGGAAGCTGGTCGCCTGATCGGCATATCCGACTCGACGCTTCGAAAGATGAGCTTGGCCGGCGAAGGCCCGACCCCGGAGACGGTCAGCAACGGGCGGCGCCTCTATACGCTGGGACAAATCAACGAAGTCCGCCAGCGCCTCGCGGAAACCATGCGCGGTAAGGACGCCACCGCCTTCGTGCCCCGTCGATCCGGGCAGGAGCACCTTCAAGTCATTGCGGTCGCGAACTTCAAGGGCGGCTCGGGCAAAACGACTACGGCCGCCCACCTCGCCCAATATCTCGGACTGCACGGATATCGCACGCTTGCGGTCGACCTCGATCCACAGGCGAGCATGTCCGCGCTGTTCGGCGTCCTGCCAGAAGCCGACGTCGCAAAGAACGAGACGCTTTACGCGGCGATCAGGTACGACGCCGACCGCAGGCCCCTCAGTGAAGTGATTCGGCCCACCTACTTTGAAGGCGTGGATCTTGTGCCGGGCAATCTCGAACTGATGGAGTTCGAGCACACAACCCCCCTCGCCCTCACCGCTGACGACAGAACGGAAGGCCGGCTGTTCTTCTCGCGCATGGCACGCGCGTTCGACGACGTTGCCGACCGCTACGACGTGGTGGTGATGGATTGCCCGCCGCAACTCGGGTTTCTGACCCTGACCGGTCTGTGCGCTGCCACCGGCATGCTGATCACCGTCCATCCGCAGATGCTCGATGTCGCCTCGATGAGCCAGTTTCTGCTGATGACCGAGGCGCTCCTGTCAGAACTCAAGAAAAGCGGTGCCGTCCTCAAATATGACTTCGTGCGCTATCTGCTGACCCGGTTCGAGGCGCAGGACGGCCCACAGACCAAAGTCGCCGCATTGCTCCGGAATCTGTTCGGCGACCATGTGCTCACCAACCCGATGGTCAAATCGACCGCGATATCGGACGCCGGACTGTCCAAGCAGACACTCTACGAGATCGGCCGTGAGAGCATGACGCGCTCAACCTATGACCGTGCGATCGAGGCTCTCGATGCCGTCAATGGAGAGGTCGAAGGGATGATCAGGAAGGCTTGGGGGCGCCCGATATGTTGAGGCCACGGCGCCACCGTCGTTCGATCCAGAGCCTTTGCGGTGCTTTGGTTGGGAGCTCCCAATTCCTTGCCCGAACGGGTCGATGCGGCGGCCAACAGGCATGGCGGGCGGCGCTGCCGACTCTGTTCCGGAGGCTCGCCGCGGTCCCAGTTGGGAGCTCCCAACTTGCCGCGATGCCGCGCTCTCCAAGGCCGCGCTGCGGCAAGGCGGAATGGTTAACAGGCTCTTGCCTGCGGCGGCCTCTTGCCACGCGCGGCCCCTCGGTTGGGAGGTCCCAACCGACCGTTCCATCCCGCCGATCGAGCCTGTCGACGCCATCAGCAAGGAAGGCGCTATGAGCCGAAAGGACGTCCTCAACAACCTGTTCACGAGCAAGTTGGGAGCTCCCAACCGCGCTGACGCGCAGCCGCGGCGGGCTGGGCACGAGCCGGTCCGCTCCGGCGCAGTCTCCGCCGTCAGCTCCGTCCTGAGCGTCATGGCCGACGACGCAAAAGCCGCGAACGAGCTTCGCGACCTGATCAAGGCCGGAACCACGGTCATCGAAATCGACCCTGGTCTCGTCGATGGGTCGGCCATCGCGGATCGCCTTCCGACGCCCAAAGACCCAAAGTTTGACGCCTTGGTCGAAAGCATGCGCGCCCACGGCCAGAAGGTGCCGATTCTCGTGCGGCCGCACCCGACGACCGCCGGCCGCTACCAGATCGCCTATGGACGCCGACGCCTGCGAGGCGCAGCCAACCTCGGCGCCAAGGTCAAGGCGTTGGTGCTTGAGCTGACCGACGAGGAGCTTGTCATCGCGCAAGGCCTTGAGAACGGTCCGCGCGCGGATCTGTCCTGGATCGAAAAAGCGCTTTACGCGCGCCGTCTCGAAGATGCCGGTCACGACCGCTCAACCATCATGGCCGCGTTATCGACCGATAAGGCAGACCTCAGCCGCTACATCAGCATCGCGCGGATGATCCCCGTGACGCTCATCGAGGCGATCGGCCCGGCGCCTAAGGCGGGCCGTCCGCGCTGGGCGGCGCTGGCCGACCGGTTGGAAAAGCCTGCGGCGCAGGTCGCCGCGGGGCAGGTGCTCGAGCGACCGGAATTCCACGACGCCGACAGCGATGCACGCTTTGCGATGGTGCTCGAGGCGCTGAGCGCGGCCCCACCGCGCCGTCGCGGTGCCGGCAGCGTTTGGCACAACCCGAACGGCAAGAAGGCCGCGCGCATCGAGCGCGCCAATGGCCGCACGACGATCACGTTCGAAGAAAAGCACGTCCCGGAATTTGCGGCCTTTCTCGAAAGTCGCCTGGACGAGCTTTATCGCGAATTCGCCAATCAGAAAGAGGAGGGCCGCACACACGACAAGGCCTGACCAGCATGTGTGTTTCGCATCAGCGCCGGTCAATCACCCATAACACTAGGCAAAAGAAAAGGCCCCCGAAACGGCGTCCCGGAAGCCCCTTCTCAAAGTGTGGCAGCTAAGAGAATCGCACTTCCAAGAATCGCCGTCAAGAGTCCTTCGGGACTAATCGCCGTTCCGGCGAGCGGATTTTCTTTGCCTTAGCGAGGCAAGGACATGGTTTCAAACTATTTAACGACGTCCGATGGGCGGCGGACGATGAAGCTCGCCCAAACGACCGAGGCGCCCTCCGATCGACGTCGCAACGATCTCCGCCGGCAAGGGCAGGGGAGGGTGGCATGAATCCGCATGCAGCCGGCCTCCGCAGATCCTCGCCGGGGAGCCTTGGCGCGGAAAAATTCGCCCGCACTTATAGGGAAGGAAAAGTCCCTGTCGTTACACGCACGGCCGCGCTCCAGGTCGCCAAGCGTGCCGCGGCCGCGATGGGACTGAAAGCCGCCAAACTCGCCCTGCTCGACCAGCTTTTCGGAGCGTCGAAGCCGGCTGACTGGCGCACATCCGGCCAGCCGCCCATTGTATGGCCGTCCAATGCCCGTCTGGCGCGGAGCCTCGGCCTCAGCGTCTCCACCATGAAGCACCACCTGAAAGGCCTCGTGGAGGCCGGCCTGGTCGCTTACAGCGATCATCCGACCTATCAGCGTCGCGGGCGGCGGGACGCTGAGGGCAACATCGTCGAGGCCTACGGCATCGATCTATCGCCGATCGCGACGCGGTTCGCCGAACTCCAGGAAATGGCCGAGGCGGCCGATTACGACGCCCGAGAGTGGCGCCGGCTGTCTTACCAACGCACGGTGCTGCGCAAGGCCATCCAGTCCCTCATCGTCAGCGCCATCGAACAAAACCTGACGGGTCCGTGGGGGCGGCTTCAGGCTCGCCTTGATGTCCTTCGTGAGCACAGAGCCGTAGGTCTCGACGATCTTCGGACCCAAGTTGAGGCTTTGGACGCGCTTCGCGATGAGGTGGAAAGCCTTTATGGGAAAGGATTCGAGGATAGAAATTTCGATGCCACGCTATCGAAATTTCGGCCCATACAAACTACAGCCGAACCTTCAGATTCTGAATTCAGTAACCATGAATCGAGTCGCGCTAACGCGCGACACTTCAATCCTTCTATGGCCTCCGGCCATTCACCCGAAATAAAGTCTGACTCGGCTACAACCAGCGAACAACCACAAAGAACGCCTTCAGACGTGCTTCGGGAAGATGCCCAGGTCATCTCGCTGTCGCTGGTACAATCCGCGTGTCCGGCGGTGAAGGATTTCGCGCCGGATGCCTTCAGCAATTGGCGGGCGTTGCGCGACTCCGGCCGGGTGCTGTGCGGCGCCGTCGGTATCAATCCGCAAGTCTGGCAAGAGGCGCAGGGCATTCTCGGCGTGGATCTCGCGGCCGCGGCGGTCGCTCTGACCGTGCAGCGCTCAAGCGCGGGCCTCGTCGCCAAGCCGGGGGCCTATCTGCGGACCTTGGTGCAGCGGGGCAGGGACGGAAAGCTGCATCTCAGCCGCTCGCTGTTCGCGCTGGCAAAGTCCGGCGAACCAGAAAATGCGGCGCCCGCCGCGGTTGTCACGCTGACCTTCCCGGCACAAGGCTCGATCAGCTACGGCCCGTGGGCGGCCGTCGTCCGAGAGCACGCGCCGAAGCCGACCCCTGATATGGACACCGTGGCCAATGCGTTCCGGCGCTGGGCGAGGGAGAGAAACATCGATCTGACAGCCCCGAATATCGAGCGCGTGTTCGCCGGATTCTGCCGGAAATGGAGGGCCAATTGAGGTGGAACGCGGATCGTTCGCCTCCCATCCGGCTCGATTGCTGGCCACTTTTGCGGTATATCCTTGGAGCTATATACCGATACGCGATTCGGTCTACAGAGACGGGAGATGGCCTTCCACATCAAGAATCCGGAGACCGACGCGCGCGCCCGCAAGGTCACAGCCATGAAAAGGACCGGTCTCACCGAGGCAGTGCATGCGGCGCTCGCCCGCGAACAGGGCAACCCGTCCTTGGTCGAGATCGGCGTTCAGTTCTGCCGCGATCTGCGCGCCAAGGGCAATCCGGCGACCGGCGGCCAGCCGTTGATGTTCAAAGGCGGCGATTTTTCGCAAACCGATATCGAGGCCGCGTGACCGTCATGTCCCGGACCGCGACGACGCCATTGTCACAGACCAGCCGCCTTGGTCAGGTTCACCCGGAACCGATCGCGACGGCGCTGGTAGCCGCGGGTCATCTCGGCGCTGGCATGGCCAAGCTGCTTCTGGACGTAGCGCTCGTCGACCTCGGCCGACGTCGCGAGGCCGGCGCGCAGCGAATGCCCGGCAAATTTCCCCTTCCGGTCGCCTTCGGGCAGATCGGCACGGACGCCGGCGGCGAGGGCGGCGGCCTTGACCAGCCGCGCCACCTGTTTGTCGGTGAGTCGGTCCGGTCCGACGTCTTTCCCACGACCACGAACCCGGCGGAACAGCGGCCCGTGGCCGATCCGCGCGAGCTTCAGCCAGGTCTGCAGGGCGACGATCGGGCAGGTGGCGTCGGAGGAGCCGCGACCGATCTCGACCTCACGCCATCCGGTCTTGCCGCGCAGCGTGACAACGGCGCCGTCCTCGAAGATCTCGACCCAGCCGCTGCCATCTTCGGTCTGCTCCGGACCGACATCGAGGCCAACGACCTCGGACCGTCGCAAACCGCCGGCGAAGCCGATCAGCAGCATGGCGCGGTCGCGCAGGCCCCGCAGGGTGCCGCGATCGAGCGTCTCGAGCATGGCGATGACGTCCTCCGGCAGGACGGCCTCCTTCTTGACCGGCGGCCGGCCGTGGGTGCGGCGAATGCCGGCAAGCACCGTCGCGACGTGCCGATCGTCGCGATCGAAGGTGAGGCCGCGTTGGCGAAAGTGCCAGGTCAGCGCCGACAGCCGCCGCTCGATCGTCGAGACCGCGTCGGGTTTTGGTCCGGCCTGGCCGGACGCGCAGGCGGTGATGTAGAGCCCGATTGTCGGCGGCTGCGGGGGCAGGGGGTCAAGGTTCTGGCGCCGGCACCAGGCGCTGTAGTGCCGCCAATCGGCTGCATAGGCGCGCCGCGTGTTCTCGGCGCTCGACGCTTTGATGTAGTCGCGCGCCCGGTCGGCGAGCTGTTCCAGACGCGCCGGGAGGCTGGCCGCATCGCCCGGCTGCGGCGCGATCGCAGGCGGCAGGGCCGAGGAGTCCTGCCGGTTGTCGGGAGCGCCTGCGTTCGGGGGCCGGGTCATGGGTCAGGCCACCTCGATGCCGGTCCGGGCAAAATCCTGGCCCTTGAACAGGAGCGGCACGCGATAGGCCTGGGCGCAAGCATACGACATGCAGTCGGCGAGGTTGAGCTGGGCCGGGTGGCCGCGCCCCTTCCCATAGGTCGCGAAGGCGGCCACGGCCTTGGTGGCGATGCTGCCGTTGAGCGGCACGATCGCGATCCTGGCCTCCTCGAGCAGCGCCTGGATGCGAGTCTCGATCAGCACCGGGTCGAGGTCGAGCATTGTGGACAGCCGCATCGACGCTTCCAGCACCACCAGGCCGGAGGTGAAGCGGGCCTTGGCCTCGGCGATGGCAGCCGCAAAGCGATCCGCGTCCGACTCCCCGGCGAGCAGGGCGACGATCACCGAGGTGTCGATGAACATCAGGAATGGCCCCACATGGCGTCGACTTCGTCCTTGGTCATGGTGCGCCGGTTGGGTCCGGCTTGGGCCGCGAGGTCGTCGGCGATCCGCTTAAGGCGGGCGGCCAAGGGTTCCTGCTCCGCCTCGCGGCGCCATTCGCCCTCGAGCGCCTGGACGACGGCCTCTGTCATGGTCACCTTGCGTTTGGCGGCCAGCTTCTTGGCCAGCTCGCGCGCGCGCTGATCGCGGATCTGCAAAGTCATCGTCTTCTCCTGGGATGTATGGATAGCATTATCAATACATCCATACAAGGCGATCCATACGCTGGCCGCCAACGCCGACATTTTGGCCCGGAGAGGCGGCTCGGCCGCGAGGACATGCACCGCCCTGGCGCGGCCGGACGCCTTGTCCATCTTCTCCCCCTGGGCGGACCGTGCGCAGCGCCCACGGGGCGCCACGGCTTGCGGAGCAGTGCCCAGAGCCCGATTCAGGGTGCCGAGCGCCTGAATCGGGCGTTTGCCGAGCATGCTCAGAAACGTCCGATAATGCAACATTATCGGACGTAGTTATTTTTCGACAGCCGCGGCGGTTTGATGGATTTTCGTTGCCATAAGCGCCGCGCTGAATCATGCTCCGGCATGGCCACGCGCGCGCGAATCCTCCCCGAACCTCCGCCGACCTTCGCCCCGGCGCCGTCCTGGCTGCGGCGGCGCGCCCCGCCCGACACCGTCACGGAAGCCGTGTTTTATGCCGGCGCGGCGCTCGCGGCGCTGCATCCGATCGCCCGAGATGAGCACAAGCTCGGCCTTCTGTGGCGGCAGCGTCTCGCGCTCTCATGCGCCGCGGCGCTCGCGCGCCAGGGCGGGCGCACGGAGGATGAAGCGACGCTCCGCGACCACTGGTATCTGCGCAAGCCGGCCGACGACCCGGGTCCGGGCGGCCGTATCCTCGACGCCTGGCGCCGGCTCGGCGAACGGGCGACGAGTGACGAGAAGGAGTGGATCTGGGCCGTGGCGCCCTCGCTCGGCCATGCCCTCAACTCGCTGCCGATCGAGATCGTCGAGCTCGCCGGCC
>JBMOOQ010000041.1:0-44382 GCA_049324435.1 Pseudomonadota bacterium
GGCGGCCCCGGGGCGCCGCGCTCCGGCACGGTGTTCGTCTCGGTGCGCGACTCCGACAAACCGCGGATCCTGGAAAGCCTCAAAATCCTGTCGGAGTTGGGCTTCAAGATCATCGCCACCTCGGGGACCAAGCGCTTTCTGGACGAGCACGGCGTCCCTTCGGCCAAGATCAACAAGGTGCTGGAGGGCCGGCCCCATATCGTGGACGCCATCAAGAACGGCGACGTCCAGCTGGTCTTCAATACCACCGACGGCGCCCAGGCGCTGGCGGACTCAAGGTCGCTGCGGACCGCTGCCCTCTTGCATAAAGTGCCGTACTACACCACTCTTTCCGGTGCCGTCGCGGCAGCGCGAGGAATAAAAGCCTTCCTTGAGGGAGATCTCGAGGTCCGCGCGCTGCAAAGCTATTTCGGCAGCCGGAACTGAAGCCAGTTCCGGCGTGTTGGTGACGGTTGTTTTTTGACAGAGGTTCCGATCGCGTGCCGGGCGTTCTTCGTCGGCCTGCGATCAGCACTTTTGTCTCTATCTGCCCCAAACGGCCGATCCGGCCCGAGGGGCCGGAGGTTGGACGACGATGGACAAGATTCCGATGACCGCGGCAGGATACACGGCTCTGGAAAACGAGCTGAAGTATTGCCAGCAGGAACTGCGCCCGCGCATTATTCAACAGATCACGGAAGCGCGCGGTCATGGCGACCTTTCGGAGAACGCCGAATACCATGCCGCCAAGGAAGCGCAGTCGCATAACGAAGGTCGCATTGCCGAGCTCGAAGACAAGCTCGCGCGCGCCGAGGTAATCGACGTTTCCAAGCTGTCGGGCGATACCGTGAAATTCGGCGCGACCGTGACCCTGATCGACGAGGATACCGAGAAAAAGCAGGTCTGGCAGATTGTCGGCGAACCCGAGGCCGATGCCAAATCCGGCCGGATCTCGATCTCGTCGCCGCTTGCGCGCGCCCTGCTCGGCAAGAAGAAAGGCGCGAGCGTGGAAGTGGTCACACCCGGCGGAGCCAAGGCCTATGAGGTGGTGAAGGTGGAATGGCGCTGATTGCGCATCTCTTCCGCATCCTTCGGTGAACGATGGCCGGGCCTGTTCCCGGCCATCGCCTTTTTGAGCCGCCCGGGTTGAGCGGCCCAGACCGTTTCCCGTCCGGTTTTTTGATGACATGCTGGACCGGTTCGAACCTGCGGCCACGCGGGCGCGACCAACATTGCCCGACACGTCAATTTGCCGGTGGATGATCCGATGTCTCGTCTCTTCGCACTCGCCTTGGCGGCGACCGTTGCGACCGCTATGCCTGCCGCGGCCAACGACCTTGCCACATGCTTTAAAGACACCATTGCGCCGGACGCCGGCATTGCGGCCTGCAGCCGGGCCATCGCCACCGGTAAGCTGAAAGGCCAGCAACTTGCGGGCGCCCATGCCTGGCGCGGCGCCTATTATTCGCGCAAGGGCGATGCCGATCGCGCGATCGCGGACGCAGACGCGCGTTTGCGGCTCAACCCGGTGGACGCCATCGCCTTCCGCGACCGCGCCAGCTTCTGGCTGATGAAGCGCGACTACGCGCGTGCGATTCGCGACGGCGACGAAGCCGTCCGGCTCAATCCCAAGGATCAAGACAACTGGAACACGCGCGGCTTCGCGCGGCAGCAGGCCGGAGATTACCCGGGCGCCATCGCGGACTATACTCAGGCGATCAAGATCAATCCCAAGGCCGCGGGCTTCTACAGCAATCGCGGCAATGCATGGCAGCTCAACGACAACCTGACCAACGCGCTGGCCGATCACGATCGTGCGGTGGCGCTCGATCCAAAGGACGCAACCTATTGGTACAATCGCGCCGGCGCGCGGCGGGAAGCCGGCCAGCTTGATGCGGCGTTGTCCGATGCCAACCGGGCGGCCGCACTGGCGCCGAAGCTCCCGCAGGCGCATGCCGAACTCGGTCTGCTCTACCGGCTCAGGAACGATCTGCCCCGGGCGATGGCCGCCTACGACCGCGCGCTCGCGCTCGATCCGAACCTCATCGGCGCCTACGCCGCGCGCGGTCTCGCGCATGAGGCGACGGGCGACCTTGCCAGCGCCAAACGTGATTTCCAGACCGCGCTGAACATTGCGACCGGCGCCGTGGTGAAATCCGGCGTCGGCGACGGCATGACCTATTTCGATGCCGGTTCGCACCGCTATCACGAGATCGCACGCGCGCGGCTTGCCGTGCTGAATGCCGCCAATGACACAGCGCCGCAGCGTCCCGCCAGAGCGAATACCGGCAGCGAACGCCGGGTCGCGCTGGTCATCGGCAACAGCGATTACAAATCGTTCGGCGCGCTCGCGAACCCGGCGAACGATGCAACTGCCATTGCACGAAGCCTGAAGGGGCTGGGCTTCGAAGTGACGTCGGGGATCAACCTCGACGGCGCTGAGATGACGCGCACGATCACCCAGTTCCTCCGCGGCGCAGCCAACGCGAAAGTCGCCGTGCTGTTCTATGCCGGGCATGGCATTCAGGTGGACGGCAAGAATTTTCTCGTGCCGGTGGATCTCAAGGTGGAGGGCGCCGCGACGCTCACTGCCGGCATGACCGATCTCGACACCATCCTGGCCGGGCTCGACGATCCAGTCCGCACCAACATCGTGTTCCTCGACGCCTGCCGGGACAATCCGCTGGCGCCGAACGCCGCCGCGGCGGACGGCAAGGCGCGGTCGATTTCCGCTCCCGCCGGCCTTGCCGCACCGTCCGGTGTCGGCAAGGGCGCGACCGCCGGCGCCGGGACATTGCTCGCATTCGCGACCGCGCCGGGGCAGGTCGCGCTCGACGGCGATGGAGAAAACTCACCCTTCTCCGCAGCGCTCGCACGTCACATCGGAACGCCGGGACTTGAAATCCAGCAGATGCTGACCCGCGTGCGCACGGAGGTTCTCGCCGCGACCGGCAAGAAGCAATTGCCGTGGTCCAATTCAGCATTATTGGGCGAAGTCTATCTGGCCGGAGGCAAGCCCTTGTAGCAGTCGCCTACCGGATCATGGTGTTCGGCACGAGCAGTGCGATCTGCGGAAACAGGACCAAGAGCAGGATACAGACGCCCATCGCGAACCAGAACGGCAGGATTCCCCTGTAGATGTCGCCGATGGGCGTGTCCGGCACCAGGCCCTTGACCACGAAGACATTGATGCCGACCGGCGGCGAGATCAGCCCCATTTCGAGCACGATCACCATGATCACGCCGAACCAGATCAGGTCGAAGCGCAGCGCCTCGACGATCGGAATGACGACGGCGAGCGTCAGCACCAGGATCGAAAAGCCTTCCAGAAACACGCCGAGCACGATGTAGATCGCGATCAGTGCGAACAGGATGGCGTAGCGCGGCAGATCGAACGCGATCAGCCCCTGTGCCAGCGCCTCGGGCAAGCCGCTCAGCGCCAGGAACGGTCCGAACACGAAGGCGCCGATCAGAATCAGGAATACGAAGGCGGTGGTCTTCACCGTCTCGATCAGGATCGTCGTCAGCGATTCCCAGGTTATGGTTCTTCGCCACAGTGCGAGGACGAAGGCGAGGAAAGCGCCGACCGCCGCCGCTTCGCCCGGGGTGAAGGCGCCGACATAGATGCCGCCGATGCTTACCGCCACGATGGCGATCATGGGGCCGGACTGAATGAGCGTGCGAAGCCGCTCCTCGCGGCTTGCGCGGACGCCGGGCGGCCCGAGTTCGGGCTTCATCCAGGTCCAGATCATGATGGTCACGATGAAGAGAAGCGACAGCAGCAGGCCCGGCAGAAATCCCGCGAGCAGCAGCCGTCCGATCGACTGCTCGGTGAGGATGGCGTAGATGACGAAGGCTGTGCTCGGCGGAATCAGGATTCCGAGCGTGCCGCCGGCCGCCACAGTCCCGGCTGCGAGTCCGTCGTTGTACTTGTAGCGCTTCATCTCCGGCAGGCAGACGCGCCCCATCGTGACGGCGGATGCAACGCTTGATCCCGACACGGCGGCGAAGCCTGCACACGCCGCGATCGTCGCAGACGCCAGACCGCCACGCAGATGGCCGAGCCATGCATAGGCCGCGGCATAGAGGTCGCGGCTCATACCGGACACCGCCGCGCAATTGCCCATCAGCACGAATAGAGGGATGACCGCGAGATCGTAGACGGTCGAATATGAATACGGCGCGTTGCCGAGCGACGACAACGCCGCGGGCAAACCGTTCAGCCACGCGAATCCGGAAATACCGACCAGCAGCATTGCGATGCCTATCGGCATGCGAAGCGCGAGCAGGATCAGCATCACGACGATGCCGATGACGCCGACGGTCTCGCGGTCCAGCGTCATGGCTTGTGCATGCCGCTATCGACCGGCGGCCGGCGCAGCGCCTGCCACCCCTGCAGCAGGAACACGACGGCAAAGACCAGAGAACAGAAGGCCACGGCAAAACGGAACGGATAATGCGGCATGCGCAGCATGTTGCTGGTCTGATTGAGCGTCGCCAGCGTTTCCAGCATCACGCGCCAGGCGATCAGCGCGAACAGGGCCGCGCCGATGAAGGCAAGGAACGCGGGCAGAAAGCGCAGTTGCGGCCGGTCGAGATATTTCTCGAACAGGTCGACCGCGATATGCGCGCCGACCCAGCCAGTATAAGGCAGGGCGAGAAAAATGATCAGCGACATCGAGAACTCGGTGACCTCGACCGAACCGCTGAACGGCCGGTTGAAGATGTACCGCATCACGACATCGGCGACGGTATAGACCATCACGAACAGCAGGATGAAGCCGCTCGCAAGCGCGAGGGCGCGTAATGCGCGCTCGAATGACTTCATCGATCTGCCGCCCGCCCCGACCGGCCGCTTCCGCGCCGCCTTAAACTGACATGCCGTATACGCCCAACAGCGCCTTGGCCGGCAAGCCAGCTTTCTCCGCCTCTGCGACTTTCGCAGCGATCAGCGGCTTGAAGGCCTCCATCCAGCGCTTGTGCTCGGCATCCGACAGCACGATCAATTCCCGATCCTTCTTGATCTGCTCCACCGCCATGCGCCCGCGTGCCTCGTACACCTCGGTACCTTTCAGGCTGAGGCTCAGACCGGTGGTATTGTCGATCGCCTTCTTCTCGTCCGGCCCGAGCTTGTCGTAGCGCGCCTGATTCATCGCAACGAGAAACGGAGAGCGTCCGAGCGGTGCATTCAGCGTGAAATAGCGCGCCACCTCGATCAGCTTGAAATCGATCGCGCCCGATATCGGGATCATCGCGGCATCGACCACGCCGCGATCCAGCGAATTATAGATCTGGTTGGCCGGCATGTCGATCGGCACGGCGCCGAGCGCTTCGAGCTGCGAGGATTGCGCGGCCGAAGGCGTGCGGATCTTCATGCCCTTCATGTCCTCGAGCGTGCGGATCGGCTTCGATTTCGACATCAGCGCCGCTTCATCGTTGTTCCAGAGCATCAGCACCTTCGCGCCCTTGAATTCGGGCGCGAGATACTTGTCGAGCGCGGCCCAGAGATTGCGCGTTCCCTTTTCGCCGGTCGCCGAAAGGCCTGGCAGTTCGGTGAGCGCCATGCGCGGGAAGTCGTTCGATGTGTATCCCGGCAGCGTGAAGCACATATCGGACACGCCCTGGATCATCTGACGGTAGAGTTCCGGCGGCTTGCCACCGAGCTGCATCGATGGAAACAGCTTGATCTTCAGCTTGCCGCCGCTCTGTTTCTCCACTTCGGGGAACCAGGCGGTGAAGACATGATGCGGAATCGGATGTGAGGGCGGGACGAAGGTCGCGAGCTTCAGCTCGTCCTGCGCGAAGGCCGGAAACGGCAGCGTGCCGGCTGCGGCAAGCGCCGAGGTGCCGGCAAGAAAATTACGGCGTGTCGATTGCATGCGCGATTCCTCCCAAGGAATGTGTCCCGACCCCGAGCCGCCCGATTGCCGGGTCTTGCTGGCGACGGATTGCAACGATGACTTATTGTCTGATTATTTGTGAGGCGGCAGTGATCTCCCGATCGAGGCCAATCATGTTATCGGGCGAGCGAAACCGGTCAATTGCGCCGGATGCGGTCAAACCGCCGCAGCCGGAGCCCGCTCCATCGGAACGATAGGCGAATCCTTCGACACCCGCAGCGCGAGCGAGGTTTTCACATTGCGCACATGGGGGGCGCCGGTCAGCTCGGTCACAAAAGCCTGAAAGGTCTTCAGGTCGGGCGCGACGCATTTGAGGATGAAGTCGACTTCACCCGACAGCATCCAGCATTCCCGCACCAGCGGCTGCTCGCGTACGAAGGCCTCGAAAGCGGCGAGGTCGGGCTCGGCCTGGCTCGACAGATGCACCAGCGCAAAAACCGTGACCTCGTAACCGAGCCGCTTCTCGTCGAGCAGCGCCCGGTAGCCGCGGATATAACCCGCTTCCTCCAGCGCCCGCACCCGCCGCAGGCAGGGCGGCGCCGAGATCCCGACCCGCCGTGCCAGTTCGACATTGGTGATGCGGCCGTCTTCCTGCAGTTCCGCCAGGATTTTCCAGTCGATCGCGTCCAGCCGGGCGAGCATGCCGCCTAAGTCTCCGTCGGGCCATTTACCGGTACGACCATAGCCAGTTCGCCGACCGCACGAAATAAAATTACGTGAAACTAGGCGGCTAAGCAGTTCCTGCGCTTATCCAAGGCGTCCGGGTTGCATAACTTGCATAGCTCCGGCAAATGCCTAAATTCTCTCCGCGAGCGCGCCCCGGTTGGGCCCCCTAAAGGTCTCGCAGATTTTCCGTGGATTTCAGATGACCAAGACCACCCACGCCAAGGTTGTCATCATTGGCTCCGGCCCTGCCGGCTACACAGCGGCGATCTATGCCGCCCGCGCCATGCTCGAACCGATCCTGATCCAGGGCTATCAGCCGGGCGGTCAGCTCACCATTACCACCGATGTGGAGAACTATCCCGGATTTGCCGATGTGATCCAGGGTCCGTGGCTGATGGAGCAGATGCAGAAGCAGGCCGAGCATGTCGGTACCCGTATTGTCACCGACCACGTCAACGATCTCGACACCTCGTCCCGCCCCTTCCGTCTGACCTGCGACTCCGGGGACGTCTATCTCGCCGAGACCGTGATCCTTGCAACCGGCGCACAGGCGCGCTGGCTCGGCTTGCCGTTCGAGGAGAAGTTTAAAGGCTATGGCGTGTCGGCTTGCGCCACCTGCGATGGCTTCTTCTATCGCGGCAAGGAGGTGATGGTGATCGGCGGCGGCAATACCGCTGTCGAGGAAGCGCTGTTCCTGACCAATTTCGCCAGCAAGGTGACGCTGGTGCATCGCAGAGATACGCTGCGCGCCGAGCGCATTCTTCAGGACCGCCTGTTCAAGCATCCGAAGATCGAGGTGGTGTGGGACACCGTGGTCGACGACCTCGTCGGCAGCGAGAACCCGCGCAAGGTCACCGGCGCATTGCTGCGCAATCTCAAGACCGGCGCCGTCACCGAACGCAAGATCGATGGCGTGTTCGTCGCGATCGGGCATTCGCCTTCGACCGAGCTGGTGAAGGACAAAGTTGAGATGAAGCCTAACGGCTATGTCGCGACCGCGCCGTTCTCAACTGCGACCTCGGTGCCCGGCCTGTTCGCCGCCGGGGACGTGACCGACGATATCTATCGCCAGGCGGTGACCGCCGCCGGGATGGGCTGCATGGCCGCTCTTGAGGCCGAACGTTTCCTTGCCGCGCACGAAAGCCTGCGCGCGGCCGCAGAATGAAGGCGGTGCCGTCGTGCTACAGCAGCGATCACGCTTTTCCATGAGCGCCATGGACTGGGACAAGCTCAAGGTATTCCATGCCGCCGCCGAAGCCGGCAGCTTCACCCATGCCGGCGAACAGCTCGGCCTGTCGCAATCGGCGGTGTCACGGCAGGTCAGCGCGCTCGAACAGGCGCTCAACGTGTCGCTGTTCCATCGCCATGCGCGCGGCTTGATCCTCACCGAGCAGGGTGAATTGCTGTATCGCACCGCCCACGAAGTCTTCATGAAGCTGGAATCGGCGCGTGCGAAGCTCACCGACAGCCGCGAGCGGCCGAATGGCGACCTGAAGGTGACGACCACCGTGGGCCTCGGCAATCACTGGCTGACGCCGAAGCTCGGCGAGTTCATCGACCTCTATCCGGATATCCGCATTTCGCTGATCACCACCGACGAGGAACTCGACCTTGCCATGCGCGAGGCCGACGTCGCGATCCGCCTGCGCATTCCGACGCAGCCCGACCTGATCCAGCGCAAGCTGTTCTCGGTGCATTTCCATCTCTATGCGTCGCCGGAATATCTCAAGCGCTTCGGTACGCCGACCAAGATCGAAGAGCTCGACAATCATCGCATGCTGCTGCTTGGCGGCGGCAACATTCCGACATTCCTGCAAAACAGGAACTGGCCGCTTGAAGTCGGCCGCGACGGCAAGCCGCCGCGCACGCCGATTCTGGTCGTCAACAACATCCTGGCGCTGCTGCGGGCCTGCGAGCAGGGCATCGGTATCGCGCTGCTCCCCGATTATCTGGTCGAGGAAAATCGCGGTCTCGTCCAGTTGCTGGGCCAGACCGATCCGATCACGCTCGATGCCTATTTCGTCTATCCGGAAGAACTCAAATCCGTGGCGCGGGTGCAGGTCTTCCGCGACTTTTTGGTGTCGAAGGCGCAGCGTTGGACCTTCTGAAATCGCGTAAGCGTGGTGTCAGACAATTTTCAGGCAGCGGAACCGGCGCCTTCGCCGTTCCGTCGCCTTGAAACGCTTCCAGATTTGGTCACACCGGTGCCATCACGCACAGACTTGCGGCATACGCATGGCAGAGTGTGTTGCGAAAGCTGCATGGCTGACCACCATGCACACGCATTGTGCCGGCGCGGGCTCGAACTCATAATTTAACGATACTGATTGCGAGCGGTTTTCGAATCCTCCCAGAATCGCGGCCCTCGCAAACAGTGATTCCCCTCTGGAAGGTGATTGCCGGCATTCCCGCGCCGGCATGAACTCAACCGGGCCGCTCCCCTCGCGGCCCGGTTTTTTTGTATCAGACAGGCAGGGTCATCCGCTCGGGCAGTGGTGCCGCCAGCCGCTTCGCCGCCTGCGCCGCGGCGTCGATATAGCGGCGCTGGCCATGGATCAGCGTCAGCGCCATCGCACCTTCAAGCAGCAGCATGAGTTCGCAGGCGCGCGCAGGACAGTCTGCGACGCCTGCCTCAGTGAGTTTGTCGACAAGGAAGTGTTCGGTCTTAGCTTTGACGCGGCGCGCCAGAGCCCGCGCCGGATGACCAGGGAGATCGGCCAGCTCGATCACGAGCCGCGTGAAGCCCGAACCGGACCAGCGCGGCGTGGCGCTCGCCCAGCCTGCCAGCTGACCGAAGAACGAGTCAATCAGGCCATTGCGATCCTGCGGCATGCGATCGCCGATGTGTTTCAGACGCGCTCCGGCGAGAGCATTGTGATGCGCCATCACCGCCGCAAGCAGATCGTCCTTGCTGCGGAAATATCCATAGAGCGTGCGCTTGGTGAGATCAGCACGTTTCGCAACCGTATCGATCGAGGTGCGCGTGTAGCCGGCGCGCCAGAAGCATTCGTATGCGGCATCAATGATCCGCTGCCGGGTCGATTCGGATTTCCTGCGCATGCATCCGCTCCCGATAAGTATACCGGGGAGTGAGTTTACACCATACCGCTCCGTTGACACGCTGCGTTGCGGTCAATGCAGGAGCGGATCATGCAGACGCCTCGCCTCACCTTCCGCAACGTTCGCGCCCGCGCGGTTGTCCTGAAGCTGAAGCGGCCGATTGTGGCACGCATCATGACGATTTCCGACTGGCCGCTGATTCTGGTCGATGTCGAGACCGGGGAAGGCATTACAGGAAGAAGTTACATCGGCCCCTACAACGCCGGCTCGATCAAGTATCTGCTGCCAGTCATTCGTGACTTCGGCACCCTGTTCAAGGGCTACCCCTTGGCACCCGCCGATCTCTATGCGAAGGCCCGCAAGTCGCTGCATCTGATGGGCTATTCCGGTGTGTCCATGGCCGCGGTATCGGCGCTCGACATGGCGGCCTGGGATGCGCTGGCGAAAGCGGCGAACGTACCGCTCTGCGTGCTGCTCGGCGGCAGCGTCGGCGGCGTCAAGGCTTACAACAGCAATGGACTATGGCTCGCGGAGCCGACGAAGGTTGCCGCCGAGGCGCCGGAACTGCGCGACCAGGGCGGTTTCCGCGGGCTCAAACTCAGACTCGGGCGCGCGCGGCTGCGCGACGACATCGCAGCCATCGAAGCGATAAGCAAGGCGGTCGGCGACGACATCGAGTTGATGGCAGATTTCAATCAGGGACTCGATATGGCCGAAGCTCTGTCACGTTGTCCCGCCATCGACGATCTCGGTCTCGCCTGGATCGAGGAACCGATCCTGTACGAGAATTTTTCAGGCTCGGCGAAACTCGCGGAGCAACTGAAAACGCCGGTGCAGCTCGGCGAGAATTTCTACGGCCCGCGCGATCTTGCCGACGCGCTGGCCGCGAAGGCCTGCGATTTCGTGATGCCGGACCTGATGCGGATCGGCGGCGTCACCGGATGGCTGCGCGCGGCAGCAATTGCAGGAACGGCAGGCGTTCCAGTCTCATCCCATCTGTATCCGGAATTTTCCGCGCACATGATGCGGGTGACCGAAACCGCGCACTGGCTGGAATGGCAGGACTGGGCCGACCCGATCCTGCGGCAGCCCTATCCGGTGAAAGACGGGATGATTGAAATCCCGGATGCACCGGGCGCGGCAATCGAATGGGACGAGGATGCGGTGAAACGCTATGCGGTCGAGGCGTGACTACGCATACAACCGTTCGTTCTCCAGCCCCTTGTAAAGGCCGGCGACCCATTCGCCATAGCCGTTGAACAGAAGCGTAGGCACGCGCTTGCCGCGTGCGCCGATCACTTCTTCGGTCGCCTGACTCCAGCGCGGATGGTCGACCTGCGGATTCACGTTGGCCCAGAAGCCGTATTCGGAGGCCTGCAGCGATTCCCAGTACGACTTCGGCCGTTTGTCGGTGAAGTGGAACCGCACGATCGACTTGATCGACTTGAATCCATATTTCCACGGAACCGCAAGTCGCAGCGGCGCGCCGTTCTGCCGCGGCGCGGGCTTGCCATAAACGCCGGTCACGAGGAAGGCGAGATCGTTGCCGGCTTCTGCGATGGTCAGACCTTCGGTATAGGGCCACGGATACCAGGTCTGGCGCTGACCCGGCGCCATCGAGGCGTCCTTGAAGGTTTCCATCTGTACATATTTCGCGGACGACAAAGGCTTTGCGAGTTCGAGAAGTCTCGCAAACGGGAAGCCGGTCCACGGAATCGTCATGCTCCAGGCTTCGACGCAGCGCAGCCGGTAGATGCGCTCTTCGAGCGGCATCTTGCGGATCAGATCGTCGATGCCGATCTCGAACGGCTTTTCGACCATGCCGTCGATCTTGACGGTCCACGGTCTGATCTTGAGCGCCTGTGCGCGCTCCGAAATGTATTTGTCGCCGCCGAACTCGTAGAAGTTGTTGTAGCTGGTGACAGTCTTCTCGTCGGTCAGTGCGCGATCGACCGGATAGGTCGTGTTCGCCTTCGCGGGATAAAGATCGGCGGTCGGATCAGGAAGATTTGGCACGTCCGACAGGCGCTGCGCAGCGGCATAGCCGCCGATGGTCAACGCGCCGATGCCTCCGGCGATCAGCGCCCGACGGCTCAGAAAGTAATGTTCCGGCGTAACCTGGCTTTCAGGCAGTTCCCAGCCGCGGCGGCGAATGATCTTCATCGCGTCTCTCCAGACCGTAACGATGTGAATTATCACATACGCAGGCCTCACCGGCCTCGCAAATCACGCATCCGCGAAAGCAAAGTCATGGGTGCGGCGCGTAACAAATGCGCCGGCGCCAGCGAATGACCGGGGAGCCAGGCCGCGAGCGGTGTCAGCGCAGGTGCGCGGCGACGATGGCGCGTCCGGCCTCGATGAAATTGCAGGCCGGCCCGGCATGGCCGGTCGCCTGGGTGCAGACCAGGGCGCCCTCGAACAGCATGAAAAGCTGATCGGCCAAGAGTTCCGGCTGCGCCGCACCGGCTCTACGGCACAGGGCCACCAGCTTGTCGCGCGAATCCTTTTTGCATTGCTCGATCACGCAGCGCGCCGGATGGTCCTTTTCGGGGAGTTCCACCGCAGCATTGGCCAGCGCACAACCGCGTGATTTCGGATCGCTGACATTGCGGGCGGCTTCGACCAGCCAGGCCTCAAGCTGGGCGCGCGGATCGTCCGGATGAGCGGCCTCGAAATCCAACCAGACCCCGCGCTTCTCGGCCGCCAGCCCGCGCAGATATTCCGCCACCAGCGCATCCTTCGAATCGAAGTGGCGGTAGAGCGTCATCTTGTTGGTCCCGGCAGCTTCCGCGATCGCATCGACCCCGACGGCCCGGATGCCGTGGCGGTAAAACAGGTCGCGGGCCGCGGCGATGATCCTGTCGCGGGGCGGAAGCTTCTCTGAAATCTCGAGTTTGGCCGCGGTCATGGTTTTCTGGTCCCTGACCCCCTTGACAGGGGTGTTACCGGTCAGTAACTAGCAGGTGTTACCGGTCAGTACCATAATCAAGTGGTGCCGGCCAGCCCTGAATTCCCCCGACCGGAGGCACCGATGCATTTCCCCATCTACGGCAATTACAACGCAGCCGAAAGGGCCGCCCGTATTCGTTCCCTGACCTTTCCTGAAATCCTGACCGACCCCCTGGTGCGCTTGGTGATGAAGGCTGACGGGGTCGATCCGGCGGCGCTTGAAAACGAGCTTTCCGATATCGCGGCAACGCTCGATGCGGTTGAGACCGAACAGCCGCCCTGCCCGCTTCTGGCCTGCTGAAGCCAGCTTCTTTACGTGGCGATTCCTCCCGCCACGTCCGGCGCCGGACGGCGTCGCTAACGTCCCCTCCGATAGCCGTCCGGCGCTGATATTCCCACCCGCTACCTCCCCAACGGAACCAGGATCCACGACCATGAGCGCCACCTCGGCCGCCGCCAAAGCACCTGCCACTACCGAACCGCTGTTCGAGCCTTATCAGCTCGGCCCGCTGCATCTCTCCAACCGGATCGTGATGGCACCGATGACGCGCAGCCGCGCCATCGAGGGCAATGTGCCGAATCCGCTGGCAGAAACCTATTACCGCCAGCGCGCGAGCGCCGGCCTGATCATCTCCGAGGCCTCGCAGGTCAGCCCGCAGGGCCAGGGCTATATCCGCACACCAGGCATCCATTCGCCGGAACAGGTTGCCGCCTGGCGCAGGATCACCGCCGCGGTGCAGCGCGCGGGCGGCAGGATCTTCCTTCAGCTCTGGCATGTCGGACGCATTTCGCATCCGGATTTTCATGGCAGCGCACTCCCGGTTGCGCCGTCTGCAATCGCGCCAGACGGCGAGGTCTATACCGCGCAGGGCCCGAAGAAGATGGTGACGCCGCGCGCACTCGAGTTGTCCGAGATCCCCGGCATCGTCGAGCAGTTCCGCAAAGGCGCCGAGAATGCGAAGGCCGCAGGCTTCGACGGCGTCGAGATTCATGGTGCCAACGGCTATCTTCTCGACCAGTTCACCCGGGACGGAACGAACAAGCGCACCGACGCCTATGGCGGTTCTCTTGAGAACCGCGTGCGGCTGCCGCTTGAAGTCACCCAGGCTGTTATCGACGTCTGGGGCAAGGATCGCGTCGGCTACCGGATATCGCCGAACAATCCCTTCAATTCGATGTCGGATTCCAATCCGCGCGAGACCTTCTCCTATCTGGCGCAACGGCTCAGCGACCTCGGCATCGTCTATCTGCACACCTTCGATCCGCCGAGCGGAGCGAACCACCTCACGCCGCATCTGCGCACGCTGTTCAAGGGCACCCTCATCGTAAATGGCGGCTACGATCTTGCCAGCGGCAATGCGGCGATCGCGAGCGGCGAAGCCGATCTCGTTGCGTATGGCGTCCCCTTCCTCGCCAATCCCGATCTGCCTTATCGCTTCAGCAAGAAGGCGAAGCTGAACGCACCGGATCAAACGACATTCTATGCCGGCGAAGAGAAGGGCTACACGGATTATCCGGCGTTGAGTGCGTAGTGCGCCGGCCCCCTCCCCCGCCGCTTGCGGGGGAGGGATTTTTCTCACTACTCCGCCGCGCGCCGCGCCGCGACGATCTGCTCCGCGGTGCGGCCGGTCAGCTCGGCCATGTGATCGAACTTGAAGGTGAAGGTGCCAACGCCCGCTGTGGCGGACCGGATTTCAACAATCAAGTCGCCGATTTCCGATTCCGGCATCAGGGCCTTCACCGAATCCCAGCCGGGCCAGCCTTCGCGGGTATCGAAGCCGAGAATCTGCCCGCGCCGCCCTGACAGAATCGCGTTGATCTTTGCGGTGGCATCGTTCGGACACACGATCTCGACGGCATGGATCGGTTCGAGCAGGACCGGCTGGCATTGCGGCAGCGCCTCGACCACGCCGATGCGGCCTGCGGTCCGGAACGCCTGATCCGATGAATCGACGCTGTGATACGAGCCGTCGATCAGCGTGACCGAGACATCCACCACCGGGAAGCCGAGCGGCCCCTGCTTCAGCCCGTCGATCACGCCCTCTTCCACCGACGGAATGTAGTTTCGCGGCACGACGCCGCCGGTGATCGTCTCGGCGAACTGGAAGCCCGAGCCGCGCGGCAGCGGCTTCACCTCCAGCACCACGTCGCCGAATTGGCCGTGGCCGCCGGACTGCTTCTTGTGCCGGCCGCGCTGCTGAACCGACTTCTTGATGGTCTCGCGATAGCCGACGCTCGGCTGCCGCTTCTCGATCGCGATCCCGAACCGGTCCGTCAGCCGCTCGGTGGCCACCCGCAGATGCATTTCGCCCTGCCCCCATAGGATGACCTCGTGGGTATCGGGATTGTGCACGATGGAGATGGAGGGATCTTCCTCGACCAGCTTGTTCAGCGCCTGACCGAGCTTGACGTCGTCCTTGCGCTCCTTCGCGGCAATGGAGATGGCCAGCACCGGCGGATAGGGGACCACCTCGACGAGGCGGGCCGGATTTTCCTTGCCGGCCGCCAGCGTGTCGCCGGTTTTCGCGTTGTCGAGCTTGCCGAGAGCCACGGTCTCGCCCGCCTGCGCGGGCCCGCGCTTCTCGAAGGCCTGGCCCATCATCTTGAACACGCCGGAGACACGGCCCGCTTCGCGATCCTGCGAGTTGAGCGTGGTCCCGTCGCCGACCTGACCCGCCAGCACCCGGACAACCGACATTTTGCCGCCGTGCGCGGTGTTGATCGATTTCAGCACATAGGCCACAGCATCATTGCCATTGGCTTTGACGCCGAGCCGCTTTGCGGTCGCTTCCACATTCGGCGCTTCATGACGCAGCGCCTTCAGAAGCCGCAAGACACCGTTGGTGCGGGTGGCGACGCCGATCAGCACCGGACAGACCTGACCCTCGCGCAATTCCTTGGCCAGATCGTCGAACACCTTGTCGCGCGGCGGCGGAATATCCTCGAGCAATTGCTCCATCAATTCGTCGTCGTGATCGGCAAGCGTTTCCAGCATGGTGAAGCGCGCGGTCTTTTCGCGCTCCAGATCTTCGCCCGAGAGCTCGATCACTTCGGAAGCGGTGTGTTCCTTGTAGACATGCGCGCGTTCCAGCGCGAGATCGACAAAGCCGGTAATGATATCGTTCCGCCAGATCGGGATCTGCCGCAGCAGCAGCGGCACGCGCGACGCCGGCTGCAGCATCTGCAAGGTTTCGCGCAGCCGCTTGTCGGCCTTGTCGATCTTGTTGAGAAACAGGAAATGCGGAATGTTCTGGTCTTCCAGCTCGCGCAGCACGAGCTGCAATTGCGGCACCTTCTTTTCATCGGCCTCGCAGACCACGACTGCGGCATCGATAGCAGGCAGCGCGGCGCGCATGTCGTGGATGAACTCGATCGAGCCGGGGCAGTCGATAAAGGTATAGCTTTCGTCCATGAAGGTCGTTGTCGCGACCGACATTTCGACGCTCATGGCGTGGTGGCGCGCTTCCTTCGAATTGTCACCGACCGACGTGCCGGCCTCGACGCTGCCCTGACGCTGGATCGCGCCGGTCCGCGCGAGAATGGCTTCGAGAAGCGTGGTCTTTCCGCTCTGGAAGGGGCCCACCAATGCAATGCACCGGGGGCCCTTCGGCCTATTGCCGTTGGCTCTGGTGCCGACCGCATTCGCTTCCGTCATCTGCGCCTCCCTTGATCAAAGGGGCGCGATGCAGCCGGAGTACCGCGTTGCAAGGTCCGCGTAGCATTCTTCGGCATCACGCCCGGTTTGGGCGCCTGACCCGAAGGGCCGGTGGCATTCCGGCCGTGTCAGACGCCGGAAGACCTATGCTCTGCTTCCTTTGAAGCGAAGGCAAGGGGGGTGGGTCCGCATCAAATGACGCAGATTTACGAATACCCTTGGAAATCCTCAATTATACGCTACCATAATTGGGCAGACGCTTGCTCCTTCATAAGACCCGCTGGAAAAAAATTCGACCCGCGGAAAATGGCGAAGGGCCAGCTCCCGCCAATCAGCTTCCGTTACAAAGCAGGTGGTGGCATTTGAATTATGATAGCTGTCGACCGTATCGATATGGCTGCGCGACCAACCAGTGCGCGATACCAGCTCGTCGCGGTCGGGAAACCAACTATTGAACACGGCAAGTGTCGAGGCGGCTGCTACGTTGGGATCTTCTGTTTCTTGCGCCATCGCCATCCTCAGACGAAGCTTGAACGCATGAAAATTCCGGATATTTCCGTGCCAGGCGGCACGCCTCACTTTTTCAAGAGAGTCGTTCGGGTCGCTTGCATACACGCGACAAACAAACGCGCCGTTTGGCCGCAAAACGCGCCTCACCTGCGCGCACACCTCAAACACCTCGTCCGGATAACGAATGACATTAAGTGAACCATCCCCGATACACGCATCAAAACACGCTTCACGAAAATTGACATTCCGCCAATTGCCTTGTACCGCGCACCTCGTTGCAGCATTGCCAGGCCAGATATACTTAATCATCTCCGCTTGACGATCGAGCGCAACCAGTTCCGAGCCTATGTCGGCCAGTTCTGGGGTAACTCCCAGCAAGAGTACTCGCTTGAAGTGGCCAGCGTGCGCCCTTATCGCAGCCACCGCTTCGGAGTGAGGCCTCAAGGGCGGGGTCAGATCTGACCAATTTTTGTAGTAGCGCACCCAATGCGTTTTCCCGCTCAATAATGCCTCCAAACGCAGGTCGATCTGCAAGACAGCCGAGTATGACGATGGATGACCTATTCGCCAGATATCTCGTTAGCTTAAGCCAGATCGAACAGCTACCCCACTCCAAGCTTGATCTCTTTCAGCGAGGTTTGATCGAACGTATCGTGCGTCATGCCCGTGACAATACCGCATTCTACGGCGACCGCCTGCAACCGGTCTTCAACGGTAAAGACACTTTTGACTTTTCGCGATGGTCTGAAATTCCGATCCTAGAACGCCAACATGCGGCAAAGGTTACAACCCTGATGCGAGCAACGGAGGTCCCGGCAAACTGCGGTTCTGTTCACGAAATAACGACATCCGGATCGACCGGTACCGCGCTAAGATTTTCGACAAACAGCCTTGTCTCGACAGCGGGAAACGGCGCAGTTACGCGGCTTGCCGAATGGCATGGGGTAGACACATCGCGCCCTCTTGCAATGATCCGAATGTTCTCCGGCGAAGCTAATTTGCCGCCAGACGGCTTTCACACCAAGGGCTGGTCTCAGGCTAGTCCTAACGCCGACGCATTCGGCATTGACATGCGGATCCCTGTCGACTTCCAAATCGACTGGCTCGAACGAAAAAAAGCTCCCTATTTGATGACATCTGCTTCCCACGCGATGGCAATCGGCTATGCTGCTGGTCATGAAAGGACGCAGTCGCTTGGCATTCAGGCGATCTTTCTCGCGGCCGAAACAGTGCAACCCAGCGCACGCGACGCCATTCAGAAGATGTTTGGTGCGCGTATCGCGACAATTTATTCTTGTCAGGAGATAGGCGTCATCGCGATCGGCTGCCCAGTCTCAAGACTGTACCATATCGTTATCGACAATGCGCTGGTTGAAATTCTACGACCCGACGGCACCCCTGTAGAGCCGGGCGAGACGGGGCGCATAGTGGTCACCGGCCTCCATAATTACGCTACGCCGTTTATTCGCTATGCCGTCGGAGACGTCGCAACGGCTGCGGCGGGACCTTGCGGATGCGGACGATCGTTACCTCTCATCGCACAAATCGAAGGTCGCACCCGGGCTGAGTTCGTTTTTAACGATGGCAAGCGGATGTGGCCACGCGGAGCTCACGTAGAAGAGATGCGGCGCTTCGTGTCTTTCAGTGAGTTCCAGCTTGTGCAACTGACACCCAACGATATCGAGTTCCGATTCAGGCAAGAACCGGGCAAACTAGATATCGGTGGATTGCAAAGGTATGCGCAAGAAGCCTTTCATCCGGCTGTCAGAATTCACGCTGTGGCCGTATCAGATTTTCCCCGAGGGCCAGGCGGTAAACACGACCACTTCATTTCACTGGTCCAAGACGCTAAGCGCTAACTCCAGTAATCGAGCCGCCCTGATTTCAATTCAAAAAGTCGCAATCCACATCAACCGCCACCGCACGGGAATTCAGGGCAAGGCGGCACCGATGGCGGCACCGGCGATGTGGTCTTGCTGTTCATAATGCTAAACAGCGTCTCCGGCGTCCACTCGATCGGATCGTCCTGACGGTGACGCTGGATCAGCGTCTTGTCCTTCTGACCAACATAGAACCGTAGGCCGCCCCACACGCCCTCGAAATTGGCCTCACCGATCCGGCCCTCCACAAACATCGAACCCATCACCGGGCCGTTGACCCGGAAAGCGACTTCAGTGCCGAGCGCCAGGGCGTTCTTTCCACCGAGATAGCGATGGCCGACAAATGCCTTCCAGTTGTCGTTGATGTAGTAAGAGAGGTTGACCTTATCGAAGAAGCGGGTCCTGACGTCGTAGGTCTCGATCAAATTGCCAATAATCTCGCTCTTCGAGTTTCCGAACTCGACGCCGGCGATCCCCTGAAGTGTCCACCGGCCCCAATAGCCTTCGAACTCGCCGGCGACGTTACCGACAGCGAGGCCGCCCGCCCGGTCCCAATAGGTCCCCGATCCGTAAATGCCGACCAGCCCGCGCGATGGATCGCGCCAGAAAAGATGTGCGCCGCCGGCGGCGATGCCACGGCTGGCATAGCTGCCGCCCACGCCGTCCAGCTGGAGGCCGTATTGCCCCGCAAGTGGCACCGAAAGCGATGCGAGGCCGGCATAAAGCGACTCATGCGCGAGCGACCCGCCGAGGCCGACAGCTTTCCAATTTACGCCGTCTACCGCCGGTTGGTAGGGCTGCGGCGCCACAACGGGATATTTCGGATATAGATCCGCAGCTCCAGCAGGCATAAAGGCAAAAGGCGATGCGACGAGACTTGTCAGCACCGTTGACGCCAGCGCGCGATTACGGAATTTGAACACCGGACGCCCCCATTGCCCATGCAAGATTGTTAAGACCTAACTAATCTACTAAACTAGGGAAGCAAATTGCTTAGGAATTCAACAAGATTGAGCTGCTTGTTGCTCGGCAACAACAATATCCGGCACGCTGTTACCGTTTGAATCAAAATCTCGGAATGTCCGGGAAAGCCACCTTCCCGGCCCGCACATGCATCCGGCTAAGCTCGGCGCAGCGATGCAGCTGCGGAAACACCTTTCCGGGATTAAGCAACCCCTGCGCGTCGAAGGCGCATTTCAGGCGCTGCTGCTGGTTGAGGTCGATCTCCGAAAACATCGCCGGCATCAGGTCGCGCTTCTCGATCCCGACTCCGTGTTCGCCGGTGAGAACGCCGCCGACCTCGACACACAGGCGCAGAATGTCCGAGCCGAAAGCCTCGGCCTTGTCGAGCTCACCCGGATTGTTGGCATCGTAGAGAATCAGCGGATGCAGATTGCCGTCACCGGCATGGAAGACATTGGCGACCTGCAGCCCGTAATGCACGCTCATCTCGCGCATGCGCGACAGGACGAGCGGCAACGCGGCGCGCGGAATCGTGCCGTCCATGCACAGATAGTCCGGTGAAATGCGTCCGACCGCCGGGAAGGCCGCCTTGCGGCCGGCCCAGAACAACAGCCGCTCCTCTTCGTTCTGCGATATCCGGCACATCGAGGCGTTGCAGCTTTTCGCAATGCTCTCCACCGCCGAGATCAAATGATCGACCTCGGCCCGGCCACCGTCGAGCTCCACGATCAGCAGCGCTTCCACATCCAGCGGATAACCGGCATGGACGAACTGCTCGACCGCATGGATCGCGGGGCGGTCCATCATCTCCATGCCGCCGGGAATGATGCCGGCGCCGATGATGCGTCCGACACAGGCGCCCGCATCCTCGGATGTGGGGAAGCCGACCAGCAGCGCGCGCGCCGTCTCCGGCTTTTTCAGGATGCGCACGGTGATTTCGGTGACGACGCCGAGCAGGCCTTCCGATCCGGTGATGATGCCGAGCAGATCGTAGCCGCCGGCATCAAGATACTTGCCGCCGATGCGAAGAATTTCACCGGTCATCAGCACCAGCTCGACGCCGAGCACATTGTTCGTGGTCATGCCGTATTTCAGGCAATGCACGCCGCCGGAATTCTCCGCGACATTGCCGCCAATGGTGCAGGCAATCTGCGATGATGGATCGGGTGCATAATAGAAGCCGCGATGCGCGACCGCGTTGGAAATGCCGAGATTGGTGACGCCGGGTTCCGCCACCACAACGCGATTGTCGAAATCGATCTCGCGGATCCGGTTGAATTTCGACATGCCGAGCAGCACGCCATCCTCCAGCGGCAGCGCGCCGCCGGAGAGCCCGGTACCTGCACCGCGCGGTACCACTTTCACATGATTGGCGTGGCAATACCGTAAGATCTGAGCGACCTGCTGCGTGGTCGAAGGCAGCACGACCACGAGCGGCAATTGCCGGTATGCCGTCAACCCGTCAGTCTCGAACGGACGCATGTCACGTTCGCCCGCAATAACGCCCTCGCCCGGCACAATCGCGCGCATCGCCGCGATAATGCTTTCGCGTCGCAGCAATACATCCGGGTCGGGCTCCGGCATCAGAACCGACATAGATCAATCCCTCTGCAGCCGATCAGGCTTACAAGTTAACTAATTGCGGCAGCCGCGGCGAGAGCGCAGAATGGCGTCCCACCTTCGCTCTCCTGATGCACCGCGCATTCGGACTTCCTATCGCTGAAATCGGAGTGCCTCATGATCAAGGATATTGTCGTCAATCTGACCCCGGGGACCGAAGACGATCCCGCTGGCCGCTATGCTATTTCTATTGCGGAAGCGTTCGATGCGCATGTGACCGGCGTATCCTTTGCCTACGATCCGCCCTGGCCTCCGGCCATTACCGATCTCGGTGGCGCCGATATCCTGCGCTCCCTCCTGGAGAAGAACCGCGCCGAAGCAAGGGCCACAGCCACGCAGTTCGAGGCCGCCGCCAAACGGTCGCAGATTTCCTGCCAGACACTCGTGCCCGAAGCGTCGCTGCCGGGTGCGACCGAGGCCTTTTCCACTCTGGCTCGCGCCTATGATCTCGTGGTGCTGAAGCAATCAAGGTCGGACGATGACGTCTCGTCGCAGGACATGATCGAGGCCGCGCTGTTCAATTCCGGCCGGCCGGTTCTGATTGTGCCATACATTCAGAAGGCCGGCTTTTCGGTAAAGCGCGTCATGGTCTGCTGGGACGGCAGCCGGGCCGCGGCGCGCGCCGTCGGCGATGCGCTTCCCCTGATCGCCAAGGCGAATAACGTGCAGGTTTTGACCGTGATCACCGGCAAGTTTGACGAGAACGACGTCAAGGGCGCCGATATCGCCGAGCATCTGGCGCGCTACAAGCTGCGGACAGAACTGACCCGGCTGCCGGCGCCGGACATCGACGTACCGAGCGCCATCCTCTCGCATGCCGCCGACATGAATGCCGACCTGATCGTGATGGGCGGGTACGGACATTCCCGGCTGCGCGACTTCGTGCTCGGCGGCGCCACGCGCGGATTGCTGCAATCGATGACGGTGCCAACGCTGATGTCGCACTGATTAATCGACGGCAGCCGGAACAAACGCCGCACTTTTGCATTATTTTCCTCCTTTGCATGGCCGTGCCGAAACTTTCCGGCACGGCCATGCGTATTGTTTGAGGTATGAATGTCCTATTCCTTCGGCATCGAAGAAGAGTATTTTCTCGTCGATCGCACGACCATGGCGGTCGCCCGCAAGATGCCGGACGGTTTCTTCGCCGCAGCGAAAGCGACGCTGGGCGACCAGGTGACCGGCGAATTCCTGCAATCGCAGATCGAGATCGTCACCGCACCGCAAACCGACATGGCCAGGGCCTGCGACGATCTGCGCGACCTGCGCCGCACCTTGGGCGCGATCGCGCAAAGTCATGGACTGGCCATCATGGCTGCCGGCACGCACCCAACGGCGGTCTGGGAGCGATCCCGGCAATCGGCCGGAGCGCGCTATGACAACGTGATGGACGATCTGCAGATGATCGGCCGCCGCAACATGCTGTGCGGCATGCACGTGCATGTGGAATTGCCCGACCCCGATGCGCGGGTCGATGTCATGACGCGAATGCTGCCACATGTGCCGCTGTTCATCGCGCTCTCGACGTCATCGCCGTTCTGGCGCTCGCAGCCGACCGGCCTGCTCGGCTACCGGCTCGCGGCCTACGATGAGCTGCCGCGCACCGGGCTGCCCGAATTGTTCAAGTCCAAAACGGAATTCGACGCCTATATCGACGCGCTGGTGCAGGCCGGTGTGATGCCGGACGCGAGCTATATCTGGTGGACGGTGCGGCCCTCGCTGAAGCACCCGACGCTGGAATTGCGCGCACCAGATGTCTGCACGCGGGTCGAGGACGCGATCGCAGTCGCGGCGCTTTATCGAGCTGTCGTTCGCAGGCTCGCGCTCAATCCACGGCAGAACCGTGACATGAACGCGATCACGCGTGCGATCGTGCTCGAAAACAAATGGCGGGCGCAGCGCTATGGCGTGCACGGCAGTTTCGCGCGGCTCGAAGGCGACGGCCCGATCACCGTCGTGGAGATGCTCGAACACGTGATTGCCGAAGTCATGCCCGACGCCGAAGCTCTGGGCTGCGTCGATGCGATCCTCCATTGCCGGCGCATTGTTGAGCGAGGCACATCTGCGGACCGGCAGATTGCAATCTTCGAACACCATTCCGAGACCCCGGAGCACGGCCTGCGGCACGTGTCCGAATGGCTGGTCGAGACAACAGTGGCGTGAGCGCCTGCGCTAGAGATCGGCAGGCGGCAATGCAATCTGCACTACAAGACCCCGCGCGCGCGCATCGACCACGCCGAGCGCGCGCAGCGCCAGCAACGTAACGGCCTGCACCGCATCGCGAGTGCGCGCAGGATCGTCGGTACTCTCCGGCGCCATTGGCCCGATCAGCCCCTCAAGCAGCGCGCCGACAAGGGCTGCCGCGGAGCGCGCAACATCCTGCGCCGGAAGATGTCCGGCTTGCATCGCTGCGGAAATACGGGTCTCAAGTTCGCTGGCGAGGGCACGGCGAAAGGCAAGCCGCACCGGCTCCGCCTCGGGTTCGGCCGGATCCGCGATCATTGCCCAGACGAGCTTGCGCTGGCGGAGCGCGCGTGCCGCGAAGGTGGCAATCGATGCCGTGAGCGCAGACATCGGGCCGGGGGCGGCTTTTCCGGCCTTGCGCATCGCCGCGACTTCCCGCTCAGCCATGACGCCGATCACCGCAGTCACCAGGTCGGCCTTGGACGGGAAGTAGCGATAGACCGTGCCGGTCGCGATCCCGGCGCGTTCGGCCACCGCCGCCACCTGGACGGCTGTCATGCCGCCCTCAGCGGCAGCCGCGCGCGCCGCGGCCAGAATCGCCTGATGGCGAGCGGCCTGCTTGCGAACGACCTGGGCGGTGCGCCGATAGGGCATGAATAGAGTGAATCATGATTCACGCCATCCCGGCAAGCTGCGCCTGCCAAGCCACCGGCTTTACTTTGCGCTGAGTGCCTTTTGCCGGATCGCTTCGATCGTGGTCACCGGAGTAATGGCGCTGGGATCGACCTTGAGGTGGATGATCGCCGGCTTGCCCGAGGCCACCGCCGCTTCGTAGGCCGACGCGAAGTCCGCGGTCTTGTCCACGGTGATGCCGAAGCCGCCGAACGCGCGCGCGTAGGCCGCGAAGTCCGGATTCTTCAGCGCGGTCGCGATCACACGGCCAGGATATTCGCGCTCCTGGTGCATGCGGATGGTGCCGTACATGCCATTGTCGACGATCGCGATCACCACCGGCAGATCATATTGCACGGCGGTCATGAAATCCTGGCCGTTCATCAGGAAATCGCCGTCGCCGGCAAGACAGAACACGGTGCGCTCGGGATAGAGCCGCTTCATGCCAATCGCGGCCGGCACGCCGTAACCCATCGAACCCGAGGTCGGACCGATGAAGGTGTTGAAGCGCCGCAACCGGTAGAAGCGATGCAGCCATCCGGAGAAATTGCCGGCGCCGTTGCAGAGAATGGCATCCGGCGGGAGCTTGCCGCGCAGCCAGACCATGATCTCGCCGAGATTGACAGCGCCCGGCACCTCGGTCGCCGTCTCAGTGAAAGCGAGATAATCGGCATGCGCGGCCGCGGCCTCGCCGGCCCATGGAATCGTGTTCGGCGCCTGCAATCCTTCGAGGGCCGCGGCAAACGCGGCGGGTGAGGCGTTGATCGAAAGATGCGGGCGATACACCCGCCCGAGTTCGTTGATGTCGGGATGGACATGCACAAAGGTCTGCCGCGGCTGCGGAATCTCGAACAGCGTGTAGCTCTGGCTCGGCATTTCGCCCATCCGCGAGCCGACCAGCAGCACGAGGTCTGCGGCCTTGATGCGCGCGAGCAGCTTCGGATTGGGGCCGATGCCGAGATCGCCGCCATAATTCCTGTGGGTCTGGTCGAACAGGTGCCCGCGGCGGAAGGTGGTGAAGACCGGCAGGTCGAAGCGTTCGGCGAAGCGCTGCGTCGCGGCCCACGCCTTTTCCGACCAGCGGCTGCCGCCGAGGATCATGATCGGGCGCTGCGCGGACCAGAGCATCTTCTGTAGTCTGGACATGTCGGTCAGGCCGGGCCAGGTCTCGACCGGCTCGAACGCCGGCGCATCGGCGACCACCGCGCGCTCCGTCAGCATGTCCTCGGGCAACGCGATGACCACCGGTCCCGGACGTCCGTTGGTCGCGACGTGGAACGCGCGCGACACGATCTCCGGAATACGCGCCGGATCGTCGATTTCGGTCGCCCATTTCGCCATGGTGCCGAACACGGCGCGGTAGTTCAGCTCCTGAAACGCCTCGCGCTCGCGCATCTCGCGCGCGACCTGACCGACGAACACGATCAGCGGCGTGGAATCCTGCATCGCGATGTGAATGCCGGGCGAGGCATTGGTCGCGCCTGGCCCTCGCGTGACGAAGCAGATGCCGGGTCTTCCCGTCGCCTTGCCGATGGCCTCGGCCATCATCGCGGCACCGCCCTCCTGGCGGCAGACGGTGATCGCGATGGAACGGTCATGAAACGCATCCAGCGCGGCCAGATAACTCTCACCGGGCACGCAAAACACATGCTGTACGCCGTGCGTGACGAGCTGATCGACGAGGATCTCGCCGCCGGTCCGCGATCCGTCATTGCTGCGCATGGGTGTCCTCTAAGTCCTGAAGCAACGCGGGAGCGTCATACCCGCTTGTCGCGCCGCTCAATGTCGTTGGCCGAGAAGCCGTGGATGGCCGGGACAAGCCCGGCCATGACGTGAGCGAGCTACCGCACGATCGGGGCGAATTTCGCCGGGACCATGAGTTTGGTAACCTGATTTTCCAGATAGCCTGCTTCGCGATTCTTCTTCAAATAGGTTTGCCAGTCCGGATCGGCTGCCATCGCCGCCCGCCGTGCTTCCCGATCGCCGGCATTTTCATAGGCCCAAATATGGACAATCGTATTCAGATCGCCGGTTTCCGCAAACATATAGGCAACCGGCTTGCCAAGATGGCGGGTTTGAGCGGCAAAACCATATTGCTCGTAGATATCGAGATGGGCTTGCATGGTGCCGGGCCGGACACGATAGGTACGATGATCGATGAGCACGTGGTTCCTCCGCTGAAAAACGACAACGCCTGCAGGCGCGACGGCGGCATTCTCAGGGCGGATGCATCCGGGTCAAGTCCCGCGCCCTGACAGGTTCGCACACCGATCATGCTGCAAACCCATACAATGCAATCGCAGGACGCCATCTTTTCGTTTCTGTCCGATCCGGCGACCCATGACGGCGCCGAAGTCATCCGGATCGATACGCATGGCGCAGCGGTGTTCCTTGCCGGAGACCGCGTGTTTAAGATCAAGCGCGCGGTCCGCTTTCCATTCCTCGACTATTCCACGCTGGACAAGCGCAAGTCGGCCTGCGAAGCGGAACTGAGGGTCAACCGCATGTTCGCGCCGCAAATCTATCGCGGCGTGCGGGCCATCACCAAGGATGGCGCCGGCCATCTGGCCATCGATGGTGACGGCGAGCCGGTCGAATGGGCGCTGGAGATGCAGCGCTTCGACGAACGCGCGACGCTCGACCGTCTCGCCGACGCCGGCAGGATCGACGACCGGATCGCGGACGACCTCGCCCGGACCGTCGCCGCCGCGCATCGCGTAGCGCTTCCGGTCGAGGCCGATCCGTGGATCGATGCGCTGGAGAGCTATATCGGTCAGAACGAAGAAGCGTTCGCCGAATATCCTGACCTGTTCCCGCCGGAGCAGGCCGAAAAACTGATCGCGGCAACCCGGCAGGCTTTCGCGAAAGCATTGCCGCTCCTGCGACGGCGGGGCGACAAACTTCTGGTGCGGCGCGGTCATGGCGACCTGCACCTCGGAAATATCGTGTTGATCGACGGCAAGCCGGTCCTGTTCGACGCCATCGAGTTCGATCCTTTGGTCGCATCCGGTGACGTTCTTTATGATCTCGCGTTCCTTTTGATGGATCTTATCGAGCGCAAGCTGCCGCGCGCCGCCAATATCGTCCTCAATCGCTATCTGGCCGAGGCAAAGCGCGACGACGATCTCGACGGGCTCGCGGCGCTGCCATTCTTCATGTCGATGCGCGCCGCAATCCGCGCCAAGGTTACGGCGGCGAAGCGCGAACATGCGGCTAACAAGGACAAAGCCGCCATCGAAGCCAGCGCACGCGACTATTTCGCTCTCGCCCTGACACTCATTGCGCCGCCGCCTCCAATGCTGATTGCGGTCGGCGGGTTGTCCGGGACGGGCAAATCGATGCTGGCGCGCATGCTTGCACCGGACATACCGCCGGTCCCCGGCGGCGTGGTGCTGCGTTCGGATACAACCCGCAAGGAGCTGTTCGATTATGCCGAGACCGAAAGGCTGCCCGAACAGGCCTACACCGCAACGGTGACCGAGAAAGTCTACGCGATACTTGGCGAGCGTGCCGGGCGGGTGCTGCGCGCAGGCTATTCGCCGATCCTCGATGCGGTGTTCGCCAGAGCGGACGAACGCAAGGCGGTTGCAAAAATTGCCGCGGAATCAGGCGTGCCGTTCTGCGGACTGTTTCTCGCCGCCGACCTTGAAACACGTGTCGCACGCGTCGGCGCGCGGGTCGGCGATGCCTCCGATGCGGACGAAGCCGTCGCACGAAAGCAGGCCGGCTACGATCTCGGTTCAATCGATTGGGTCGAGGTAGACGCGTCCGGCACGCCGGAGGAAACACTCGCAAAAGCGAAGCAGGCGCTGTCCGCCGCACGCTGACGGCATCACCAGCCGATCGCACGCAGCCCCGCGACAATTGCAATGCCGCAGGCCAGCGCGAGAAATTCGTTGCGCCGCCACAGCATGAACAATGCGACCGCGACCATTGCGATAATCGCGGAGACGCCTTCCTTCAGGATGACCGGCATGATCAGCGCCGCGACCACAGAACCGGGCAGCGCTTCCAGCATTCGCATGACGCGCGGCGTGAGCGCAACGCGACCCATCATCCAGAATCCGGCGAGCCGCGTGAATACCGTGACCGCGGCCATTGCGGCGATCATCACCAGCACGCCGTGAGACAGAACCTCATTCATCGCCGAGCAGACCTCCGGCGACGGCGCCCGCGAGCGTACCGGCGATGATGTACCAAAATCCCGGAACGACATACTGAACCGCGATCGCGACGAATCCCGCGATCGCCCACGGTGCCGACCGCCGCGCACTCTCGAACATCGGCGCCAGCAGAGCGACGAAATAGAGCGGCAGGATCATGTCGACGCCGTAAGGCCGCGGATTGGCGAGCAGGCTGCCGAACACCTGACCGATGGCTGTCGACGGGACGAAGGTGAACCAGATGATCAGTCCGCCGCCGAACAGGAAACCGGCGTCGGCGCCGCCTTCGCGGCGATAGCGGAGCGTCGAAACCCAATTGCTGTCGGTGAGGATGAGCAGGCCCGGATAGATCCACAATGGCGGCGCGCCGGCGAGCCATGGCCGCATCGAAGCCCCCATCAGCAGCATGCGCAGATTGATGATGAGGGTGGTGAAGGCGGCCGTCAGCACCAGCGCCGGCGTGATCTGCGGCGACCAGAGTTCCATCGCAGCGATCTGCGACACCCCGGCGAAGACGATGCCGCTCATCAGCACCGCGTCGAACGTTGTCAGTCCGCGCTCGGCCGCGATCGCGCCGAAGGCTGCGCCAAACAGCGCAACGCCCGGCAAGGCCGGAACCATGGCCATTGCACCGTGGCGGACGCCGTCAAGGCTCCACGTCGGCGGTGGGCCGCCGTCACCGGTTACAGGTTGCATGGAAGTCATGTCTTGCGCGGGGTCTCGGCGCTCTAGCAAAGGCGTCGCGGCTGGGCAATCTTGGCAGCTGCAACCCACCTCTGCTGCAGCCCTCATGCTCCGCCCCATGCCTCGTGCCGCGATCGCGGCGGCCGGCTTCACAGCAATGCTGAATATGTACGCGCCGCAACCGGTGCTGCCGATGATGTCGGCCGAGTTCGGCGTCGGACCTGCCGCAATCAGTCAGATCATGACTGTGAACGCGCTCGCGGTCGCACTGATGGCGCCGTTCACTGGCGTGGTGGCCGATGTGCTGGGCCGGCGTACGGTGATCGCCACCGCAATTGCACTGCTGGTGCTGCCCGGCGTGATGATGACGTTTTCGAGCGGTCTAGAAATGCTGCTGGTGTGGCGCTTCATGCAGGGCCTGTTGCTGCCGCCGATCTTCGCAGTCTCGGTCGCCTATATCGGCGCGGAGTGGAAGGCGCGCGATGCCACTGCGGTGACCGGCACCTTTATCGCCGCGACCGCCGTCGGCGGCTTTTCCGGCCGTATGGTGACCGCGGCGCTCGCCGAGACGGCAGGCTGGCGCACGGCGATGCTCGCCGATGCCGGGATCACCGCCTTCTGCGCGCTGGCAGTCATTGCGCTGCTGCCGCGCGAGCGCAGCTTTGTCCATGGGACGACACTTGCGACGTCGCTCCGGCAGATGCTGAAACACCTGCGCAATCCCCGGCTGGTCGCGACTTTCGGCGTCGGCTTCGGCATCATGTTCAATTTCCTGTCGGCTTTCACCTATCTCGGATTCCGGCTGGTGGCGCCGCCCTTCGACCTCTCGACGACCGCAGTCGGCGCAATCTTCGCCACCTATCTCATCAGCATCGTCACCGCGCCTTTCACCGGGGCGCTGGTGTCGCGTTTCGGCCGGCGCAATTTCGGACTGCTGGCACTCAGCGTCTGGATGGCCGGCATTCTGTTGACGCTGGCGCCGTCGCTACCGGTGATCGTCACCGGCCTGTTCATGATCACCGGCGCCGGTTTCTACGTGCAGGTCTGTTGCCAGAGCTTCGTCGCCACCCATGCCCGTGAGGGCAATTCCTCTGCGGTCGGGCTCTATGTGACATCGTTCTATGTCGGCGGCAGTTTCGGCGGATTGATCCCGGGCCTGTTGTGGAGCAGCACCGGATGGCCGGGTGTGGTCAGTCTGATCGTCGCGATGCTGCTCATCATGGCGGCGTTTGTCCGCTTTGCATGGCGCGAGACCTGACCGGGACGACTGCCCGAGCTGCGCATATCAGTTCGCCTCCCGATCTGCGCTCGGATGCCAATGCGGGCAATAGCCCGCCGCGAGGACCGCGACGATGGACGGCGGCGTCAGCAGATCCGCCTCGCCTGCCGCAGCGCGCGGAGTGCGCCCCCCATAGCCCGCAGGCGACCAGCGCAGCAATATCTCGCCACGCACCGCATAGGCGGCACTGCCGATTGCGATCATCGTCCCGTCCGGCAGATCGTCGCTGTTGCAGCGATGCATCCGCTTCTCGCCCCCGGCCAACCGCTCGCCATGCAACACAGCATCCATCTCAGCCGCTCGCGGACGGTGACCGCACGCCCTGCCCCACGCTTCCGCAAAAGCGTTCGCATCCGCTCTCCGGCATTCGAAACAGGGACGATGACCGGCCGCGAGCGCTGTCACCTCGTCGAGAAAGAACAGCTCGGTGTAACCGTTGCCCCAGACGCTGCGCCGCCGCGCCTTGAATGCGAGCGCACAGCAGATCCACTGTTTCGAGACCCAGCGCCGTGCCGTCAGCCGTTGCGCATCGTCATGAATGCGTCCGCCGCGATTGCCCATGAACAGGCCACGGCCGGGATCGGCGATGAGCGATCCATGCGGGGTGACGCGATTGCACAAATCCATTTATACAACTATTGATTGTTTATGCCAGCTTCGCTATTTTGCACACAGGGAGGAGCCCATGACACTGGAGCAGGCCTTTCGGGACTTGAACATCGTCCAGGACTTCATCCCCCGCACGCATTCGAACAGGCCAGGGCGCCCCCTCACGCCAACTCATGTCACGATCCACAATACCGGCAACCCGAAGCCCGGGGCCGATGCCGCCGCGCACGCGCGCTACGTCAAAAGCGCGGATGCGCAGCGGCGGCAGGTGTCGTGGCATTACACGGTGGACGATCGCGCGATCTATCAAAGTCTGCCGGTGAACGAGGTCGGCTGGCATGCAGGCCAGGGCAATTCAAAAAGCATCGGCATCGAAATCTGCATGCATCGCGGCATGGACGAGGACGCAGCCTATGACCGCGCGGCTCTTCTCGTGGCCGTACTTCTTCACCAGAACGGCATTCCCCTGCGGGGCCGCGTCGTGCAGCACAACCACTGGACCGGAAAGAATTGCCCCATCGTGCTGCGAAACGGTAACGGCTGGGACGGGTTTCTGGCCAAGGTCAGCGCGGCATACGCGGCGTTGCGCAGCGCGACACCGGCGGCGGCGCGCGCATCGCAGGCGATTGCTCTGACACAGCCCGGCGGCAATGACGACTGCGATGTCCTGAACAGCGCAGCGCCGGTCGGCTCAGCCCGCGGCCGGGTCAAAGCGCGCAAGGCTTCGGCGAAGAAGACCAAAAGTAAGGCGCGAAAGCGACGATAGGACGCCGGCCGGCGACGCACGGCGAGAGCACAGCGCCTCAGGCCCGCTGCCAGACCGGCGGCCTGCGGATCAGCAACGGACCGTAGCTTGCCGCAAAGGCGCCGAAGGCAAGCACCCACAGGGTGGCTGAGCCGTGCAACAGGCCGATGCTGCCGGTCAGAGCCGCCGCGATTCTCAACAATGCAGCGGCGAACAGGCAGAGATAGATTGCCTGTGTCAGCGGCGTTGCTGCGAGCGGCTGTTTGGTGTGGCCGAGGCTCGCGCGCGTCATCACCGCCATCGTCATCAGACCGATGGCGCCGGCGGTCCAGGTATGGATGCCGGCGGTCGCGGGAGCTGCCAGCGGCCACACAATGGCGATGCCAGTCAGCAGGAAACCTGCGGGCACGAACAGGTAGGCGACGTGGAGTACAAGCACGAGCCGGTCGCGCCAAGTACGATCACCCGCCCAGCGCGCGAGCCGCGCAAGGTGCATGAGACCCGCTGCTACCAGGAGCGCACCGCTGACGAACGCGAGCGGTGCGCCGACCCAGCACATCAGTGCAATCGCGGAAACCGCGAGTGTCACCATGTCGTAGGGGCCGAATGGCAACGGCAGGCGGCCGGGATTTTCGCGCACCAGCCAGTTATTGGTGAAGCTTGGGACGATGCGGCCGCCGATCAGGCTGATGAGCAGGATCACCGCCGCAATCCCGGTACGGGTGCCATAATCGGCGGCCCCCGTACGAATGACCTCGACGTGAAACGCAATATTGCCGAGTGCGAGCGCAGACACGATCACGAGGACGCGCAGGTTTCGCCAGTTCCGACCGGCAATCACCTCACGCGCCGCGACACCCAGCAGAACCAGCAGGAAGGCGGCATCGATGATAGCTGCCGCCGGGCCAATGCCCGCCGTCGTCAGCATCGCGATGCGCCCGCCGATCCACAGCGCAAACAGCGTGGCGAGCGATGGTCCGCAAACCGGAAGCCGTCCAGTCCAGTTCGGAATCGCGGTCAACAGGAAACCGGCGACGATCGCGGGGACATAGCCGTAAAGCATCTCATGGATGTGCCAGTCTAGCGGCGCGATAGCGGACGGCCATTGCCATAAGCCTGCATGCATCGGCACCCATATGAGGATGCTCAGCGCCGCCCATACGGCACCGCCGAAGAAAAATGGACGGAAACCGTAGGAGAAGAATGCGGGACCGGCGTAGTTGCGCCGGCGCTCAAGTGCGGCCGGTATGCTCATAAAGATTGGATGAAGCAAATCGCAAACTTCCGCGTTGATCTGTATCAGACGCATGCAAAAACGCCCGCCGGAGGCGGGCGTTTTGAACTATTCGAAAGACCTCACGCTTGCGGCTGCGGCGCGATGTCGCCGGCCGGCGGCTCCGGCCGCGGCCGGGTCTTGCCCGCGGGCGGAACTGCGGATGCGCGCGGCTGCGACGGCTCGGTGAGCCCTTCGCGCACCGGCGGCCGGCCGTCGAGCAGATCCTTGATCTCCTCGCCCGACAACGTCTCGTATTCGAGCAGGCCCTTCGCCAAGGTCTCGAGATCGGCGCGCTTGGCTGCAAGGATCTTGCGCGCTTCGGCAAGTCCTTCCTCGACGAGACGCCGCACCTCGAGGTCGATCTTCTTGGCGGTTTCTTCCGAGATGTTCTGCGTACGCGACACCGAATGGCCGAGGAACACCTCTTCCTGATTCTCGCCATAGGCGACAGTGCCGAGCTCGGGCGAGAAGCCCCAGCGCGTCACCATCATGCGGGCGAGGCGCGTGGCCTGCTCGATGTCGGACTGCGCGCCCGATGTGACCTTGTCGTGGCCGAAGATCATCTCTTCGGCAACGCGGCCGCCCATCATGATGGCGAGCCGCGAGGTCATCTGCTCGAAGCTCATCGACAGCTTGTCGCGCTCCGGAAGCTGCATGACCATGCCGAGCGCACGGCCGCGTGGAATGATCGTCGCCTTGTGCACCGGATCGGTCGCCTTGACGTTGAGCGCGACGATGGCGTGGCCGCCCTCGTGATAGGCGGTGAGGAGCTTCTCCTCCTCCGTCATCACCAGCGACTTGCGCTCGGCGCCCATCATCACCTTGTCCTTGGCGTCCTCAAATTCGTGCTGCGTGACCATGCGCTTGTTGCGCCGTGCCGCCATCAGCGCCGCCTCGTTGACGAGATTCATCAGGTCGGCGCCGGAGAAGCCGGGGGTGCCGCGCGCGATGGTCTTGAGGTTCACATCGGGAGCAAGCGGCACCTTGCGGACATGAACTTTGAGAATCTGCTCGCGGCCGACCACATCCGGGTTCGGAACAATCACCTGCCGGTCGAAACGGCCGGGGCGCAGCAACGCCGGATCGAGCACGTCGGGGCGGTTGGTGGCAGCAATCAGGATGATGCCTTCATTCGCCTCGAAGCCGTCCATTTCGACCAGGAGCTGGTTCAGCGTCTGCTCGCGCTCGTCATTGCCGCCGCCGAGGCCGGCACCGCGATGACGGCCGACTGCGTCGATTTCGTCGATGAAGATGATGCAGGGCGCGTTCTTCTTCGCCTGTTCGAACATGTCGCGCACGCGGCTGGCGCCGACGCCGACGAACATCTCGACGAAGTCGGAGCCGGAAATGGTGAAGAACGGCACATTGGCTTCGCCCGCGACGGCACGCGCGATCAGCGTCTTGCCGGTGCCAGGAGGGCCGACCAGCAGCACGCCGCGCGGAATGCGTCCGCCGAGACGCTGGAATTTCGAGGGGTCGCGCAGGAATTCAACGATCTCCTGCAGGTCCTGTTTGGCCTCGTCCACACCCGCGACGTCTTCAAAGGTGACGCGGCCATGCGCCTCGGTGAGCAACTTCGCCCGCGACTTGCCAAAGCCCATCGCCTTGCCGGCGCCGCCCTGCATCTGGCGCGAGAGAAAAATCCACACGCCGAACAGCGCGATGAACGGCAGCCATGACACCAGCAACTGGACAAACCAAGGCACCTGCTCCTGCGGCGAGCGCGCGGTGATGGTGACGCCCTTGCCATAGAGGCGCTGGACAAGCGTGGGGTCGTTCGGGGAATAGGTCGAGAACGGACGGCCGTCGGTGAAGGTGCCGTGAATCTCCTGGCCCTGGATCACCACGTCACGCACGCGGCCGGCATCGACCTCGGTCAGAAGCTGCGAGAACGAGATGTCCTGCGACGCCTGCCGCTGGCTTGGCGACTGGAACAGCGTGAAAAGGGCAAGGACCAACAGGACGATGATCACCCAGAGGGCGAAATTCCGAAGATTTGCGTTCATCACGTGTCCTTGTTGAACCGCACCGGCCCAATCAGCTCAAATTCCAGAGCGGCTTTCATTCGATGAAGACGGGAGAACGAACCCGGCCCCCGCCGGGACCAATCTATGTCTGCCATCCCCGCCTGCCAAGAGAAGCCCATTGCCGGCCGGGCGAATCACTGCCCGGCACATAGACGCATCCTAGCGCGTCCTGACCGGACCCAATGCTGCAGTTTTGCGTGTGGTTAAGGCCGGAATACGGCTTTTGGCTGGTGTTCCGGGCCGCATCCGCCGGGGTGGCGCCCTCTCGATGACAATTTCGGCGGGCCGCCCCGTGACCATCGCTCCTGCCAGAGTCCGACGAAAGGCGGAGCCGCCGGGAGTCTGTTTCAGAGCCTCGAACAGAGATTCAAGCTTGCCGAGTTCGACCGGCCCTTCGTATCCGGCGCGCCCGATCGCTTCACCAAGCAGCCGCAGCGCAATTTCGTCCGGAAGGCCAAGGAAGCGCTCGCGGTGCAGCGCGGTCCGTCCCGCCTCGCCAGCATTGTCCTGACCGGACGGCATAGAGCCGGATGCCAATACGACCTGGCCCGCAGCGGCGGTGACAGCATCGCGCAGCGCGGCGTCCGCACGCTGAAGCCGGCGCGCGAGCAGGCCAAGCCGCTGTGCGGTCAACCCTTCGCTGGCAAGCGCCGGCATGATCGCGCGCAGGCGGGGACGGGTGAAGCGCGGATCGCGATTACTGACATCCTCGGCAAAAGGGATGCCCGCTTTGCGCAAGGTCGCAACCAGCCGCGCCTTGGGAACCGACAGCAGCGGACGCGCAAGCACGAGACCACTCTCGCCCGGATAAGGCGACCGGTCCGCCATCGCCTGAAGACCCGCCGGTCCGCTGCCGCGCAACAGCCGCAGCAACACCGTCTCGGCCTGATCGTCGAGCGTATGTGCAGTCAGCACGATATGGGCCCCCGCCTTTTTCGCTGCCGACGCCAGCAGCGCGTAGCGCGCGTTTCGCGCCGCTTCCTGAATGCCGGTCGTGGGTTTCGTTCCGGTCCAGCGCACAACGCGATGCGGAACGCCGAGATGCCGTGCGAGGCGTTTGACGTCCTTCGCTTCGCGCTGCGACTCCTTGCGCAGACCGTGATCCACCGTCACCGCGAGCAGGTCAGGACCGATCTTGCGTGCAGCGCGCCAGCGGGCTGCGAGCCACAGCAGTGCGGTTGAATCCGGACCGCCGGATACGGCAATCGCGACGACCGGCTGTTCCACGAATGGCGCGAACAGCCTGCGCGCCTCGACCAGCGACACCGGCTGCCTGTCAGCAGCCGACACGCTTCTGTTCCCGCTCGACGGTCTGCTTCACGGAGACCGAAGCGCGCGGATATTTGCGGCCGACCTCGGCGAACGAGGCACAGGCCATCTCCTTCTGCCGGATCGCGGCGAGCGACTGGCCGAGGCGAAGCAGCGCGTCAGGCGCACGCGGTGCGGTTTCGTATTTTGTCGTGACCACGAGATAGGCTTCGGCTGCGTCCTGATATTGCCGCCGGTTGAACAGGCTCTCGCCGAGATAATAATTCGCGTCGGCCGCGAGCCGGTCGGATGGAAAGCGCTGCAGGAAATCGCGGAAGGTTTGTTCCGCCGCAGCATAATCCCGCTGCCGGATCTGGCCCACGCCGAGGTCGAAATAGTCGCGCGCCGACTGGCTGGGCGGCTGCACGGCAGCCATCCCAGTACCGCTCATCTGCCGTTGCGGCGGCGGCGGCAGTGCGATGCCGCGGCGCGACGGGTCCAAATCCATCGGCGCACCCGGACCGCCGTCCTCACTGTCGGCGAGCGGCGCCGACGGCTGACCGGCCGGCAACGAACCAAGCGGACGCGGCGCACCGGGCGCGGTCGGATTGGCATTCGGATCGAAAGCGTCGCCGCGACGCCCGCCGGGCGCGGGCACGGCCGCGACATTGGGATTCTGGCCATAACGCGGATCGACGGCCGGCGCGCGCGGATCGCTGCCGTAGCGCGGGTCCGGAAAGCGCGGGTCGGCGCCCTGATCCATCGGCGGCTGCGCTTGCTGAACCGGCGCGCGCTGCGGCTGCACCGGACGCGCCGGGTCGGCCATGCCGCCTGCCCCCGCGCGCAACTGCTGTTCGAGCTGCTGATTACGGAACTGCAATTGCTCAACCTGGCCGGTCAGCTGACGGATCTGATTTTCCAGCGCATCGAGCCGTAGTGCGATGTCGGCAGCGGACATCTGCGCCGCCGCCGGTGACGCGGCTGCGCACAAGAGCGAGACAACAACGACAATCAGATGCGGTTTCGAACGCATAAATCCGGCTTTGCTAATACGCGATGATTTGGAGACGTAGCATAGACGGTGCAGCGTCGAAATTATGACTGATTCCGTTCACCAGCGGTTAACCAGCGCGCCTCAGCCCGCGGCTCCGGGCGCCGGCACAGTCTTGGGTTTCTTTCGCGACTTCAGCCATTCCTCGAAACGCTGCACCATGACAAACATAGAAGGCACGAACAACACCGCAAAGCAGGTCGAAGCGATCATGCCGGTAAACACCGTGAGGCCGATCGATTTGCGCGCACTCGCGCCCGCCCCCGTCGCCATGACCAGCGGGATCATGGCAATGATAAAAGCGAACGACGTCATCAGGATTGCGCGGAAGCGGGCCTGCGATCCATCAACGGCAGCCTCAAGGATCGACTTGCCGGCAGCGCGATGCTCGCGCGCCACCTCGACGATCAGGATCGCGTTCTTGGCTGCGAGCGCAATCAGCAGCACGAGACCGATCTGAGTGTAGAGATTGTTGTCGACCTTGAGCCCCTTGAGCGCCAGCACAGGACCGACCAGCGCAAGCGGCACCGACAGGATGATCGAGACCGGCGCGTACCAGCTCTCGTATTGTCCCGCGAGCACGAGATAGACCAGAAGCATCGCCAGCGCGAAGACGATATACATCTGATTGCCGACCGCCTTCTCCTGATACGACATCGCGGTCCATTCGAAGGCCGCGCCCCGCGGCAAAGTCCGGTCCGCGATCTGCTCCATCAGCGAGATCGCCTCACCCGACGAGAAGCCCTGCGCCGGCAGACCGATGACGGTCGAAGCCGGATAGAGATTGTAGAGCGTAATCAGCGAGGGACCGACTGTCGGCGTGATCTTCACCAGCGTACCGATCGGCACCATGTCGCCCTTGGTATTGCGGACCGAGAGCTGATTGATGTCGTTCGGTTGCACGCGGAACTGGGAATCCGCCTGCACATAGACCTGGAAGGTGCGCCCGAACTTGTTGAACTGCGCGACGTAGCTAGACCCCAGATAACTCGCGATCGACTGGAACACCTGATCGACCGGGACGAACAGTGTCTGCGCCTTGACCCGGTCCACCTCGACGAGAAGTTGCGGCACGTCGGCGCGGAAAGATGTTTGCACCCGCTGCAGACCGGTTTGCGACTGCGCATTGCTGACGATCTGGTTGGTGATCGCCTGCAGCTTGGGGAAGTCGTAGGAGCCGTCCCGCAACTGCACCATCATGGTGAAGCCGCCGGCATTGCCGATGCCCTGGATCGGAGGCGGCGGCAGGACGTTGATCTTCGCCTCCATGATCTGGTCGAACTCGCGCGACAGTCTGTTGAATAGCGGCAGCAATTGTTCATCCTTGCCGCGTTCGCTCCAGTCTTTCAGAATGATGTAGAGAACGCCGGAATTGGCGAGCGTTGCATTGTTGTCGAGCGCGGAGACGCCGGCAATCGACAGCGTTGTATCGACGCCCGGCGTCTTGCGCGCGATCTCGGCGGCACGCTGCAGTGCGGCGTTGGTCCGCTCCAGCGAGGCGCCGTCCGGCAATTGCACGGTCGCGAGCAGATAGCCCTGATCCTCGATCGGCAGGAAGCCGGTGGGTATGCGCGACAGCCCGTATCCGGCACCGCCGATGATCATCAATGCGAGGGCGAATGCGATGGCGGCGTGCCGCACCATCGCCCGGATCAGCCGCACATAGCCGCGTTCGGCGGCGGCATAGATGCGGTTGAACGCTCGGTATACGACATTGCGCTGTTCCGGCGGCACCGCAGGGCGCAGCCAGAGCGCACATTGCGTGGGCTTGAGCGTTGCCGCGTTGATCGCGCTGAGAAGCGCAGTCGCTGCGATCACCAGCGCGAATTGCGCATACATCTGACCGGTCAGACCGGGCAGGAACGCCGCCGGAATGAACACCGACATCAGCACAAGCGTGATGCCGATGATCGGACCGAACAGCTGGTCCATCGCTTTGATCGCGGCGTCATGGCCGCTCATGCCGCGATCGATATTATGCGAGGCCCCTTCGACGACGACGATCGCGTCGTCGACCACAATGCCGATCGCGAGCACAATCGCAAACAGCGTGGACAGGTTCACGGTGAAGCCGAGCGCCCACATCCCGGCGAAGGCGCCGATGATGGTGACCGGCACGGTGGTGGCCGGCACCAGCATGGCGCGCGAGTCCTGCAGGAAGATCAGGATCACGATCAGCACCAGCACGGCCGCTTCGATCAGCGTGCGATAGACTTCGTTGATCGAGGCATTCACGAACTTCGTGGTATCAAACGGAATCTGGTAGGCGACGCCCTGCGGAAACGCCTTGGCGAGCTGCTCCATCTTTGCAGCGACCAGCTGCTTCACCTGGAGTGCATTGGCGCCCGGTGTCTGGAAAATGCCGAGCGCAGCGGCGGGCTGACCGTCCTGGGTGAAAATCTGGCTGTAGGTCTGCGCGCCCAGTTCGACGCGGCCGATATCCTTGACGCGAATGAGCTGGCCGCCGGCGCCGTCGCCGGTCTTCACCACGACATTCTCGTACTGCTCCACCTCGCTGAGGCGGCCCATGATGTCGACGGTGTACTGGAAATTCTGGCCGGGCGGCACCGGCGGGATACCGATCTGGCCGGCCGTGACCTGCTGGTTCTGAGACCGCAGCGCGGAGATCACGTCCTGCGGCGTCAGCCCGAAGCCATAGAGCTTGTTCGGATCCATCCAGACCCGCATCGAATACTGGCCGGCGCCGAACACATTGACATTACCGACACCGGAGATGCGCGACAGCTCATCGCGCAGACTTATGGTTCCGTAATTGGCAAGAAACAGGCTGTCGCGGCTTTTGTCCGGCGACGTCAGAGTGACGAACATCAGGACCGCGGTGGATTTCTTCTGCACCGTCACGCCCTGCGCCTGCACCGCGTCCGGCAATTGTGACAGCGCACTGGAGACACGGTTCTGAACAAGAATTTGCGCCAGGTTCAGATCGGTACCGATCTTGAATGTGACGATGAGGTTATAGGTGCCGTCGGCGGCGCTGGTGGACTGCATGTAGAGCATGTCCTCGACGCCGTTGACCTGCTGCTCGATCGGAAGCGCGACCGTATCGACCACGACGCGGGCACTCGCGCCCGGATACATCGTCGTCACCTGCACGGTCGGCGGCGTGACATTCGGATATTGCGCGACCGGCAGATTTATCAGCGCAACCAGGCCGACCACGACCATCAGGATCGCGATCACATTGGCGAGAACCGGACGCTCGATGAAAAATTTCGAGATCACCGCATAGCTCCCGGTCAGCTCTGCGACGGAGCTTTGAGCGTTTCGAGTTTCGGATCGACCTTCTGCCCGGGCACCGCCCGCAGCGTACCGTCGATCACGACGCGATCGTCGGCCTTCACCCCGTTGAGAATGACGCGCATCGGCCCGACCTGCTGACCGGTTTCGACCTTGCGCTGCTCGACCACATTGTCGGCGTTGAGCACGAGCAGGTAACGTCCGCCCTGATCGGCACCGATTGCGACGTCGGGAACGAGGAATTGTTCCTGTCCAGGGCCGGGGACGCGAACCCGAACATAATAGCCTGGCAGCAAGGATGCTTTGGGATTGTCGAAAATCCCGCGCACCGCGAGCGTGCCGGTGCCCGGCGTCAGCGTCGGTGCTGCATAATCGAGATGGCCGCGATAGGGGAATCCGGTCTCGGTCTGCAATCCGATCTCGACCGGAATGTTGCTCACATCGTTCGATGTCAGCCCCATCTTGGCGCGTTCGGCACGAATGCGCTGGACGTCCTGCTCGTTGACATTGAAGTTCACCCAGATCGGATCGATCTGAACGATTGTTGCAAGCTTGGTCGGCGTGCCATTGGCACCGACATATTCGCCAAGCGAAACGAGCCGCGCGGTGACGATGCCATCGAACGGCGCCGAAACCTGGGTATAGCCGTAATTGATCCTGGCGACCTCGGCATTGGCCTGCTGCGCTTCAAGATTGGCCTTGTCGCTGTCGCGTTGCGCCAGCGCCTTGTCGTAGTTTGCCGGTGTCGAGACCTGGCGCTTGACCAGGTCAGCCTGACGGTCGAACTCGGCCTGCGAATTGGCGAGCTGCGCCTTGGCAGCATCCACCGCCGCGATCGCCTGTTCCCATTTCGCCTTGTAGGGCTCGGGCTCGATCTGGAACAATGGTGCGCCTTTCTTCACGAATGCGCCGTCGGTATACTGGATCGCAGTCACGAAGCCGGGAATGCGCGCAACCAGATCGACCGAGTTTACGGCCGCGAGCGTGCCGGTCTCCTCCAGATAGCCAATCACATTCATCCGCAGCGGATTGGCCACGGCGACCTGAGGCGGTGGCGGCGGCACGTAGCGATTTGGCTCCTCGCAGCCGGCGAGACATCCGGCGGCGGCGACGACAAAGACTGGAAAAATTCGAGAGAATGCGCGCATAACACCTACAATTCCGCGCCATTGGAACTTTGGCAAGCGGCAAGGCAACTTTTCAGGCGGCATTGCGCATCGTGCTGGGCGGACAGATTCGCCAAACTCACGGGATCGGCGCATCAAAGCAAAACCGGCGCCTGTTCGGACGCCGGTTTCGGAAAAACGTCATAGACGGGTATCAGGAACTCGCGTTCAGCACGGTGACCGCACGGCGGTTCTGCGACCAGCAGGAGATGTCGTCGCAGACCGCGACCGGCCGCTCCTTGCCGTAAGAGATCGTGCGCATGCGCTGCGGGCTGACGCCGCGCGAGGCAAGATATTCCCGTACGGTCTGCGCACGGCGCGCGCCGAGCGCGATATTGTATTCGCGGGTGCCGCGTTCGTCGGCATGGCCCTCGATCGTGAACGTGTACTGGGTGTATCGGTTCAGCCACTGCGCCTGATTGTCGAGGGTCGCACGCGCCTGCGGCGTCAGCGTCGACTGATCGGATTCGAAGAACACGCGATCTCCGACATTGACCACAAAGTCCTGCTGGCTTCCCGGCGTCGCAATACCGGCATTGGCGGTCTGATCGCCTGAATTTTTTGCGCAGGCGGACACGGCAAGTGCACCAGCAAGCACGCCGATCACTCCCACTGCGCGCATCAATCCGCGCATATCCAGGCGGCGCAGGGATTGTCTCACAGCAATCATCCCGGTGACTCCATTCACAACTTACCGGAAAGGTTTAAGCCCGGATCGTTAAGCGAACCTTCCGTCAACCTTGACTGGGCCTTGCAAAGCGCCCCGAATTGCGGCGGATCGCCGCAAACCATTGTTAATGGTTACCCATGGCTTAATGCCGAAAATGCGGCGAATCGACTCCTAATTTCGATCTTGCTGTGGGCTTTCCCGATTCAGGCGCGAAAGTCGCAGCAAAACCGCCGAAATCAGGAGAGCAGCGGCGACCATGCGGGATCCGAGGCAAAACTTGGCGTCGGAATGCGCTGCTCATTTCGCCCGGTGATATCCACCGAATACAGCGATGGCCCGCCCTGCCCGCCGCCGTCGCGGAAGAACATGATGACCCGGCCGTTGGGAGCGAAGGTCGGCCCTTCATTGTGGAACCCTTCGGTCAGGATGCGCTCGCCGGACCCGTCGACGCGCATGATGCCGATGGCGAAACGGCCGCCACCCTGCTTGGTGAAAGCGATGGTATCGCCGCGCGGCGACCAGACCGGGGTCGAATACGATCCTTCGCCAAAACTGATGCGCTGGGCCTGCCCGCCGGTCGAGGGCATCACATAGATCTGCTGGGAACCGCCGCGGTCGGATTCGAAGCAGATGCGGCTGCCGTCCGGCGAGTAGGACGGCGCAGTATCGATCGCCGGCGATTGCGTCAGCCGCGTTGTCTGGCGCGAGCGCAGATCCATCACGAAGAGATTGGAGTTGGAGCCTTGCTGCAGGCTCATGATCACGCGCTGGCCATCCGGCGAGAAGCGCGGCGAGAAGGTCATGCCCGGGAAATTGCCGACGATTTCGCGCTGGTTGGTTTCGATGTTGAGCAGATACACGCGCGGATCGCCCTGCCCGAACGACATGTAGGTGATTTCCTGAGTCGAGGGCGAGAAGCGCGGCGTCAGAACAAGGTCGTCGCCGCGCGTCAGATAGCGCACATTGGCGCCGTCCTGATCCATGATCGCGAGCCGCTTGATCCGGCGGTCCTTGGGTCCACTTTCATCGACAAACACAATGCGGGTATCGAAATAGCCCTTATCGCCGGTCAGCCGCTCGTAGATCGCATCCGAAATGATGTGCCCGATGCGCCGCCAGTTTTCCGGCGTCGTGGTATATTGCTGCCCCGCCTGCTGCTGCCCGGCGAACACGTCATAGAGCCGGAAGCGCGCGGCGAGACGCCCGTCGCCCTGGCGGCCGACTGCGCCGACGACAAGTGCCTGGGCCTTGATTGCACGCCAGTCCGCAAAATTCGGCGCGGCGTCGGCACCCGGCAGTTTCTGGATAAAGGCGGCCGGATCGATCGGAGCAAACAGGCCGGAGCGGCGAAGGTTATTCGTGACGATGGCCGATACGTTGCGCGCGATCTCCGAATCGGCATTGCCGCCGAAGAAATCCGGGATCGCAATCGGCATCGGCTGGAAATTGCCCTCGGTGATCTGCAGGCGGACCTGTGCCGCGGCCTCGCGCAGGCCGAGCACCGACGCGGCCCCCAGCGCGCCGGCCCCAAGCGCACCTGCTCCAAGGATCAGGGCGCGGCGGCGCGTCAGGCTCGAACAATGAACCGGCTTCGTCTCAATCATGGTCGCTCTTACAATCCAAACATCGTGCGTTCGTCGAAATCGATGTCGATCTCGCGCCAGATGTCGTAGGTTTCCTTGCGCAGCATGGTGAAAGGCTGACTGACCATCACGGCGCGCACCGCGCTGTCCCGGAATGCTTCGAAGGCCGCTCCGCTGCCGCGCGTCAAAACCTGCGGCGGAGAGGCGAGCCGTCCGTCCGGATTGAGCCGGATCACCATGCGGATCACGACCTTTTCGGCGAGCGGGGGCACCGACCAGTTCTGCCGCAGTTTTGCACGTAATGCGTCCAGCTCGCTCTGCGACAGCGTCGCCGCGGAACCGGCCGGAATGCCAAGCGATGCGGTACGGTTGATGGTGTCGCCGGTCGCAGCCTGACGGGTCGGGTCGCGCTTGTCGAGCAGCGCGGCGATGCGCTGGGGATTGAACTCAGGCGGTTTCTTGGCCGGCTGCTTTTTCTCGGGCGGAGTAACCGCTTTCTGCGCCTGCTTCTTCGCCTCTTCCTTCTTTTTCGCTTCGTCCTTCTTCAGGGCTTCGGCGATCGGATCGGTCTTGGGTTCCGGCTTC
>JBMOOQ010000041.1:44392-49039 GCA_049324435.1 Pseudomonadota bacterium
GCCTCTGCCTTTTCGGCGGGTTTCGGCGGCTCGGGCTTCGGCTCGGGCTTGGTTTCGGTCTTCTCGACCGGCTTGGGCGGCGTTTGCTCGTTTTTGGTCGCCTGAATTTCCTTCTTCTCGGAAATCTTGGCGGTGTGATCCTCGACCTGCTTCTGCTCGCCCAGCTTTTCGGCCAAAGGCTTCGGCGCCTCCTGGCGCTTGGCGGTCTTCGATCCGGCGGTGAGCTGGCTGAACTCGGTCGGCGAGATGATGTCCACCGGCAGGGAATCCGAGGGCATCGATTCGAGCGGCGACGTCGTGAAGGTCACGAGCGCCCACAGCAAGACGGACGCGTGCACCACACTCGATATGGCGAGTCCCGTCCTCATCGCTGCGCCAGGTCAGGTCCCCTGTTCAACTTCGGTGACGAGCGCCACACGGCGGAAGCCCGCCGCGGACAGCCGGCCCATCACCCGCATCACTGTACCGTAATTCACGTTCTTGTCGCCACGCACATAGATGCGTTCCTCGGCACCGCCACGAGCGTCGGTGATCGCCTTCAGTTTCGGCACGAGTTCTTCGACCTTGATCTCGGAATTCATCAGGTAGACCTCGCCCTTGGTGTTCACCGTCACCGTGAGCGGCTCCTTGTCCTGGTCGAGGCTCTTGGCCTGGGTCTGCGGCAAATCGATCTGCACGCCGACGGTGAGCAACGGCGCGGACACCATGAAGATGATCAGCAGCACCAGCATCACGTCGACCATCGGCGTGACGTTGATCTCGGCCATCACCGGCTTGCGGGTATGCCGCCGCCGGCTCCCGCCCTGTACCCCCGCGCTGCCGCCGTTCATCCCCATCGATCAGACTCCGCGCTCGTCGATCTGACGCGACAGGATAGCCGAGAACTCGTCGGCGAAGCCCTCGAGCCGATGCGCCTGCTTGTTCACCTCGGCCACGAACTTGTTATAGAAAATCGTCGCGGGGATGGCGGCAACAAGGCCGATCGCGGTGGCAAACAGCGCTTCCGCAATGCCGGGCGCGACCACTGCGAGCGAGGTATTCTTCGAGGCGGCAATCGACTGGAAGCTGTTCATGATGCCCCAGACGGTTCCGAACAGGCCAACGAAGGGACCGGCCGAACCGACGGTGGCCAGCACCAGAAGGCGGCGTTCCAGCCGGTCGATCTCGCGCGTGATGGTGACATCCATCACCTTGTCGATGCGTTGCTGCAGGCCCGCGAACGAGCGCGCATGGCCCTCGAAGCTGCGCTTCCATTCGCGCATCGCTGCGACAAACAGCGCCGCCATCGAATGCGTCGGCTTGGCCGACACCGCACGATAGAGTTCCTCGAGCGACTGGCCGGACCAGAACGCCTGCTCGAAACGGTCCATCGCATTCTTGGTGCGCCGGAACAGCAGAAACTTGTCGATCGCGATCGCCCAGACCCAGATCGAGCAGGCCAGCAAACCGATCATCACCGCCTTGACGACCCAGTGCGCCTGCAGGAACAGGCCAAGGATCGACAGGTCGGCGGTGACCGGCAAAGCCGACTGCGCCACGTCGGCTGGATTCATGGGTCTCTCTCCGGTTTCGCGTGTGCACGTCGTTCGGTGGCACGACAAACGCCGCACGCCACGCCGGACCACATCGGACGTCCGTCGCGCCCTTGCGGGACGCGGCACGCAGGTCCGATTGTCACGAAGACGTCGCCGTCCACCACCGGCAACTGCACGAAATCCCCGTGAAACTTGGCCAAACTAGGGCGCTGTCGGGCCTCCTCAGCCTCCTAACCAGCGCCCATTGTGGTTAAGGATTGGTTACAAATCTGAGACGAATTGGAACGCTCGCGCCCGAGCCAAATCCGCATGCGAAATGCCCGCCGGCTCAGCGCCGGCGAGCATGCGAGGACGTAACGATACGCGCGACTGTTACGCCTGCGGCGCCTCCGGCGACGGCGGCGTGATGTCGTGGCGGCCCCGGCGCTGCGCCATGAACTGGTCGAACTCGGCCTTGTCCTTGGCTTCGCGCAGCCGCACTAGGAAGTCCTGGAACTCGCGCTGCTCATCCTCGAGCCGGCGCAGGGTCTCGGCGCGATATTCGTCGAACGCCCGGTTGCCCGACGACGGCGGCGACCAGAACCCGTCGCCATTGCCGCCCTGCATGCTGGTGCGCATGCGGTCCATCTTCTCCTGCATGCGGGCCATCTTGTTCTGCCAGCGTTCCATGCCGTAGCGACTGCAAGCCATCCGACCGCTCCATATCGTGAAGGCCAGGAGGGCGAGACCGAGAGGCCACCACACCATGAAGCCGAGGACCGTGAGGACGATCCATGCCGGCCTGCCGTAGTCGTCGATCTTGTCCGTGAGTGTCATCGCGTTCATCGCATCCTCATGGCAGATGTGAATGTTAATAACATTTACATAATCTCACTCAACACGCGCGTCAAGCGCCGGGTGACACTTCACGGTTTCGTCACGACGCCGCTCAACTCGGCTTAGGTTGGTCTCGCGCTCATCGCCCGTGCAGGCCGAGACCACTCAGATAGACAAGGACACCGGCTTCCAACAGGTCCTCGGCCGACATCGGCAATGCGCGCTGGGAGCCGTCGCCGCGCGCGAACAGCGAGGCAATGCCGTGAGACAGCGCCCAGATATGCAGCGCCATCATCAAGGCCGGCGGCCGCTTGGCCTGCGGCAAAAGAGCCGACAATGCTTCGCAGGCACGCCTGACCACGGCGAAGGCACGATCGCCAGCCGCCCGCAGCTCCGGACTGGCGTCCGGCGGGATGCCCGCCTCGAACATCGCCGAATAGAAGGCGGGTTCCGCGCGCGCGAAGGCGAGATATGCCTTGCCAAGCCGCTCGAATGCGGTCCGCGGATCGGGCTTGCCATCGTCCCAGGCCTTGGACAGCTGCTCGGCAAATTGATCGAAGCCGCGCCGCGCGACGTCGGACAGAAGCTCGTCGCGGTCGCGATAATGGCGGTATGGCGCTGCGGGGCTAACCCCGGCCCAACGCGCGGCGTCGGCAAAGGTGAACCCGGCCGGCCCCTTCTCCGCGATCAGGTCGAGCGCCGCCCGCACCAGGGCTTCCTTCAGATTGCCGTGGTGGTACCCCCGCTCGCCGCCGCCGCGTTTCCAGACCATGTAAAGCGAATTAACATGCGCAGAGTGAATGCGCTATTGAGCAAAATGGCGGTTTATCCAGAGGGCGCCGACTGGATTCACCCGTTCGCGGCGTCCTGATCAGCCTTCATCGCAATGCGCAAGGGCTTGGGGATCGGCTTGGCGCGGCCGCCCGAAATGAAGGCAACCCGCACATCGGCCTGCACCAGCAATTCGTCGCCGCGCATCACCCGCTGCCGGATGGTGACGGACGCGCCCTTCACCTCGTTCGGCTCGCTGATGACGGTGAGGATATCGTCCATCTTCGCCGGCTTGAGAAAGTCCAGAGTCATCGAGCGCACCACGAAGGCGAAGCCGGGCGCCTCCTTTTCCGTCTGCTCGAACAGCGCACGATGATCGGCACCGATCAGCCGCAGATAGTTGGTGCGCCCGCGCTCCATGTAGCGCAGATAATTGGCGTGATAGACGATACCGGTGAAATCGGTGTCCTCGTAATAGACGCGCACGATGAAGGTGTGGCGCCCGTCACGCAGTTCGCCGTCGAGAGGGACTGAGGTCATTGCGAGGCTAGCCTACTTGCTTGCGGCGCAGGTCATGGCTGAATCATTCCTCCTGCCCGAACAGCCCGAATTGCGCCGGATCGCGCGCAGGTTCGGCGAGGCCGAGATGACGGAACGCGTGTCCGGTCAACAGTCGGCCGCGCGGCGTGCGCTGTACGAAACCCTTCTGGATCAGGAACGGCTCGATGATGTCCTCGATCGCATCGCGCGGCTCGGACAATGCGGCGGCGATGGTCTCGACGCCGACCGGCCCGCCGCCGTAATTCAGCGCGATCGTCGACAGGTAGCGCCGGTCCATCGCATCGAGGCCGGCCGCATCCACTTCCAGCGCACCGAGCGCTTTGTCGGCCACAGCGCGGTCGATCGCGACATTGCCCTGCACATCGGCGAAATCGCGCAACCGCCGCAGGAGACGGCCGGCAATGCGCGGCGTGCCCCGCGCCCGCCGGGCGATCTCGTTGGCGCCATCTTTGGTGATGGCGACACCGAGCACGCGGGCACCACGTGTCACGATCTGCTCCAGCTCCGCTTCGGTATAGAAATCGAGCCGCACCGGAATGCCGAAACGGTCGCGCAGCGGATTGGTGAGGAGTCCCGCGCGCGTGGTCGCGCCGACCAGGGTGAATTTCGACAATTCGATTTTCACCGAGCGCGCCGCCGGTCCCTCGCCGATGATCAGGTCGAGCTGGAAATCCTCCATGGCCGGATAAAGGATTTCCTCGACCTGCGGATTGAGCCGGTGAATCTCGTCGATAAAGAGCACATCGCGCTCTTCGAGATTGGTGAGCAGCGCCGCGAGATCGCCGGCCTTTGAAATCACCGGTCCGGACGTGGCACGGAAATTAACGCCGAGTTCGCGCGCGACGATCTGCGCCAGCGTGGTCTTGCCCAAGCCCGGGGGACCGACGAACAGCACATGGTCGAGCGCCTCGCCCCGCGCCCGCGCCGCCTTGATAAAGATTTCGAGATTGGCGCGCGCCGTCTC
>JBMOOQ010000042.1:0-48987 GCA_049324435.1 Pseudomonadota bacterium
TCGCGCCTATCGTCAAGCGCTGCCTCGAATTCCCGATCGAGAAGCCGGCGCTGCCGGAACTGACGCGCTGGATCAAGTCGATGGAAGCGCGGCCGGCCTTTGCGGTCGCAACCGGCGCAAAGCCGTCGGCGCTCAATACGGCGGCGTAAGGTCCGTGCGATGACAACCGAGGACAAGGCCGTCTCCGCGCCCGACGCCGGGGCGGGCCTTGCCCGTGTTGCGCTATCGGCCGTGCGGATGCTGCTCGGCCTTGTGCTGATCGGTCTTGTCCTTCTGAACGTTGTCAATGCGGTTGCTAGAGCCACCGGCAAGGTTGTGATCGGTGTCGATGAGGTTCTGGTCTTCGGCATGATCTGGATGGTGATGATCGGCATGATGCTGGTCACCGCCGACCGCAGCCATATCGCGCTTGAGATTTTGACCGCGCGCGTCGGTCCGAAGGTCCGGTGTATTCTCTCGATCGTGATTCATGCCGTGATGCTCGCGGCCTGCGCCTACGCAGCGTTACAGTCATACGGCTTTATTCAGCGTGTCGTTGCAACCGGCCAGACCAGCATGGCGCTCGGCATGCCGATGCTGATTCCGCATTCGGCATTGCTGGTCGGATTCGCCGGCACTGCGATCATCGCCGCCATGATCCTCGTCAGCGATATCCGCAGCCTGACATATTACCGCGGCGGCCGCCCATGATCTGGACGCTCGGCGCGATCCCCTTGACGCTGTTGGCGATCGGAACGCCGATTTTCGTTCTGCTACTGGCTGGCGCGATCCTGACCTTCGTGACATTCCTGACAGTGTCGCCGGTGGCGATCCATCAGATCATGTTCGGCGGGCTCGAGAATTACGCGCTGCTCGCGATTCCGTTCTTTATCTTTGCCGGCGAATTGATGGGCGCGGCCGGCATTGCCGACCGGCTGATCGTCTGGGTGCTGGCGTTAATCGGCCGTGTTCCGGGCTCGCTCGGCGTTGCTACGGTCGGTGCATCGACGCTGATCGGCGCTATTTCGGGTGCCAGTGTGGCGACCGTCGCGGCGGTCGGAAAATCGCTCTATCCGGGCTTGATCCGTGACGGCTACGGCCAGCGCTTCTCCTCCGGACTGGTTTCGTCGAGCGGGGCGATCGACATCCTGATCCCGCCGAGTATCGCCATGATCCTGTATGGCGCCGCCGCCGAGCAGTCGATTCCGAAGCTCTTTGTCGCGGGGGTTCTGCCGGGTCTTCTGATCGCGCTGATGATGGCAGCGTTTGTCGTCGTGCGTGCGGTGCAGATGGATATTCCTCGGTCGGGCAGGTTCGATCTGCGCCATTTCATGTGTACCAGCTGGGGCGCCTTGCCGGCGCTGTTCATGCCGGCTTTTGTGCTCGGCATCATCTATTTCGGCTATTCGTCGCCCACCGAGGCGGGCGGGTTTGCCTGCCTCTATGCCATGATCGTGGGGCGCTATGTCTATCGCTCGATGTCCTGGAAAGACGTGCTGGATGCCGCCGCACGCTCGGCGATGCTGACCGCACAGATCCTTGTCATTGTCGCGACCGCGGCGCTGTTCTCCTGGATTCTCACCATCAGCGGCATCCCGCGCGCGCTGACCGAATGGCTGCAGGCCCTGCAACTGACGCAGTGGGGCTTTCTGATGGCCATCAACGTCATCCTCCTGATCGTCGGCTGCTTCCTCGATCCGACATCCGCCATTCTGGTGCTGACGCCGCTCCTGATGCCGCTGGTGAAGTCGGTAGGCGTGGATCCGATCCATTTCGGCATCGTGATGACGGCCAATCTCGCGATCGGCATGTTCACGCCGCCGTTCGGGCTCAATATCTTTGTGGCACGCACCGTGCTCGGCGTGCCGCTGGAAACGATTTATCGCGGCGTATTGCCGTTCGCCGTCGTGCAGATCGCAGCACTTCTTATCATCACCTACTGGCCGGACCTGTCGCTGATCCTCACCCGTTCGATCTAACTCTGGGAGAACCACCATGTACGTGACACGACACAGCCTGTTCGCCGTGGCGATTGCCACGGCGTTCGCCGTTCTGCCGGCCGCAGCGCAGGAGATGAAGCTCGCGAGCGCAACCATCAATGACGGCCAGCATCAGTGGCAGAAGCTGTTCGTCGAGGGCGTGAAGGCGCGGATCGGCGACAAGCTGAAAATGGGCATCTATCCTGCAAGCCAGCTCGGCGCCATCCCGCGCATGGCCGAGGGCGTGTCGCTCGGCACCATCGAATCCTTCATCACGCCGACCTCATTCGTGACCAATCTCGATCCGCGGTTCCAGATTTTTGAGGTGCCCGGCCTGTTCCGTTCGCCGCAACACCAATATGCGACGATTCAGGATCCGGCCTACCGCGATCACCTCGAAACCATGTTCCTCGACAAGGGCTTGCGCGTGATCGGCGCGATCTACAATTCGCCGACCGTCGTGCTGACCAAGAAGCCGTCCGCGAAGCTTGAGGACCTCAAGGGCCTGAAGATTAGGACCTTCGCCTCGCCGCTGCAGGTCGAGCCGATGAAGTCCATCGGCGTGATCCCGACCCCGCTGGCGCTTTCTGAAGTTATTCCGCAGCTGCAGGCCGGCGGCCTCGACGGGATGCTGGCCGGCATGCCGATCCTGACCGCGTTCAAATATTACGACGTCGCCAAATACGTGACCGATCTCGAATTCTCCTACATCCTCTCGGTCGCGCTGGTGAACGAGGGCTGGTTCAAGTCGCAGCCGAAGGACGTGCAGGATGCGATCCGCGCCGCCGGCCGCGAGGCCGAGCAGAAGGCGTTCCCCTGGGTGCTCGACAACAACAAGAAGGCCAACGAGGTCTGGCTCGCCAACAAGGGCGAAATCCTGAAGCTGCCGGCCGCCGAGCAGGACAAGATGATGAAGGACTTTGTTGTGCTCGGTACCAAGATCGTCGAGGCCAACCCGGCGGTGAAGAAGGAGTTCGACGTCCTGAAGAAGGTGGTCGACGCCAAGGCGCCGAAGTAAGACGTCATTCAACTCCGTTCGTCCCCGCGAAAGCGGGACCCAGAGCCACAAAGACTGGGCTCCCGCTTGCGCGGGAGCGAACGGAGATCGCGGCTAGAGCCATGACCACCTCCGAATACGACTACATCATCGTCGGTGCCGGCTCCGCGGGGTGCACGCTTGCGGCGCGGCTGACCGAGGATGCCAATACGCGCGTTCTCCTGCTGGAAGCTGGGCCATGGGATAACGGCTTCTGGCTCAAGATTCCGCTGGGCTGGGGCAAGGTCTACAAGGAGCGTCTGTTCGACTGGCATTACGACACCGAGCCGGAGCCCTATGCCGGCCAGCGCAAGATGGAGGTCGCGCGCGGCAAGGTGATCGGCGGCTCCTCGTCCACCAATGCGATGGCCTATGTGCGCGGCAATCGCGGCGATTTCGACCGCTGGGCTGATCACGGCGCGCGCGGCTGGTCCTACAAGGACGTGCTGCCGTACTTCAAGAAGCAGGAGAGCTGGGAGGGCGGCGAGAGCGAGTATCGCGGCGGCTCAGGACCGCTGACCACACGGCGTTCGCGCTACACCGATCCGCTGGTCGATGCCTATATCGAGGCGGCCGGGCAGGCCGGTCATCCGTTCAATCCGGATTACAATGCCGCGGAGCAATATGGCTTCTCGCGCATGCAGGCGACCATCCGCAACGGCCGCCGCTGCTCGACCGCGGTTGCGTATCTGCGTCCGGCGCTTTCACGCAACAATCTGACTGTCGAGGTCAACGCGCAGACGGCGCGCGTCACCTTCGACGGCGTCCGCGCCACCGGCGTCGAATACCGGCAGGACGGCGAGACCAAGGTCGCGCGCGCGGCAAGGGAAGTGCTGCTCTGCGGCGGCACTATCAACTCGCCTCAGCTGCTGATGCTGTCGGGTATTGGCGCGCCCGACGAACTTGCCGCGCATGATATTCCAGTCAAGGTCGCGCTGCCGGGCGTTGGCAAGAATTTGCAGGACCATGTCGCGGCGCTCATCATTTATGGCCGCAACGGCGGTGGGCCGGTGCAGAAAAATTTGCGGCTCGACCGCATTGCGCTATCGCTCGCGCAGGGCGCGCTGTTCGGCACCGGCTTCACCACCGATCTGCCGGGCGGATTGATCGGTTTTCTGAAGACACCGCGCGCGACGACCCCCTTGCCGGACGCGCAGCTCCTGTTCATTGCAGGTCCGCTCGGTGCCGCGCCCTATTTGCCGCCGTTCAAGCCGACCTTCGAGGATACCTTTGCCTGCCGCATTGTGGTGCTTCGTCCGGAGAGCCGCGGCACGATTTCGCTGGCGTCCGCCGATCCGTTCGCGCACGCGCGCATTCAGCAGAATCTGCTTGCCACCGACGGCGACTGGCAAACGCTCAAGGCGGCCGTCGCGATGTTCGGCGATGTCGCGGCCCAGCCTGCACTCAAGCCCTTTATCGCACGCCAGATCATGCCGGGCGCAAACATCAAGACCGATGCAGAGTTCGAAACCTTCATCCGCAATACGGTCGTGACCACGCATCATCCTTGCGGCACCTGCAAGATGGGGCCGTCCGGCGACGAGATGGCCGTTGTCGATCCGGAGTTGAAGGTGAGGGGGGCCGAGAATCTCCGGGTGATCGACGCCTCGGTCTTCCCCGACATCATTGGCGCCAACATTAATGCTGCAGTCATCATGATTGCAGAACGCGCGGCAGACTTGATCCGGGGACGGGTGTCGAACAAATGAAGCCTCGTGTCGCGGGCGCGGCACAGCGCGATAGCGGTGCGCTGCAGAACCGGGACCTTTTGGACGTGGAATGGGTCCCGGATCAGCGGCGCATCATTTCGCTTCGCTTCATGCTGCGCCGCGTCCGGGACACGAGATAGCGAATGCTGATGCGTCCCGGAACGGAATGACGGCGATTTCCCCCTTGCCCAATCCGCAACCCGTCGTTATCTTTATTTTTTGAAGCCACTCCTTCCGGCACTGCCGGACGAGGGCTTTTTGCTTTTGTGGGGCAAGCTAAATGTCCACGAACCGGGACGGTCATATCCGTCTGACTTCGCATCCCGGCCACCGCACGCCGGGGCGTTTTCCGATCCGCTGGGGCGCGCCGACCGCGCGCGAACGCGGCCCTGTGATCGGCACCGTCAATGCAGGACCCGACCGCAACGCCATTGGAGCGCATGGCGGTTCCTACGCGCTGTACCGCGCGCTCGCGGTGTCATCCGGTGCGCTCAATCCGTTAGTTCGGCCGGACCTTACCGATACCATGCCGGTGGTCGATATCGGGCCGTTCCCGCAATGGGCCGATGCCAGCCGCATCGTCTCGCTCGACCCCTGGGGCCATCGCGTTGCGGAGGATTTCAAGACGGAGATCGCGGAAGGGATTGACATCCGTCCAACCATCGCGATCACCAAGGCACGGCTGACGCTGCCCGAGCTGACGCACTTCTTCGATAGCGGTTTTATCAAGATCGATGGCGATCTGGTACACAGCGCCCGCGACGTTGCGGTGACCAAGGCCGCGATTGACCCGGTCTGGTATCTGCCGGGCATAGCCGAGCGGTTCGGTACGACCGAGGACAAGCTCCGCCGCACGCTGTTCGAGCAGACCGGCGGCATGTATCCCGAACTGGTGACGCGGCCGGACCTCTCGATCTTCCTGCCTCCGATCGGCGGGATCACACTTTATATCTTCGGCGATCCGGGAGCGCTCGCTGATCCGAAGAAGAAGCTTGCCTGCCGCGTGCATGATGAATGCAACGGCTCCGACGTGTTCGGCTCCGACATCTGCACCTGCCGGCCGTATCTCATCCACGGCATCGCCGAATGCATTCATGAGGCGCAGAACGGGGGCGTCGGTCTCATTGTCTATAACCGCAAGGAAGGCCGTGCGCTCGGTGAGGTCACGAAATTCCTCGTCTACAATGCGCGCAAGCGCCAGCCCGGCGGCGACCAGGCGGCGACCTATTTCGAACGGACCGAATGCGTCGCCGGCGTGCAGGACGCACGCTTCCAGCAACTGATGCCGGACGTGCTGCATTGGCTCGGCATTACCAAGATCGACCGCTTCGTGTCGATGTCGAACATGAAATACGATGCGATCGTCGGCTCAGGCATCGACATCGTCGAGCGCGTGCCGATCCCGGATGAGTTGATCCCGGACGATGCCAGGGTCGAGATGGAAGCCAAGAAGGCTGCCGGATATTTCACGCCGGAGGGCGCGCCGACCGAGGAAGAATTGAAGGCCACGGTCGGCCGCAATCTGCGGGACTTCTGAGCGGGACTGGTTTTCCGGACATGGCGACAAGCTCCGCTCATTCCCGCGCAAGCGGGAATCCAGTCTTTTTCTCCGCACAGCGCGCACGGCTCCGGGTCCGCGCCTCATCGGAGACGAGCGCAGGATAGGCCGGTATGTCGCTTACATTCGCAGCCGACTCGCTTCTTTCCGCCCGCGCCGTCCGCGAACGCGCACATGAAATGCTGGCGGCTGCTGAGCGCGGTGAACTGACGAGCTTTATACTCGACCTCGACAAACTCCCGGGCATTGCGGCCTTCGTTGCGCAGGTCATCCGCGAGAATTATCCCTCGCTCAAGGTGCCGCTGCATGCGCGTTGGCGGCATTTCAGTCTCGGCGGCACCGATCTCTGGCCGCAGATTGTCGCCGCGCGTCAATGGGTGGACCTCGCGGAGAAAGCCCGCGCCGCGTTCGATCTTGCCATCATATCGGTGCTGCTCGATGCTGGCGCGGGGCCCGACTGGCGCTATCGCGACGGTGTAACCGGGCTGCAGGTCTCGCGATCCGAGGGACTCGCCATCGCGAGCCTGCGCATGTTCGAGGCCGGGTACTTCTCGGCCGATCCGGCCGATCCTTTGCGGGCCGATGCCAGCGAACTGGCGGCGTTGACGGCAGACGATCTCGCGCGCGGGTTTCAGGTCGACGAAGACAATCCGCTGACAGGACTCGAAGGCCGTACTGCGCTGATTGCAAGGCTTGGCAGGGCCATATTGGACAATCCGGCGGTGTTTGCACAGAAGGACAATCCGCGGCCGGGCGGACTGTTCGATCATCTTGCGTCGAGGACGGGTGGCGCGGCGCTGCCCGCGCCTGACATCCTGCGCAGCGTTTTGCATCATCTCGGTCCGATCTGGCCCGGCCGGATTTCGCTCGACGGAATTTCGCTCGGCGACACCTGGCGGCACCCCGCCATTGTGCGCAGTGATGAGACCAACGGTCTGATCCCGTTCCACAAGCTGTCGCAATGGCTGACCTATTCGCTGATAGAGCCGTTGCAGGACGGTGGCGTCTCGGTTTCGGATCTCGACGGCCTGACCGGGCTTGCGGAATATCGCAATGGCGGGCTGTTTCTCGATGGCGGCGTGATCACGCTGCGCGATCCGTTCGCGGCCTCCCAGGGGCATGAGGTGTGGTCGCCGCTGGTGGTGGAGTGGCGGGCGCTGACGGTTGCGCTGCTCGACAGGCTTGCGCCGCTGGTGCGGGAGAAGCTTTCCCTCGACGCGGCGAATTTCCCGCTCGGCGCCGTGCTCGAAGGCGGCACCTGGGCGGCAGGACGCAGGCTCGCGAACCAGAAGCGGCAGGGTGGCGCCCCGCCGATTCATGTTATCAGCGACGGCACGGTGTTCTAGCCATTTGAGGATTGCCGGTCTTTGGAGTTCAACATGCGCGGCGTCACCATCGTCGATCATCCGCTGGTGCAGCACAAGCTGACGCTGCTGCGCGACAAGAACCGCTCGACCAAGGCGTTTCGCGAGCTGTTTTCCGAGATCGGCAATCTGCTCTGCTACGAGGTGACGCGCGATCTGCCGCTCGAAATGATCGAGATCGAGACGCCGTTCGCGAAAATGAAATCGCCGATCCTGTCCGGCAAGAAGCTGGTGCTGGCGCCGATCGTGCGCGCCGGAATGGGCTTTCTCGAAGGCATGCTCGAACTCGTGCCCGCCGCGCGCGTCGCGCATATCGGGCTGTACCGCGATCCGCGCACCCTTGTCGCGGTGGAGTATTTCTTCAAGGCGCCGGAGGACATTGCCGAGCGCCTGGTGCTGGTGCTGCACCCGATGCTCGCGACCGGCAATTCCGCGGTCGCCGCCGTCGATCGCCTCAAGGAAGCCGGCGCGAAATCGGTACGCATCGTTTGCCTGCTCGCCACGCCGCAGGGGGTGGACAAGGTGCAGGCGCATCATCCCGACGTGCATATCTGGACCGCGGCGATCGACGCGGAACTCGATGCGTCGGGCTACATCGTTCCGGGCGTCGGCGACGTCGGCGACCGCATGTACGGGACGAAGTGATCTCGCCTCCCGGGCGGCGCAGCGCACGCAGATAAGTTTACGCAACCTCCATACACTTGTTTACGTGTAATACACCGCAGAGCCGGGGTCTATTTTATGGGTCCCGGGTCTGCAGCGCAGCGTTTCACGCTGCGCCGCGCCCGGGACACGAGACTGTCAATCCTTCTTCATTCCCGCCAGCAGCGTATTCCATTTGTCGATATCGGCGCGGATGAAAGCCTCGAATTCCTTCGGCGTGCCGCCCAGCGTATCGATCCCCTGCGTCGCCATGGCCTTCGTCACCATCTCGGTCTTCAGCGCATCGTTCGCAGCCTTCGACAGCTTCTCGATCACGTCCACGGGCGTGCCCGCGGGCGCCAGCAGGCCGATCCAGATACCGGCATCGAAGCCCGGCATGCCGGCTTCATCCATGGTCGGCAGATCGGGCATGATGCCGGCGCGCTTGGGCTGCGCGACCGCGATCGCCTTCAGCTTGTCAGCTTTCACATGCGGCGCGAGCGTTGCTGCGACGTTGAACATCAGCGTGATGCGGCCGGCGAGCAAATCGGTGAGCGCCTGGTTGCTGCCGCCCTGATAATGCGCGGCAACGATCTTGGTGCCGGCCTTCTGGTTGAACAGTTCCGCAGCGAGATGACTCGCCGTGCCTGCGCCCGATGTACCGAATGTCAGGCTGTCCGGCTTTGTCTTTGCGAGCGCGACGAGTTCCGTCAGCGTTTTGACCGGCACGTCCGGATGCGCGACCAGCATGTTCGGCACCACGCCGAGGAGCGCAACCGGTGCCATCTGCTTGGACAGGTCGAAGCCGGATTTGGTCTGCGCCGGATTGAGGGTCTGCGCAACCGTCGCCATGAACAGCGTGTATCCATCCGGCGCGGCGCGCGCGACGGTCTCGGCCGCAATCATCGAGGAATTGCCGGGGCGGTTTTCGACCACCACCGGCTGGCCGAAGGCCTGCTCCATGTGTTTGCCGACCAGCCGGGCGAGCGTGTCGGCGGTCGAACCCGGACCGAAGCCGACGATGATACGGATCGGGCTTGCGGGATAAGTCTGGGCAACGGCAGGCGAGGAGAGAACTGTCAAAGCGGCTGCAAAGAGCAGCCGAGCGATACGGCGTGGCATTCTTATTCCTCCCGGACGCAGCCGGTTGATCCGGCCGTCGTGTGCGTATCGTCATCTTGGATGCGGTTTGGCGAACGGGTCAAACCGTTTGCAGGGCCGTGACTCGACAGAATTACCGCATGCGACGCTGCCTTTCGGGACGCGAAAACCGCAAGACCCGCCTGTTGACCAGTCAAACATTGCGTTGACATGACAACATGTGCGTCCTACGCCGCCCGGAGACGAAGGACACGATCGCGCATGGCTTTGCCGCTTGAAAACACAATCGTCGTCGAACTCGGCCACAGCGTCGCCGCCCCGATCGCCGGGCTCGTGCTGGCTGAACTCGGTGCGACCGTCATCAAGGTCGAGAATCCGAAAGGCGGCGACGACGCCCGCAACTGGGGTCCGCCATTCCTGCATGGTGCGGCCGGCATGTTCCAGGCCATCAACCGCAACAAGCATTCGGTTGCGCTCGATCTGAAGAACGGCACCGAGCGCGAGACGCTGCGAGGCTACATTGTCGAGCGCGCCGATATTGTGGTGCAGAACATGCGCCCCGGTTTGGTCGAGCGTTACGGGCTCGATGCGGCATCGCTTCGCAACGACAAGCCGTCGCTGATCTATTGCAATCTCAGCGCATTCGGTGTGGCCGGTCCGCTGAAGGATACGCCGGGCTACGATCCGCTGCTGCAGGCGTTCGGTGGTCTGATGAGCGTGACCGGCCATGAAGGAGCGGAGCCGGTGCGCACCGGACCGTCAATCATCGATCAGGGCGCCGGCATGTGGGCGGTGATCGGCATCCTCTCGGCACTTCTCCGCCGCAACCAGACCGGCGAAGGCTGCGAGGTCAACACCTCGCTGTTCGAGACCGCGCTGTCATGGATGTGCATGGCAACCGCGATGTATCTCGCGTCGGGCAATGTGCCCAAGCGCGCCGGGTCCGAAAATGGCGGCATGGCGCCTTACAAGGCGTATGAGGCAACCGACGGCTGGGTGGTGATCGCGGCCGCCAACGACAATCTGTTCCGGCGATTCGCACAGGCTGTCGGCCATCCGGAATGGGCGGACGACCCGGACATGAGTTCGAATTCGAACCGGGTGCGAAACCGGGTCAAGGTCAATGCGCTGGTCGCAGGCGTAATCCGGACCAAGCCGCGCCAGCACTGGATCGACACACTAGCCGCAGCGTCGGTACCCTGTGCGCCGCTGCAATCGCTCGACGAAGTGCTCAATCACCCACAGACCAAAGCCGTGGAGATGCTGCAGACGAGTGCCGACGGCAAATTCCAGCTGATGGGGCTGCCGCTGCAATTTGACGGTGAACGCCCGGCGTTCCGGAAGAATCCGCCGGCACTCGCGGAGGACAACGAGATGCTTCTGCCGTCAAGCGCACGCCGCACAACTGCATAAGCGGCGCAACAAGAAGGACAACACTATGGACGCCATCAACGCGGATGCTCTCAACGTATCGGTGCCGCTCGGCGAGGACTATCCGGAAATTCGCGAGGGCGTGCGCGCGATCTGCAAGAAGTATCCGGGGGAATATTGGCGCAAGCTCGAAGACAATGACGATTATGCGGAAGAATTCATCCAGGAGCTGACCGACGCGGGTTATCTCGCTGCTCAGATTCCTGAGGAATATGGCGGCTCCGGGCTTCCGCTGCGCGCAGGCTGCGCAATCCTCGAGGAGATCAACGCCAATGGCTGCCAGGCCAATGCTGGCCATGCCCAGATGTACATGATGGGTATGCTGCTGCGGCACGGCAATGAGGAGCAGAAGAACAAGTACCTTCCGGGTATCGCCGCGGGCAAGATCCGCTTTCAGGCCTTTGGCGTCACCGAACCGACCACCGGGTCCGATACGCTGAAATTGAAGACCCGCGCCGAGAAAAAGGGTGACCGCTATATCGTCAACGGCCAGAAGATCTGGACCTCGCGGGCGCACAAGTCCGATCTGATGACGCTCCTGGTCCGCACAACGCCGCTCGATCAGGTCAAGAAGCGGACCGAAGGGCTGTCGGTGCTGCTGGTGGACGTCAAGGACGCGCTCGGCAAGGGGCTGACGATGCAGCGCATCGACACCATGATCAATCATCAAACCAATTCGCTGTTCTTCGACAATCTTGAGGTGCCTGCCGAAAACCTGATTGGCGAGGAAGGGCAGGGCTTCCGCTACATTCTCACCGGCATGAATTCCGAGCGGCTGGTCGCTGCCGCGCAATCGTCTGGCGATTGCCGCTTCTTCATCAACAAGGCGGTGGCCTATTCCAAGGAACGCGAGGTGTTCGGCCGTCCGATCGGCCAGAACCAGGGCATCCAGTTTCCGCTGGCGCGCTGCTACGCCGAATGGAAGGCGGCCGATCTGATGATCCGCGCCGGTTGTGCGCTGTTCGAGGCGGGCAAGCCGTGCGGCGAGGAGGCCAACATGGCGAAGCTTTTGGCCAGCGAAGCGGCCTGGCACGCGGCCGAGGCCTGCATGCAGACCCATGGCGGATTCGCCGCAGCGCGGGAATTCGATGTCGAGCGCAAGTGGCGCGATGCCCGCATTTCCACAATCGCACCGATCTCGACCAACCTCATTCTGGCCTATATCGGTCAGAACGTGCTCGGCATGCCGCGGTCGTATTGACCGGGCGGAGCTGTCGACATCGCGGTGCCAGCGCCGGACCGCCCCGGCTGGTTGCCGGTGCCAGGCGCGGAATTGGTCAGGATAACCGTCCGGGTCGCGAGGCGGACGTTATCGGTGGTGCCGGTGCGGTCCGCGATATTTGTTTTTCACGATTTTCTGCCGGGCCGGGTCTTTTTCCAAAGCAGCGGGTTGTGCTCACGCCGCGCGCAATGGCTGCCCACTCCGCGCGCTTGCCGGCTGTCCTATGCCCGGCTATCGTGCGACCGCCTTGCTTGGTTTGTCATTGCGGGCCGGATATTTCCCGTCCCGGAACGATGACAAGAACCCAAATCCGGTCCGGAGTTACGACGGTTATGCGGCTGCCCTATGATCTCGATTGAAGGCCTGTCAAAAACCTTCGACACGCAGCGCAACCGTCCTCATCTCGCGATCGCCGATATCGACCTGAAGGTGGGAGACGGCGAGTTCGTGTCGATCCTCGGACCGTCGGGCTGCGGCAAGTCCACGCTTCTTTATATCGTCGGCGGTTTCGTGCCGCCCTCGACCGGTACGGTGCTGGTCGACAACAAGCCGGTGGACGGGCCTGGTCCCGACCGCGGGCCGGTCTTCCAGGAATTTGCACTGTTTCCATGGAAGACCGTACTCGGCAACGTCATGTACGGGCTGCTCGAACAGGGTGAGACCCGCAAGGCCGCCGAAGACCGCGCGCGCGAATTGCTGGCGATGGTGCATCTCTCGCGCTATGCCGACTTTTACCCGAAGGAATTGTCGGGCGGCATGAAGCAGCGCGTCGCGATCTGCCGCACGCTGGCTTACCGGCCAAAGATCCTTCTGATGGACGAGCCGTTCGGCGCACTTGACGCGCATACCCGCGTCCGCCTGCAGAACGACCTGCTCGACATCTGGGAGCGCGATCGCAAGACCGTGCTGTTCGTGACCCACAGCGTGGAGGAGGCGGTGTTTCTCTCCGATCGCGTGGTGGTGATGACGCGCTCGCCGGGCCGCATCAAGGAGATCGTGCCGATCGATCTGCCGCGTCCGCGGCAACGTGCCGAGCTTTTGGTCAACCGCAGGTATCAGGACTACGTCGTCGACATCGAGACGATGATGGAAAATCCGGCCGACGAGGCGGCGCACTGATGAAGGACCTCACCTCCATCCCCGGTGTGCCGCCGCTGATCGCTTGCTTTTGCCTGCTTTCGGCGTGGCAATTGCTGTCGATGTACTGGGGGCTGGATTCGCTGCCGGGTGCCTGGGAAAGCCTGCAGGAGATCCCGCGGATTCTGAGCGAGCCTCGCGCGCGCTACGATATCCTGTCGTCGGTCCGGCGCATGCTCGCCGGCTTTGCGCTGGCGCTGTGTTTCGCCATTCCGGTCGGACTGCTGATGGGGCGCAGCAAGAAGGTCGCGGCGTTCTTCAATCCGCTATTCATGATGATCTATCCGGTGCCGAAGGCGGCGCTGATGCCGATTATCATGCTCTGGCTCGGCATCGGTGACGCATCCAAAACGCTTGTGATCTTTCTCGGCGTGTCGCTGCCGGTGATCTATCACACCTATCAGGGCTCCAAGGCGGTCGGCGAGAAGCTGTTGTGGTCCGGCGCCGCCATGGGTATGTCGAAGCGCGAGCAGCTGTTCCGGATCGTGCTGCCGGCGGCGATGCCGGAAATCATGGTCGGTTGCCGCACCGGCCTCGTGCTGGCGCTGATTACCATGGTGACCAGCGAGATGATCGTGCGGCAGGCCGGTATCGGCAACCTGCTCTATAACTCGCTGGACCTCGCACAATATTCCGCGACCTACGCGACGATTGTGATCGTGGGCGTGCTGGGCTTCGTGCTCGATTTCGCCTTCGAGAAGCTGCGCGGCGTCGTGGTCGGCTGGGCCGATCCGGTGCACGCTATCGCGGTGGGCTCGGCATGACTGCAAGGATGCGCCTGTCCGAACTGGCGATCGGGATGATCCCGATCCTGCTGCTGCTCGGCCTTTGGGAATATCTCACCGCCTTCAAGATCGCCCCGCCGAGCTTGCTGCCGCCGCCGGGCGTGGTGTTTGCCCGGTTCTTCCACCTCCTGGGCGATCCGGCTTTCCTCAGCCATGCCGCGACGACAATGTACCGGCTGGCTTGGGGCTTCGGCCTCGCGGTGGTGGTGGGCGTCGGGCTCGGTATTCTTGGGGCCGGCAGCCAGGTCGCGGGCTCGCTGCTCCGCCCGGTGATCCGGGTGCTCGCACCCCTGCCGAAAGTCGCGCTTTACCCCGCCTTCATGCTGACGCTCGGCTTCGACCATGCCTCCAAGATCGCGCTGGTCTTTGCCGATGCGCTGTTTCCGATCCTGCTTGCGACCCTGCAGGGGGCGCTGGCGGTCGAGCCCAAGCTCGTCTGGTCGGCCCGCGCCATGGGGGTCAGCAAGCTCAAATGCCTGTTCACGGTTGTATTGACCGCGGCGCTCCCCTCGATCCTGACCGGATGCCGGATCGGGCTTGTCATTTCCTGTATCGTGGTCTTTCTGTCGGAAATGATATCCTCGACGGACGGGCTCGGATATCTCCTGGTACGGGCCGCGCGCAGTTTCCAGACGGTGGACATGTTCGTGCCCATCATCGCGATTTCGGCGCTCGGCCTCGTTCTGAACGCAGGCTTCAATGCGCTCCGGGCCCGCCTGCTGCGAGGTTTCCCGGAGGAAGGCTGATGCTGGCGGACAGAATAGAGGGCAAGTGGATCGACGCCTTCTGCGAACTCTTTGAAAAATGCGCGGTGAAAAAGGGTGATACCGCCGCCATCCTGTCTGAAACGCAGTCGCGCCAGCTTAACGTTCAGCTTGCCGAGCTGGCGCTGCTCCGCCTCGGCGCGCGACCCTTTCATGTCGTGGTGCCGACCCCGCGCAACCAATATCCGGTGCCGATCCGCTCGACCGGCGCCAGCATTGCGATCGGCAAGCTCGCGCCCGTAGTCTCTGCGCTCGCCCAGGCCGGCTTCGTGGTCGACTGTACGCTGGAAGGCCTGATGCATGCGCCGGAGACGCCGGAGATTCTGAAATCCGGCGCCCGGATCATGGTGATCTCGAACGAGCACCCCGAGGCGCTGGAGCGGATGCGCCCCGATCCGGCTTTGGAGGCGCGGGTGCGCAATGCGGCGCGCATGCTGCGCGGATCGAAGCGTATGAAGGTGACCTCCGAAGCGGGCACCGATCTCGACGTTGACATGGAGGGGGCACAGACCGTCGGCATCTGGGGCTGGACCGAAAAGCCGGGCACGCTCGCGCATTGGCCCGGCGGCATCGTGGTCTCTTTCCCCAAGGCGAAATCGGTCAACGGGCGGCTCGTGCTCGACCGCGGCGACATCAATCTGACCTTCAAACGCTACATCGCCGAGCCGATCCGGCTCGACTTCAAGGACGACTACATCACCGACATCATCGGCGAGGGCACCGACGCCGAGATGTTCAGGCAATATCTCTCCGCCTGGGGCGATCGCGAGGCCTACGCGGTGTCGCATGTCGGCTGGGGCATGAATCCCGGCGCGCGCTATGAGGCGCTGTCGATGTACGGCCAGCGCGACACCAACGGCACTGAGCTGCGCGCTGTGCCGGGCAATTTCCTGTTCTCCACCGGCGCCAACGAATTTGCGGGACGTTACACCGCGGGCCATTTCGACCTGCCGGTGATGAAGACCACGATCACGCTGGATAATGCGGTGGTGGTCAAGAACGGCGTGCTGCAGGACGTGTTTGGGTAGGGCCGGTCTCGTGTCCCGGGCGCAGCGCAGCGTGCAACGGTGCGCTGCAGAACCGGGACCCCATTGTGCTTCAGATATGGGTCCCGGATCAGCGACGCATCATTTCGCTTCGCTCATGCTGCATCGCATCCGGGACACGACAGCCTCACACCACCGGCGGCTTCACCAGATCGAAATGCCGCAGCATCGCGACGAAGGCCTTCAGCCTCTCTGCGCGATACGCCTCCACGTCCATTCCTTCATAGTTCAGGAAGCCGCGTTGTGTCTTCAGCCCGATATGCCCGGCTTCCATGTTGCGCGCGATGATATCCGGCGCGGCATAGCGCTCGTTGTCGAGCGCCTTGGTCAGATAGCGGCTGGCATAATAGAGAATATCGCCGCCGCCCCAGTCGATGAATTCCAGCATGCCGAGCACCGCGAAGCGGAAGCCGAAGCCGTACTTGATCGCCTTGTCGAGATCTTCCGGGCTCGCAACGCCTTCCTCCACCATGCGCGCGGCTTCGTTCATGGCGAGCGCCTGGATGCGCGGCACGATATAGCCGGGCGCCGGTGCGCAGATTACCGGCACTTTGCCGATGCCTTCGAGCAGAGCTTTCAGCCGTGCGGTGACGGCAGGATCGGTATGTTTGCCCGGCGACATTTCGACCAGCGGCACGAGGTAAGCGGGGTTCAGCCAGTGCGCGTTGAGGAATCGCTCCGGATGCTCGACCGCGCCCGAGATGTCGTCGACAAGGATGGTCGAGGTGGTCGACGCGATGATCGGGGAGGGGCCTGCGAGTTTCGAGGCCTGCGCCAGCGCCTCGCGCTTGAGTTCGAGCACTTCCGGCACGCCCTCGAAGATCACTGCAGCCGATGAGAACGCTACCTGCGCGCGGCTTTCCGGCACGATCTCGACGCGGGAGAGGATCGCGTCGACCTGTGCCGGATCGAACATGCCAAAAGTGGCAAGGGACGTCAGCACGCCGCGGATTTCGTCGAGTGCCTCGGCTTGCAGCTTCCTGAAGTCGTCTTTGCCGCGCGCCTTGAAGTCGACCACCTTCACCGGATGTCCGGCATAGGCGAAGACAACGGCAATGCCGCGTCCCATGCGGCCGGCACCGAGACAGGCGATGGTGTCTTTCGTCATGATGGGCCTCTCGTCCCGGGCGCGATGCAGCACGTAGTGCTGCTTCGCAGAACCGGGACCCATCCTTCGAGACCCGTGGGTCCCGGATCAGCGACGCACCATTGCGCTGCGCTCCATGCTGCCATAGCCCGTCGCAGACGCGCGTGAACGCGCTTTATGCGTCCGGGACAAGAGAGGCGTGGTTTCGTCATTAATTGAACCCTTCCGCGAGCAACTTCTGCAATCCCGCCTTGTCATAACCACCCAGCCCCATACCCTTCAGCGTCCGCCCGGTGACCATGAAGTCCTCGCCCACCACCGCGCCGCCGATGGCAAGGAAGGCGCGGGCAAGCGGCGTGGGGACGCCGGCGAGCTCGCCGACCGACGTGATGAACGAAAGGCCCATGCGGGTGTCTTCCAGCATGTAGCGGTGCTGCGTCAGGACGATGTGTTCCCGCCAGTCGCCGGAATCGGTCAGCTTGTCGTGCGAGCCGCGGCCATACATCCACTCGTCGCCCTCTTTGGCGTAATGGTCGGCCAGCGGGAAATGCGGTGCGCCATAGCCCATCGCCTCGCGCACGGCGATGCGTTCGGCATCGAGTGCGTCGGTCACACGGCGAATCGAGGGCTGCGTGCCCTCTTTATGAATGTCCCAGCGGTCGAAATGCTCCAGCGGTCCGGCATTCATGGTGATGAGCGGCGGATGGATGATTCCGCCGGCATTCATCAGCGCGCCGGAGAGCGCGTCGCCGCAATCCTCGATCACATTCGGGAAGGCCTGACCGATCACCGAAAGGGCATGGCTTTTCAATGTGAGCGGAAACACGCCGGTCGGCAGCCGCTTGGCGCGGACCGTGACCGCGGCTTCGAATGGACCATGCTTGCGGGTGAGCCAGGGCAGAGTGCCGGTTTCGGCGAATGCGGCCTTCGCCTTGTTTCCTGCCGCCTGCATGGCCTGCGCAAACAGCATCGAGCCGAACGTGCCGGGCGGCAGAAACACCACCTGGCCGTCTTTCAAATGCGGCGCCAGCACTTTGGCTATATCGGGCTGTGCATGCGCCGGGGCAGGGCAGACGATCAGTTCGGCGTCGCGCACGGCTTCGGCAATGTCGTTTGTGACAAGAGCCAGCTTCGCCTGGTGCTTGCCGGCAAAATCCTTAATGGTGATTGTCGAGCCCGCGGCGCGATGCGCCTCTACCGCAGGCTTGTCGCGCCGCCATAGCCGCGTGTCGTGTCCGGCGAGTGCGAAATCTCCCGCCGCTGCGAACGAACCATTGCCGCCACCCAGTACTGCGATACGCATTAATCAAGTCTCCAGTTTCGCATCCCGGGCGCAGCGCAACGTAAAACGGTGCGCTGCAGAACCGGGACCTATTCCTTTGTCCGCAGGGGGCTCCGGCTCTGCGGTGCACCACTTCGCGTTGCTCGCGTTGCACCGCGTCCGGGACACGAGTCATCGCTGCTCCCGCAGCAAGAAGTGTTGCACCTTGCCGAGCGCAGTGCGCGGCAGAGAGTCCACGAACACCACCTCGCGCGGGATCTTGAAGCGCGCCAGATGCTGTCCGACGAAAGCCTTTACGTCCTCGGCGCCGATCGTCATGTCCTTGCGGCACACGATGTAGGCAACCGGCACCTCCTGCCATTTCGGATCGGGCCGGCCGATCACGGCGGCCTCCGCGATGCATGGGTGATCGTGCAAGACGCGCTCGACCTCGGCCGGATAGATGTTCTCGCCGCCCGAGATGATCATGTTCTTCTTGCGGTCATGAATGTAGAAATAGCCATCCGCATCGCGCGTGCCGATGTCGCCGGTGTGATACCAGCCGTCGCGCAAGGCCTCCGCGGTTGCCTCGGCATTGCCCCAGTATTCGTAGAGCACGTTGGGTCCGCGCACGACCACTTCGCCGGCGGTGCCGTGCGGCACTTCGCGGCCGTCGTTGTCCACGATCTTGGCCTCGCAATAGAGGCCGGGCAGGCCGGTGGAGGTGAGACGCGAAAGGTCGCCGCCGACGCGGGTATAGACTGCGGTCGGTCCGGTTTCGGTCGAGCCGTAGATCTGAATCACCGGAATGCCGCGCGCGATGAAGGCTTCGATCAGCGGCACCGGGATGAGGCTCGATCCGGCCGCAACGCAGCGCAGCGAGGAAAGGTCGGTCGTTGCCCAGAGCGGATGCTGAGTGAGAGCCTGCATGACCGCAGGCACGCTCAGCATCAGTGTCGGCTTGTCTTGCCCGATCGCCTCCAGGGTTGCATCCGGCGAAAAGCGCGAATGCACGGTTACGGTCGCACCGATCTGGAGTGCCGGCGTTGTCTGAATATTCAGTCCGCCGACGTGAAAAAGGGGCAGAAACGTGAGGATGTGATCGTCCGCACGCATGTCATGCGCGTGGTGGCTCATCAGCGCGTTCCAGACCAGCGCCTCCTGACGCAACACCGCGCCCTTCGGGCGGCCGGTGGTGCCGGACGTGTAGACGAGAAGCAACGGATTTGAGGTGTCGGTATGCGGGTTGCGGCCGTCGCCCGACCCTGATGCAACCAGTTCGTCGAAAGAGGGCGCGCCGTCCGGAGTGTAGTCTAGGCCTACAACCTTGATATCGGGCAGGTGTTGCGCAAGCTGCGCCACCACGGCCGAGAATTCCTTATCGACAATCAGGACCTTGGAACCGCTGTCGGACAAAATGAATAACTGCTCCGGTATGGCAAGCCGCCAGTTCATCGTCACCAGCATCGCGCCAAGTCGCGCACAGGCATAGAGCGTGACCAGATAATCGGAATGATTGGCCGCAAGAATCGCGACGCGATCGCCGCGTCCGACGCCAAGTTCGGATTTCAGTGCACGCGCTGCATCAGCGATCCGCGAATGGAACGCGGCATAGCTGAGAGTGCGGCCGCTGAAACGGATCGCGGTCTTGTCGGGCGTGAAATCGGCGTTGCGGGCGATGAGATCGGAGAGGTCCATGGCTAATTTCTAGACCGGCCGCGAACACAGGCCTCTTGTCCCGGGCGCAGCGCAGCGTGAAACGGTGCGCTGCAGAACCGGGACCCATGTTGGACAGCAGCAGAATGGCGCAGGTCCCGGCTCAGCGGCGCACAACCTCGCTCCGCTTCGTTTTGCGCCGCGTCCGGGACACGAGAGATGTTTACTCATCCGTCTCGCCTGGCTCGTACAGAGTCTCCTTGCCAAGCCGGTCCATGCAAATTTCCGCGGTCCAGGGCAGCATCAGCGAGCCGCAGCGGCTGTCGCGATAGATGCGCTCCAGCGGCAGACTCTTGAGCATGGCCTGGCCGCCGCAAGTGCGGATCGCTTTCACCGCCAGTGCATTGGCGTTTTCCATCACGGTATGCTGTGCGCAATAGGCCCGCATGACCGAGTCCTTCGACGGGTTCGGCCGCGCCTCGCTGATGGTCTGGAACCATAGCGCCTTGGTCTGTTCCAGCATCAGCTTCATTTCGGCGACCGCAAGCTGCTTGGTCGGAAACATGCGACGCTTCACCGGAGGCATGCCCGGCAACTCGCCGCGCAGATAGGCGACGGTGAAGTCATAGGCCGCCTGCGCGAGTCCCATATAGGTCGGCGTGAGTGTGAGGAACATGTGCGGCCAGCGCAGCACCGCCTGATAATAGACGCCGGGCGGCATCAGGGCTGCGTCTTCCGGCACGAACACGTCCTTGAAGATCAGCGTGCGCGAGACCGTACCGCGCATGCCGAGCGGATCCCAGTCACCGGTCACGGTGACGCCCGGTGCATTCGCCGGGATCGCGAGATAGAGCGTGTTGCGCCGCATCGCCTCTTCGCCTTCGGCGCGCCTCGTGCAGAGCGCGCCGTAATAGTCCGCAGAGCCGGACAATGACGCGAAGATTTTCTTGCCGTTGACGATATAGCCGCCGTCCACGGGTTTGGCTTCGGTGCCGAAGGCGACAGCGCCGGCGGCCGCGGCGCCGCCTTCGGAGAAGGGCTGCGCATAGACCGCGCCGTTGCGCAGGATGCGCTCGTAATGGACCTCACGCCGCTGCAGATGCAGCGCACGCACGTCCGGCGGCATGTCCATTTCGTCGGAGATCGGGCCCGACCAAAGCGTCGAGCAGACATGCATGTTCCAGGACAGCGCCGTGGCGCCGCAATAGCGTCCGAGTTCGGAGGCGCACAGCGCATAGGTCTTGTAGTCGGCGCCGATGCCGCCGGACGACTTCGGAATGCAGATCCCGAGCAGGCCTTCGGGATGCATGTCGCGGAAATTTTCGATCGGGAACGTCGCGTCGCGGTCATGCTGCGCGGCGCGGGGCGCGAGATATTGTTTGCCGAAACGGCGGCTCTTGGCGATCAGCTCGGCCTGGAAATCGGAGAGGCCGAAGGCGTCCGGTGCGAAGATCGGAGCATCGGTATCGGTTTTGTCGAGGTCGATCGGTTTCATCCGGGAGCTCTCCGTGTCGTCGTGTCGCTCGCTTTCAGATCGCGCAGGAAGCCGAGCACGGCCGCGTCGAAGGCGGCCGGGTTTTCAAGGTTCGGCAGATGGCCAAGGCCGGGCAGCTGGACGAATTTTGCGCCGGGAATTTTAGCCGCCATGCGCTGCATCATGGCGGGAGGAGCATTGGTGTCGAACTCGCCGACGAGACACAACGTCGGCACTCTTATTTGACCGAGGTTCGCACGTTCTTCGAAGGTTACGATCGCCTCGACGCAGGCCTTGTAGGTTTCGGCCGGGGCGGCGGCCATTGACGCAATGGCGATCTCCCGGCCCTTCGGATCTGCGTTCAAGCCTATGATTTCGTTGATCATTCCGGCCACGAGCTCGGCCATGGTCTTGCCGGCGCGCAGCGGAGCGAGGCGGTCGGCGACGAATTTCTTCTGGAAATCGCCGTCCGGCTTGCCGAAGGCGGGGCTCGTGCCGACCAGCACAACCGCCTGATATCCATCGGGTTTTCGCCGCAGCATGGTCTGGGCAATCATGCCGCCGAGCGAATGGCCGACGAGCACCGGGCGAACGAGACCCGCAGCCGCGATCTGCGCCTCGACGTCGTCGGAAAACTGTTCGAAATCAATCGCTTCGATGGCGGGCCGGCCGCCATAGCCGGGCAGGTTCAGGGCCAGCGGCGTATATCCGGCGGCCCGGAAGCTTTCCACCTGGAGCTGCCATGCCGACGCCGATCCTCCGACTCCATGGATGAAGACGACCCCGTTTGTCGGCGATTGCAGGGCGTGGTCAGGCATCTGTTCGGTCAGACTATCTGCGATGATCGGCGATCGTCGGCGATCCTAGGGAACATCCGTGCGCGAATAAAGCTTTAAATTTAAAATATTCCGACGCGGTCCCCGGCGCGACCGGTTCGCAACACGCCGCCGCCCCGGCCCTCATCGTACGGCGCCTTGCGACGCCGGAACCGATCCGCGGCATAGGGCGTTTTAGCCATGACCTTCCGCGAAGCGCGAACTGCCAAGTAGCGTTCCGGACAAGATGGAGAATGCGATGCCGATGTTGCTGTGGTTTCCGGTCATCGTTGCGGCCGGGATGTACCAGGCCATTTCCGAAGACCTCGCCATATGGCATCGCACGGTCAGTGGCATCGGCCGCGACGTGTAACGGTGTCGTTAACGCTGGCTGCGGACACCGTTCATCCGCGGGAGGCCCAGCCAAGTGCTGGGCCTTTGCGTGCTGGGCGTTTGCGTCGAGTCTTCCGGAGGGTCAGCCGGCGCTCTTCTTCGTTGTCTTGATCTCGCGGCCGAGCGCCTCGAATACTTTTTTGACGATACCGTGTGCGTCGAGACCTGCGGCCGCATACATCGCCGCAGGGGTATCCTGGTCGATGAAGATATCCGGAAGCACCATGGTCCGGACTTTCAGGCCGTTCTCCAGAGCCGCATTGTCGGCCAGTGCCTGCAACACATAGGCTCCGAACCCGCCGATCGACCCTTCCTCGATGGTGATCAGAACCTCGTGCTCACGCGCGAGCCGCAGCACCAGGTCGGTGTCAAGCGGCTTTGCAAATCGCGCATCGGCGACGGTGGTTGACAAGCCGAAGCCCGCGAGTTCGTCCGCAGCCTTCAGGCATTCCGACAGCCGTGCACCGAACGACAACAGCGCGACTTTGGTCCCTTCGCGGATGATTCGCCCCTTGCCGATTTCGAGCGGAATGCCGCGCTCCGGCATCGCGGTGCCGATACCTTCGCCGCGCGGATAGCGCAGCGCGGACGGCCGGTCGTCGATGGCCACGGCCGTCGCGACCATATGGACGAGGTCGGCTTCGTCGGCCGCGGCCATCAGCACGAATCCGGGAAGGCAGCCGAGATAGGCGATATCGAACGAGCCCGCATGGGTTGGACCATCGGCGCCGACAAGCCCGGCGCGGTCGATGGCAAAGCGCACGGGCAGCGACTGGATCGCAACATCGTGCACCACCTGATCGTAGGCACGCTGCAGGAAAGTCGAGTAGATTGCAGCAAATGGTTTAAGCCCCTCGGCCGCGAGCGCGGCTGCGAATGTTACGGCATGCTGTTCGGCAATGCCGACATCGAAAAAGCGCTTTGGGAATTCCTTTGCGAAAAGGTCGAGCCCGGTGCCGGATGGCATCGCGGCGGTGATGGCCACGATCTTGTCGTCGCGGCGCGCTTCGGCGACCAGGGAGTCTCCGAACACCTTGGTATAGGCAGGCGCGTTGGATTTCGATTTGGACTGCGCGCCGGTTGCCACATCGAACTTGGTAACGCCGTGATACTTGTCCGCGGATATTTCGGCGGGGCCGTAGCCTTTACCCTTCTGAGTGACGACGTGAACCAGGATCGGGCCGCTTTTCGCGTCCCTCACGTTCTTAAGCACCGGCAGCAGGTGATCGAAATTGTGCCCGTCGATCGGGCCGACATAGTAAAAGCCGAGTTCTTCAAACAGCGTCCCGCCGGTCACCATGCCGCGCGCATATTCTTCGGCGCGCATCGCACGCTCCTCGAAGAATTTCGGAAGCTTGTGCGCGAGCTGTTTTCCGATCTCCCGCAGATTGCGATAGGTCTTGCCGGATAGAAGCCGCGCCAGATAGGCCGACATCGCCCCGACCGGAGGCGCAATCGACATGTCATTGTCGTTGAGGATCACGATCAGCCGCGAATGCGTCGCTCCGGCATTGTTCATCGCCTCGTAGGCCATCCCGGCCGACATCGCGCCGTCGCCGATCACTGCGATGACGTTGCGCTCTTCGTTCTTGAGATCGCGGGCCACGGCCATGCCGAGGCCGGCCGAAATCGATGTCGATGAATGCGCCGCGCCGAACGGGTCGTATTCGCTTTCCGTGCGCTTGGTGAAACCCGACAGACCCCCGCCCTGGCGCAGCGTGCGGATCCGGTCGCGCCGCCCGGTGATGATCTTGTGGGGATAGGCCTGGTGGCCTACGTCCCAGATCAAGCGGTCGTTCGGAGTGTCGAACACGTAATGGAGCGCGACCGTGAGCTCCACGACGCCAAGGCCTGCGCCGAGGTGACCGCCGGTAGTCGCAACCGCGTCGATCATCTCGGAACGGAGTTCCGCCGCCAATTGCGGCAGATCGGATTCGGAAAGGGTCCGAAGATCGGCGGGAATTTTGACGCGGTCGAGGAGGGGGTATTTCGGGGGCTGAGACACCGGGATTGCCTGTTACAGGGCCGAACACATTGGATTTAATGTCATTTCCAGAAATGCCTATACCCCCTGCCTGCGCCGGGGGCAATTTGCCTTGATTTGGCCCGCATGCCTGCACGCCAGCGTGTGCCAGGATTTTGTTCAGATCCGGCGGCGGGCGCGGGCTCGCGTTGCCCGCGGCCTATCTCAGCGGGTATTCGCGGACAATCCGCCGCCCACCAAGCCGCGGCTGCAAGGAGCGGATGCCGCCACGCCGGGGCCTCGGTCTGGACCGGATCGCGGGACGGCTGGAAGATCGGGATCGACGTCGTTCCGGCCGAAGTCGCCTGACGCGCCGGAACCGTCGGCTATGGCTTTTGTTGCTCCGGTTCACGAAAGGCAGAGCGAGATGCGGCTGTTTATGTGCCAGGGCTGCGGGCAACCTTTGCATTTCGAGAATGCAGCATGCGGAAGTTGCGGGCGCCGTGTCGGCTATCTGCCGCGCCTGACCCGGATGACGGCGCTCGATCCTGCCGAAGACGGATTTCGTGCGCTCGGCGACGCCGACCGGACGTACAGGTTCTGCGCAAATGCGGAATTTGAAAGCTGCAACTGGCTGGTTCCGGCCGACCTCAGTGAGCCCTTCTGCATTGCCTGCCGGCATAACCGGACAATTCCCGATCTGTCCGTCGGCAACAACCTCGTGCTATGGCGCAGACTGGAGGTCGCCAAGCATCGGCTGTTCTACAGCTTGCTGCGGCTGCAATTGCCGCTGGTCACCAAGGCGCAGGATCCGGCAGGATTGGCCTTCGACTTTCTTGCACCGACTCATGAGCCGGTGATCACCGGGCATCTGAACGGCAACATCACGATCAATCTGGCCGAAGCGGACGATTCCGAACGGGAGCGTCAGCGCGGTGCGATGGGCGAGCCTTACCGGACCTTGCTCGGCCACTTTCGCCATGAGATTGCACATTATTACTGGGACCTGCTTGCCAACAACGAGGCCTCGATCGAGGAATTCCGCGCCGTGTTCGGCGATGAGCGCGCGGACTATGGTGCCGCGTTGCGCCGGCACCATGCACAGGGTGCGCCGTCCGACTGGTCGCAGCGCTATGTGTCGGCCTATGCCAGCGCGCACCCATGGGAAGACTTCGCGGAGACCTGGGCGCATTACTTCCATATCGTCGATACGCTGGAGACCGCGCGCGCCTTCGGCGTCTCGACGCAGCCGCGAGTGCCGAGCGCTGCAAGTCTCGAAACGCCGGTCGATTTCGATCCGTATCGCGCGACTATCGATCAATTGATCGAAGCCTGGCTGCCGCTCACTTTTGCAATCAACCGCTCGATGGGACTGAACGATCTCTATCCTTTCGTGATCGTACCCGCGATCGTGGTGAAGCTCGGCTATATATACCGGCTGATTCACCGCTTCCCGCATCCCCCTGACATGATGGATGAGGCGGCACTGAAAGCGATGGTGGCCTTGTTGAAGAAGGGCGGACCGGCGCACTTGTCTTGATGCTGGGGCTGGTAGCGGCGTGCGCCGTAAAGTCCCGTCATTAACTGTAAATTAACCATGCCGTTGCTCTGATCGCATTTGCTGTGCTGCGTGAAGGTCAAAACCGGAAACGGCAGGGGCAATCATGGACCGGCTTCGCCAACACATGCGTGGTCACATGGCCGCGATGGCCGAAGGTCTGACGGACGGCAACATCATCTCGCTCGCGCAACGGCGGCCGCAAGACGACCAGATCCTCGAACTCGTCAACAGGGCAGCCGATACCATCAAGGCGCGTGAGGAGCGGGCAGCCTTGAAGGAGCAACAGGCTCTCGACATTGCCAGCCGGGCGGTCGAACAGCTGGCCGGCGCAGAGAAAAAGCTGCGGGCGATGGTCGAGGCCGCGCACAGGAGCGAAGCGAGAGCCCATGCCGCGGAGCAGTTGGTTGCAGGGCTCGATGCCAGGGCGCAGCATTTCGAAAGAATGCTCAGGGACGCCCAGTCGATGATCGATGTCCTGCGGCGCCAGCTCATGGAGGCGCAGAGCCGGGCCGAAGGCGCAGAAGCACGCGCCGCGGACGCGAACAACAAGCTGGCGGATGTGTCTCACGCGATCCGGTCGAAGCTGATCGAACCGATGGAGAATACCTCGCGGCGGGCCGCGGCGGCGGCGTAAGGGACCGGTTCGCCACTCCAGTCCGGTGCATCAAGGAAACAAGTCCTGCCAATAGAGTTTTCGCGCGCTGTCGGCTATGAGGCCGCCGAATGCGCTTGATCGCGGAGTGATGTCCATCCCGCGCGCATCGTCGGACTATGCGATGTCGGATTTCCGGGCCTATTGTCTCACCGTGGCGAGAAACTTCGAAGCGCTCGCTGCGCTTGAGGATGTGGTGCAGCGCGCCATCGCCGCTGTCGGGGACGCGCTGGAGGGCGGCAACAAGATCGTGTTCTGCGGCAATGGCGGATCGGCGGCCGACGCGCAGCATCTCGCCGCCGAACTGGTCGGGCGTTACCTGATCGACCGCGCCCCGCTGCCGGCGCTGGCACTGACCGTTGACACCTCCGCGCTCACGGCAATCGCCAACGATTATTCGTTCGACGAGGTGTTTGCTCGCCAGCTGGGCGGCGTCGGACAAAAGGGCGATGTGCTCGTGGCGATCTCGACCAGCGGCAACAGCCGGAATGTGCTGCGGGCCATCGAGGTGGCGCGTGAGAAGGGCATCAAGACGATCGGGCTCACCGGCGAGTCCGGCGGACAGATGCGGCAGCTCTGCGACATCTGTATCTGCGCGCCATCCGACCGCACCAACCATATTCAAGAGATGCACATCGCAATCGGTCACATGATGTGCGGCGAGGTCGAGCGGCGGCTCGCGGGCGATCGCGGCAGCGTAGCGTGATCTAACGACGTGCGGCCGCAGCGAGTTTGCGGTCGTATTCGAGCACACTCAGCAGCAGCACCTGTGCGGCCCGTCCGCATTGCTCGCGCGATGAATATTCCGCCTCGTTGTGGCTGATGCCGTCCTTGCAGGGAGCGAAGATCATGGCCGAGGGTGCGACGCGCGAGACATACACCGCATCGTGGCCTGCGCCCGATACGATATCGCGCGATGAGAAGGGCGTGCGCTTCATCGCGCTTCGGATTGCATCGAGACAGTGCGGGTCGAACGCTACCGGAGGCTGCTCCCAGATTCGGGTGAGCGTGCCGGTGAGATCGAGATCGCGCAGCGTCGTATCCCAGGCCGCGCGGATTTCGGCTTCCATGGTTTCAAGGATTACGGCATCCGGATGACGGACGTCGATGGTGAAGAAGGTCTCGCCAGGGACTACGTTGCGCGAATTAGGTTTCGACTCGATCGATCCGACGGTTGCGACCGCATGCGGCGGATGGCGCCTTGCGATCCGGTCCACCGCGTCGATCATGCGGGCGGTGCCGACCAGCGCATTCCTGCGCATCGTCATGGGCGTTGCTCCGGTATGAGCGTCCTGCCCGATCATCGTCGCATCGAACCAGCGCACGCCCTGCGCGCCGGTCACAATGCCGATGTCACAGCTCTCTCGCTCCAAAATCGGTCCCTGTTCGATATGGAGTTCGAAATAGGCCGAGAGCGGATGATCGCCGCAGCGCTCGGGACCGCGATAGCCGATACGGTCAAGCGCTTCACCGAACGTGACGCCGGCGCGGTCGGTCTGCGCCACCGCATAGTCGCGCTTGAAAACGCCGCCGAATACGCCCGATGCGATCAGTGCCGGCGCGAAGCGCGATCCTTCTTCATTAGTGAAGTTGATCGCTTCGACCGGCGCATAAGTCTCATATCCGGCATCGCGCAGGGTGCGCAGCACTTCGAGTGCGGAGAGCACGCCGAGCACACCGTCGAACTTGCCGCCGGTCGGCTGGGTGTCGAGATGGCTGCCCATCGCGATTGGCGGAATGTCTTTGCGGCTGCCATCCATGCGCGCGAACATGTTGCCCATATCGTCGATGGTGACGCGGCAGCCGAGACTTTCGGCGCGCGCCCTGAACCAGTCGCGTACCTTGCGGTCTTCCTCCGACAGGGTTAGGCGGCAGATCCCGCCCTTGGCCGTGGCGCCGAACGCCGCGGTCTCCATGATGTTGTTCCAGAGCCGGTCGGGATCGATGGCAAGGTTGCTGAGTTTGTGCTGAGTGGCGGTCTGTTCGGTCATTCGGGCGGCTGATTTGACGTTCTCGGATGGATCGGGTGTGGCAGCAAGCCGAACATGACCGGCCGCGCCATGCAAGTGACCGCGGCGGTGCGTTGCAAACGGGGACGCCGGTAACCGATGGCAGGGCGGGCGGTTTTGCCGCACCGTGTGCGCCCGTCGCGATGCGCGGCGACGAAATTGACCGGTCGACCGGCGTACCGGCTTGTTGTCGGCCGCGCTTTCTCTAAACTCTGCCCAATCAATGGGCAGACAATGCTCACGCTGGCGCCGGAATTCGCCGCTGGCAAGTGTTGGAGCGCGCTTTCGCAACTGGCACATTCTTTGATGCTTCGACTTGTTGGCCTTCCAAACGTGGGCGTCCCAGGGGAGAAACAATGTTGAAATCGACATCAGTCCTGAAATTCGGTCCGGCCTTTGCCCTTGCAGGCGCACTGGCGATCCTTGCCAGCCCGGCTTCTGCACAATCCACAGTGCGGATCGGCATGACCGCCGCGGACATTCCGCGCACGCTCGGCCAGCCGGACCAGGGGTTCGAGGGCAACCGCTTCACCGGCAACACCATGTACGAGGGGCTGACCCTCTGGGATCTGTCGTCAGCCGACAAGCCGAGCGTGATCATTCCCGGGCTGGCCACGGAATGGGCGGTCTCGCCAACCGACAATACCAAATGGATTTTCAAGCTGCGGCCCGGCGTGAAATTCCATGACGGCTCCGATTTCAACGCCGATGCCGTGGTCTGGAACGTCGAGAAGGTGCTGAAACAGGATGCGCTGCATTTCGACGCGAGTCAGGTCGGTGTCACTGCCTCGCGGATGCCGACGCTGCGCAGTGCCCGCAAGATCGACGACATGACCGTCGAGCTGACAACGTCGGCGCCGGAATCGCTGCTGCCGATCAACCTGACGAATCTGTTCATGGCGTCGCCGGCGCACTGGCAGAAGCTGTATGACGCATCCCCCGCGACCGATCCGAAGGAAAAGGCCAAGCAGGCCTGGGATGCGTTCGCCCGCAATGCGTCCGGCACCGGCCCGTGGAAGATGGAGCGCTTCGTGCCGCGCGAGCGGCTCGAACTGGTCAAGAACGACAATTACTGGAATCCGGCGCGCCGGCCGAAGGTGGACAAGCTCGTTCTGCTGCCGATGCCGGAAGCCAATGCTCGTACCGCCGCGCTGCTTTCGGGCCAGGTGGACTGGATCGAGAATCCGGCGCCGGACGCATTACCGCAGCTCAAGCAGCGCGGCTTTGTAATTTATGCGAACGAACAGCCGCATGTCTGGCCATGGCAGTTCAGCCGCATCGAGGGCTCGCCCTGGAACGATATCCGCGTGCGCAAGGCGGCCAATCTCTGCATCGATCGCAATGCGATGAAGGATGGGCTGCTCGGCGGACTGATGGCGCCGGCCACCGGCACCTTCGAGCCCGGTCATCCGTGGCGCGGCAACCCGAAATTCCAGATCAAGTACGATCCGGAACAGGCTCGCAAGCTGATGACCGAAGCCGGTTTCTCGAAAACCAAGCGTCTGAAGGTGAAAACCCAGACTTCGGCCTCGGGCTCCGGCCAGATGCTGCCGCTGCCGATGAACGAATTCATCCAGCAAAGCCTGGCGGAATGCTTCTTCGATGTCGAGCTTGACGTCATCGAGTGGAACACGCTGTTCACCAACTGGCGCAAGGGGGCCAAGGATGAATCGGCACGCGGTTCGCACGCCATCAACGTGACCTACGCGGCGATGGACCCGTTCTTCGCCATGATCCGCTTCCTCGATTCCAAGATGGCGCCGCCGGTCTCCAACAACTGGGGCTTCATCAACGAGCCGGAATACGACAAGCTGGTCGCGGCGGTGCGTACCGCGTTCGATCCAGCCGAGCGGGACAAGGCGCTGGCCGCGCTGCACGAACGTTCGGTGGACGAAGCCGCGTTTCTGTATGTGGCGCATGACGTCGGACCGCGCGCGATGTCACCGAAGATCAAGGGCTTCGTGCAGCCGAAGAGCTGGTTCGTCGATTTCTCGACGATGACGATCAACTGATAGGCAGCGCGATAGCAGCGCCGCAAACTTTTGCGGCGCTGCCTTACCTGTTGGAGCGGCCGGGCGGATGTTGCAGCAGCGCGGCGAGTTCCGCCGTCAGTCCTGTGCACGCCCAAGGCTCGGTCAGACGATCCACGGCGTCGCGCCGATCGCGCGTTCTGACTGAGGCTTCAGCGGCGGTGATCGCGGCGGCCAGGCCGTCGATCACCGGAAAGTCCAGCAATGCCGCGACACGCGGCGCGATCGGCGCAAGGCCGGCACCGCCGAGCACCACCACGTCCGCATCGAAGCGCTTCACTGCGGTCCGGCATCCGTCCGCAAGCAGGGCGATGCTGCCCTCCGGATCGGCCGCGATCTCCGCACCTGTCGGCGCGACGGCATGCACGCCGCCAAGCTGCGCCGACAGGCCGAGCGTAGCGACGTACTCCGTCAGCATGCGAATCCAGCGCTCGCCGCCGGTCACGACCGCAAAGCGTCTGCCGCCGTCTGCCGCTGCCCGACAGCTTGCCTCTGCCATCCCGATCACTGGGACGGGCGCGATCTCCCGCAGCGCGCCGAGGCCGGGATCGCCGAAACAGGCGAGCAGCACGGCGTCCGCGCCGTACCCGAATGCTGCATAGGCGTCGAGCGCGGCATGGCTCGCGATCGCATAACCTGCGCGCGTGCCGATATAGAGCGGTCCGAACCGGGCGGTGACGCCGACCAATTCGGTTGTGGGTGAAGCGAGCGGCCGGGCGGCGGCGACGACGAGATCGGTAATGGACTGGCTCGCATTCGCATTCAGCAGCAACAGCCGCATTGCGCTCTCCGGATTGGGCTTTCGACTGGCACAAGCCTTGCTCCCTCAGTGGAACGAAGCGGCGGCGGCCGCAAGTGCCAATCGTTGGGGGAGGGGCCGTGATCGGAATCCGGATCGTTGCGCTCGGGGCTGCACTGGTACTGGCGGGCGCCGAACAACAAGCGCTCGCGCAAGGCACGCTGCGCATTGGCATGACCGCAGCCGATATTCCGCTCACCACCGGCCAGACCGACCAGGGTGGCGAAGGCCAGCGGTTCATGGGCTATACGGTCTATGATGCGCTGATCAACTGGGACCTCTCGTCCGCCGACAAGCCGTCCGATCTCGCATCGGGGCTTGCCACCAGTTGGAGTGTCGACGAGAAAGATCGGACCAAGTGGATTTTCACCCTGCGCGAGGGCGTAAAATTCCATGACGGATCGGAATTTACCGCCGACGCGGTGGTGTGGAATCTCGACAAGCTCCTGAAGACGGACAGCCCGCAATTCGACCCTCGACAGTCGGGGCAGGGCCGCTCCCGCATTCCGGCGGTCGCCGGCTACAAGGCGATCGACAAATACAAGGTTGAGATCACGACGAAGTCTCCTGACGCGACGCTGCCGTATCAGATCGCCTGGATCATGATGTCGTCGCCGGCGCAGTGGGAGAAGGTCGGCAAGAGCTGGGATGCGTTCGCGAAGGCACCCTCCGGCACCGGACCTTGGAAGCTTGCAGCCTTCGTTCCGCGCGAGCGCGCCGAGCTTGTGCCGAACCCGGATTATTGGGATGAGGCGCGCCGGCCCAAACTCGACAAGCTGATCCTTTTGCCGCTTCCGGAAGCAAATACGCGCGTCGCCGCGCTGCGCTCGGGTCAGATCGACTGGATCGAGGCGCCGTCGCCCGACGCGATCCCGTCGCTGAAGAAGGCGGGTTTCCAAATTGTGGCGAATGCCTACCCGCACAACTGGACCTGGCATTTCTCGCGCATCGAGGGCTCGCCGTGGAACGATATTCGGATTCGCAAGGCGGCCAATCTCGCGGTCGATCGGGACGGCATGAAAGAACTTTTGGGCGGGATGATGATCCCGGCCGAAGGCTTCCTTCCGCCGGGCCATCAGTGGTTTGGCAAGCCCTCCTTTGTTCTCAAGCGCGACCTCGCAGAAGCGAAGAAGCTGCTGGCGGAGGCAGGCTATGGACCCGGGAAGCCGCTCAAGACCAAGGTCCTGATCTCAACCTCGGGTTCGGGACAGATGCAGCCGCTCACGATGAACGAGTTCGTGCAGCAGAATCTGGCCGAGGCCGGCATCCAGGTCGAGTTTGAGGTTGTCGAATGGAATGTGCTGATCAACATCTGGCGCGCCGGCGCAAAGGATTCATCGACGCGCGGCGGCACGGCGATGAACTACAGTTATTTCATCCAGGACCCGTTCACCGGCTTCATCCGGCACCTGCAATGCAATCTGGCCCCGCCTGCCGGCACCAACTGGGGCCATTATTGCGATCCGGAAATGGACAGGCTGTTTGATGCGATCCGTACCACCTTCGATCGTCAGGAGCAGGCCAAGGTGCTCCAGAAGGTGCATGAGAAATTTGTCGACGATGCACTTTTTCTCATGGTCACGCACGACGTGAACCCGCGGGCGATGAGCCCGAAGGTCAAGGGCTTCATCCAGGCCAGGAACTGGTTTCAGAATTTCTCGTCGATCACGATGGAACGTTGAGCGCGCGGTCTGAACGCTGGCGCGCTGAGCAAAGCCGCATTCTGATTTTCCTGCGACAACCTCAGCCGCCCATTGACTGCGAGCAGATAAGATGCCGACATATCAGTCAGTCTGGAATTGAGCCAGTTCGGAAGTGAGAAACGATGCTTGTCTACGTTGCCAAGCGTATCGTTTTTGCCGTCCCGGTCGTGATTGCGGTCGCGCTGGTCTGCTTTCTGCTCGTGCATATCGCGCCCGGCGACCCGCTGGTGTCGGTACTGCCGCCGGATGCGTCGCAGGCTCTGGCCGAGCAAATGCGCAAGGCATACGGCTTTGACCGTCCGCTGCCGGTGCAATTCGGCCTCTGGATGTGGAATGCCCTGCACGGCAATCTCGGGACCTCGATCGCCACCGGCCGGTCGGTGACGGAAGAGGTGGCACGCGCGGTCGGCAACACGCTGATACTGGCAGGTTTTGCGAGCCTGATCGGCTTTATCTTCGGCCTTCTGTTCGGAATCCTTGCGGGCTATTTCCGAGACTCCTGGATCGACAAGCTGGTCACCACCATTTCGATCACCGGTGTTTCCATGCCGCATTACTGGCTCGGCATGGTTCTCGTTATCATCTTCTCGGTCATCCTTGGCTGGCTTCCCGCGGTCGGCGCGGGGCCGGGCGGCTGGGCCTGGGACTGGGAGCATTTCAAGTATCTGATCTTGCCGGCGGTCACGATGTCCGTAATCCCGATGGGAATCGTCAGCCGGACCGTGCGTGCGCTCGTCGGTGATCTTCTCTCGCAGGAGTTTGTGCCGGCACTGCGGTCCAAGGGGCTGAACGAGGTCCGCGTCTTCCGTCACGTTCTCAAGAATGCTGCGCCGACCGCGATCGCGGTGATGGGGCTGCAACTCGGCTATCTGCTCGGCGGCTCGATCCTGATCGAGACCGTGTTTTCGTGGCCAGGCACCGGTTTCCTTTTGAACTCTGCGATTTTTCAGCGCGATCTGCCGCTCTTGCAGGGCACCATCCTCGTGCTGGCATTGTTCTTCGTGGTCCTCAATCTGCTCGTCGACGTGCTGCAGGCCGCGATCGACCCGCGCATCAAACGGGCATGACGCCATGAGTGTGATGGCGCAGGATGTAGTCGAGCCCGTTCCGCCGACGCGCGCGCGCGGTTACTGGGGCGGCGTCATCAGGCGCCTGGTGCGTGACCCGGTCAGCGTCGGCTGCATGATTGTCATCTCGCTCATTGTGCTGGCGGCGCTCCTCGCGCCCTGGCTCGGACTCGCCGATCCGTATCAGGGCAGCATGATCCGGCGACTGCGTCCGATTGGAACGCCGGGCTATCCGCTCGGAACCGACGAACTCGGCCGTGACATGCTTTCGCGCCTTGTCTATGGCGGGCGGCTCTCGCTGTTCATCGGCCTGACGCCGGTCGCGCTGGCCTTCCTCATCGGCACGACGCTCGGAGTCACCGCAGGTTATGTCGGCGGTTTCGTCAACCAGGCGATCATGCGCACCATCGACATTTTTTACGCATTCCCCTCGGTGCTGCTGGCGATCGCGATTTCCGGTGCGCTCGGCGCAGGCATTCTCAACAGCCTGATTTCGCTCACCATCGTATTCATTCCGCCGATCGTGCGCGTCGCCGAGAGCGTGACCACCAGCGTGCGCAATCTCGATTTCGTCGATGCGGCACGGGCATCCGGTGCGGGATCGCTGACCATCATGCGCGTGCACGTGCTCGGCAACGTGCTGGGTCCGATCTTCGTTTATGCGACGAGCCTGATCAGCGTCTGCATGATTCTCGCCGCCGGCCTTTCTTTCCTCGGTCTTGGCACCAAGCCGCCTGAGCCGGAATGGGGTTTGATGCTGAACACCTTGCGCACTGCGATCTACGTCAATCCATGGGTCGCTGCGCTCCCCGGTGTGATGATCTTCACCGTGTCGATCTGCTTCAACCTTTTGAGCGACGGATTGCGGAGTGCAATGGATGTCAGAGGCTGAGACGCTCGCGCCCGCAGCGGATGTCGGCGGACCCGCGCAGCCGCTGCTGGAGATCAGGAATCTGGTCAAGCATTTCGATGTCGGCGGCGGACTGTTTGGAAGCGGTGCTGTGGTTCGCGCCGTCGACAATGTTTCGATCTCGGTGGACAAGGGCGAGGTGGTCGGTCTCGTTGGCGAATCCGGATGCGGCAAGTCGACAACGGCGCGTCTGATCGTCGGTCTAATCCCTTATGACAAGGGCCGTATCCTGTTCGACGGCGAGGCTGTCGGGACAACTCTCACAATGCGCGATCTGCGCCGCCGTGTGCAGATGGTGTTCCAGGACAGCTATGCATCGCTGAATCCGCGGCTGACGGTAGAAGATACCGTCGCGTTCGGTCCGCGAGTGCATGGCATGTCCGGCGATGCCGCGCGCGAGCGCGCGCATGAATTGCTGCGCAAGGTCGGGCTCGATCCGGCGGTGTTTGCAGGACGCTATCCGCACGAATTGTCCGGCGGTCAGAAGCAGCGGGTGAATATCGCCCGCGCGCTCGCGCTGTCTCCTCGGCTCGTCATCCTCGATGAGGCGGTCTCGGCGCTGGACAAATCTGTTGAGGCGCAGGTCATCAATCTTCTGATCGATCTGAAGAACGATCTCGGGCTGACCTATATCTTCATCTCGCACGATCTCAACGTCATCCGCTTCATCAGCGACCGCATCGTGGTGATGTATCTCGGCGAAGTGGTGGAGAGCGGGCCCGTTGAGGCGTTGTGGGAGAGCCCGCGCCATCCCTATACCGAGGCGCTGTTCGCGGCGATGCCCTCGCTCGATCCCGACAACCGCACACAGAAGCCGCCGATCGCCGGCGATCCGCCGAACCCGATCAATCCACCGTCCGGCTGCCGCTTTCATACGCGCTGCGCCTTCGCGGAAGAGGTTTGCAGCGCCAGGGCGCCGTCGCTGTCACCGGCCGGGCCCGCGCGGCATGTCGTTGCCTGCCATATGGTCGACCCGCAGTCCGGCCATTCGCGCGCCGGCAGCAGGGGGCCGGAATACTTGCCGAATGGGTCTGTTCATGGCTGAGGTCACACCCGAACGCATCACGATCATGGCGGCTGCGGCGCGCGTGCCGCTACCGGACGGATCGGCCGAGCGGATTGCCAGAGCGGTTGCGCCCGTGGCGGCGCGCATGGCTCAGGACGACGTTGTCATCGCGTTCGAGGTCGAGCCCGCGACCTATGAGGTGGTGGCAAGACGCGGGGCCAAGCCATGAGCGATCCCGCCTTGATGTCGCTTGCCGAGGCGGCTGCCGCCATTCGTGCCCGCAAGCTGTCGTCGGTCGAGGCGACGCAGGCGCTGCTGGCGCGGATCGATCAATGGCAGCCGCTGCTGAACGCGTTCGTGCGGATCGAGGCCGAGGAAGCACTGAAGGCCGCGAAAGACGCCGATGCCGCGCTTGCAAAGGCGGGTCCAAAGGGGCCGCTGCATGGCGTGCCGCTGGCGCACAAGGACATGTACTACATCAAGGGCCAGCTTGCGGAATGCGGCTCGAAGGTCAGAAAGGGCTGGATCGCGCCCGCGACCTCCACCGCGATTGCGCGCCTCGAAGACGCCGGCGCCATTCGCATCGGCGCGCTGCATATGGCGGAATTCGCCTACGGCCCGACCGGGCACAACGCGTATCTCGGTCATGCGCATAACCCGTGGAACTCCCATCACATCACCGGCGGCTCGTCGTCCGGATCGGGCGCCGCGGTTGCGGCGCGGCTCGCCTATGCCGCGCTCGGCTCGGACACCGGCGGCTCGATCCGTATGCCGGCGCATTGCTGCGGCGTCAGCGGACTGAAGACCACGACCGGCCGCGTCAGCCGCGCCAATGCCATGCCATTGTCGTTTACGCTCGATACCGTGGGCCCGCTGGCGCGCAGCGCCGAGGATTGTGGCCTCATCGCCGAAGCGATCGCCGGGCCGGATCCGCTCGATCCAGTGACCGACAAGTCGCCGCTCTGGGACAAAGCGGCCGCGCAGCGCGACGTGAAGGGGCTCACGATCGGTGTGCCAAGTGCATTCTATGTCGATGGGCTCGAGCCCGATGTCGCGGCGACGCTTGATGCATCCATCAAGGAATTCGAAAGGCTTGGTGCGCGGGTCGTAAGGGTAGACCTGCCGGACCAGACCGCTGTCGCGGCCGCCGCCCTCGTGGTGCTTGCGGTCGAAGCCACGGCCCTCCATGCGCCATGGCTGCGCACGCGGGCGGATGATTACACGCCGCAGGTCCGCAACCGGCTGGAGAACGGCCTCGGCTACAGTGCGATCGAGTATCTGGAAGCGCTGCGCTGGCGGGGACCGGCTTTGCAGGCGCATCTCGACGCCATTGGCGACGTCGATGTCATCCTCGCGCCCGCCTCGCGATCCGCAGCACCGCGCATCGACGACACCGATGTCGGCGGCGGGCCGAATGCTGAGGAACTCGTGGTCGCGGTGATGCGATTCATGCGCCCCGTCAATTATCTTGGGCTGCCGGTGCTGGTCGTTCCGGCCGGACAAAGCGCGGCCGGGTTGCCGATCGGCTTGCAGCTGATCGGGCGGCCATTTGGCGACGAGACCTGCGTTGCGCTCGGCCGCGCATTTCAGAAGGCGACCGATTTTCACAAGCGTATTCCGGAACTGCCACAATGAATGCGCCGGCCACTCCAATCGTCGAGATCAGCGATCTGCATGTCCGCTTCAAGGGCGACCGGATCGTCCATGCGCTCAACGGTGTGGATATCAAGCTTGCACAAGGCGAGGTGCTGGGCCTGCTCGGCGAATCCGGTTCGGGCAAAAGCGTGACGCTGAAGGCATTGCTGCGGATGTTGCCGCCGAAACGCACCGACATCAAAGGCAGCATCAAGGTCGAAGGCAGGGACGTGATGACGCTCGATCCGCCTGCGCTGGAAAACCTGCGCGGCGGCGTCGTCTCGATGATCTTCCAGGAGCCGATGCTGGCGCTCGATCCGGTCTACACCATCGGCGACCAGATCGCCGAGGCGGTGGTCAAGCACGAGAAGGTGTCCTACGCCGCCGGCCGCCAGCGCGCGCTGGAAATGCTGGAGCGCGTGCGCATCCCATCCGCCAAGCGCCGGCTCGATAACTATCCGCACGAAATGTCCGGCGGCATGCGCCAGCGCGCGATGATCGCGCTTGCTCTGTCATGCCGTCCGAAGGTGCTGCTCGCCGACGAGCCGACCACCGCGCTCGATGCCACGGTGCAGATCCAGGTGCTGCTGCTCCTTCGCGAATTGCAGCGCGAATTGGGCATGGCCGTCATCTTCGTCACTCACGACATCGGCGTTGCTGTCGAGATCAGCGATCGCATTTCGGTGATGTATGCCGGGCGGATCGTAGAGAGCGGTTCGTTGCGCCAGGTGGTGAAGCACCCGGCGCATCCCTATACGCGCGGTCTCCTGTCCTCCACCATGCACGGCGCACAACGCGGCCAGCGGCTGGAGGCCATTCCCGGCTCGCCCCCGCGGCTCGATACCGTTGCGGACGGCTGCGCGTTCCAGCCGCGCTGCGCGCAGGCTACGGCTGACTGCGCGCATGGTCAGATCCCTCTCACCGACGTGGACGCCGGCCATGCGGCGCGCTGCATCAGGGCGGTGAAGGCGCTGGTGGCCGCAGATTGAAGAGACACGCCGGGTCTATCTCAACATCTGGTGAAGGAATTTTACCGGATCGCCGGTGTTTCCGCCTTTGGCATCGTTTGAGTTCGGCGCGGCTTTGATTCTTATTGTTGCCTGAAAGATTGACGACTCTTCCCAAGTCTGTGGACGGGAACAGGTGCGCAGCTGAACGTCGCATCGCATCCCCGTCCCCTGAGATGTTAATTAGCAATCCATGAGAGTTGCTGTTCTGTCATCGATCTGTCGCATCGCGGTCGCGCTCGCCGTCTTGGCCGTCACGGCACCGGCGCGCGCGCAGGACACGTCCGACCTCGTCAAGGTCGAGTTGCTGGCCGAGCCCGGGACGATCGTCCCCGGGGAGCCGTTCCAGGTCGGCATCCGTCTGACGATGAAGGAGCATTGGCACACCTATTGGCGCAATCCGGGCGATTCCGGGGAACCGACCACGGTGACGTGGAAACTGCCGGACGGCTTTTCCGCGTCGGCCCTCGAATGGCCGGCTCCGTCGCTGATCAAGCTCGGGCCGGTCACGAGCTTCGGCTATGAGGGCGAGACCGTCCTGCTCGCGCGCATCACGCCGCCGCGTGATCTCAAGCCTGGCGACAATGTCACGCTGAGTGCGGATGTGGCCTTCCTGGTCTGCGAGAAGGAATGCATCCCCGGGGAGGCGAGCGTGTCGCTGGCGATTCCTGTGGGCTCACCGGGCGGCGGCGCCGGTTTGAACGCCAAGGTGTTCGATGCCGCGCGTGGCGCGCTGCCGCAAGTGTCGCCCTGGTCCGCGTCATTCGAAACGGGGCCGAAGAGCATCACGCTTAAACTGGCCAACGCCGATCTGCGCCGGGACAATGTACGCTCGGCGACATTCTTTCCCCATGACAACACGCTGATCGTCAACTCCGCGCCGCAGACTTTGGCCGCGGCCGGGGCGGATACGCAGATCGTCCTTGAGCGCGGGCAGATCGCCGACACTGTTCCGCAGCGGCTGGACGGCGTGCTGGTCGTCGAGGAGGACATCGGCGGGAAGCCGGTGCGCCATGCCTTTGCAATTGATGCTGCGCCGGCGCCCGTCGCGGGGCAGGGGATCGGCCTTGTTCAGGCCGCGCTGCTGGCCCTGGTCGCTGGCATCATCCTCAATCTGATGCCGTGCGTGTTTCCAGTGCTGTCGATCAAGATCCTGCATCTGACGCAGCACGCATCGGAATCGGCCGCGCGCATCCGATGGCATGGCATCGCCTATACGGTCGGTATTCTTGCAAGCTTTGCCGGGCTGGCGGGCGCGCTCTACGTATTGCGGGCCGGAGGTGCCGAGATCGGATGGGGTTTCCAGCTGCAATCGCCCGCGGTGGTAGCGACGCTCGCTTTCGTGCTGTTTGCTTTCGGACTGAGCCTGTCCGGCGTGCTGCCGATCGGAACCTCGCTGACGCGCGTCGGCGGCAGCCGTCTGCTTCAAAGGACAGGTCTGTCGGGTTCATTCTTCGCCGGGATGCTGGCAACGGTGGTGGCAACACCCTGCACGGCGCCGTTCATGGGCGCCTCGATCGGCTATGCACTGACACAGCCTTTTGCCGCCGGCCTTGCGGTGTTCCTCGCGCTCGGCTTGGGTCTCGCGCTGCCGTTCCTTGTGCTGGCATTCGTTCCCGGTTTGCAGCGGCTGCTGCCGCGGCCCGGACGCTGGATGGAGACGCTGAAGCAGTTTCTCGCGTTCCCGCTTTATGGCACCGCGGCCTGGCTGATCTGGGTGTTGAGCTTTCAGGTCGGTCCTGCCGGTCTGATGGCGGCGCTCGCGGGCCTCGTGCTGATCGCGTTCGCGGCCTGGGCCCACGGCCTCGTGCTGGGCGAGAGCGGGCGGTCTGCACTGGCTTTTCGCGGCATGGCGACGGCAGCCGTGATTGCCGTGGTGGCGATCGCGCTAACGATACGTGCGGATGATAAAGCGGAAACGACGGCGCAAACGGCATCTGCCGACGCCGGCTACGAAGCCTTCACCCAGCAGAAGCTCGACGCGTTGCTCGCTTCCGGCCGGCCGGTCTTCGTCAACATGACCGCCGCCTGGTGCATCACCTGTCTGGTTAACGAGCGCACCGCGCTGTCGACAGAGGCCGTGCGCGCGGCGCTGACGGGCAAGAATGTCGCCTATCTCAAGGGCGACTGGACCAACCGCAATCCGGAAATCACCCGGCTGCTGGAGCGCTTCGGCCGCTCCGGTGTTCCGCTCTATGTTCTTTATCGGAACGGCCGGGAGCCAGTCGTGCTGCCGCAAATCCTGACGCCGTCACTGGTGCTCGACCAGCTCGCACAGCTTTAGATCGTCAATACGCAAACGGGAGACAGACATGAACAGACGGGTCTCAGGCGTTTTCTTGGGCATCCTTGCGGCCATGGCGGCCCTAGCGTTGTTTGCGACGCCGTCTCTGGCCGAGCCCAAGGTCGGCGCGCCGGCGCCCGCATTCACGGCGGTCGACAGCAACGGCAAGACCGTCAATCTCGGCGACTTCAAGGGCAAGACCGTCGTCCTCGAATGGACCAACGACGGATGTCCCTATGTCCGCAAGCATTACGGATCGGGCAACATGCAGGCGCTGCAGAAGAAGTGGACCGAGCAGGGCATCGTGTGGCTGTCGGTGATCTCATCACCGCCCGGCGAGCAGGGCTTTGCCGACGCCGCGCGCGCCAACAGCCTGACCGCCGACCGCAAGGCGGCGCCGACCGCCGTGCTGCTCGATCCAAAGCAGGAGGTGGCAAAAGCCTATGGCGCGCTGGTGACGCCGCATATGTACATCATCAAGCCGGATGGCGTCCTGGCCTATGCCGGCGCGATCGATGACAAGCCGACCGCGCGTACTGCCGATCTGAAGGACGCCAAGAATTTCGTCGATATCGCGTTGTCGGAACTGAAGGCGGGCAAGCCGGTCTCGATCACGAACACCCGCGCTTACGGCTGCGTGGTCAAATATAATTCATAAGTCCTAACGGCGTTGACCGGACCTGCATATGCCCGCCTTGTGCGGGCATATTGCGTTTGGAAACCATCGACAAGCGAGGCGCGATCGCACTGCGCGATGTCAGCGCGCAATTACGCCGCGCCGTACCATCTCGGCAATGACCTGCTCAGCCATCTCGTCGGGCGTTCCGGTTTCGGTCCGCAGCCGGATTTCCGGTTCGAGCGGAGGCTCGTAGGGTGAATCGATGCCCGTGACATGGAATGCCTTTCCGGCACGTGCCTTGGCATAGAGGCCTTTCGGGTCGCGCTGCTCGCAGACCGCAAGTGGCGTATCGACGAAGACCTCGATGAACTCGCCGGGTTCATGGCGTTCGCGGACCGACTGGCGCTCGTTGCGGAATGGCGAGACGAAGGCGCAGAGCACCACAAGGCCCGCATCGACCATCAGACGGGCGACTTCGCCGGCGCGCCGCACATTCTCCACGCGGTCCGCTTCAGTGAAGCCGAGGTCGCGGTTCAGCCCGAGCCGCAGATTGTCACCGTCAAGAGCATAGGTGTGAATGCCGCGCCGGCTGAGTTTCTGCTCGACGAGGTTCAGGATGGTCGATTTGCCGGCGCTGGGAAGTCCCGTGAACCAGATTGTGGCGGGACTCTGACCCTTCATTTTGGCGCGGAACGCCTTGTCGATCTCGTAGCTCTGCCTGACCAGATTGCTAGCCCGGTAAAGAGCGAAATCCACCATGCCTGCACCGACGGTCGCGCCGGTCTGCCGGTCGATCAGGATAAAGGCGCCGGTCTCGCGATTTCTTGCGTAGGGGTCGAACGCGACCGGCTCTGTGGTTGCGATGTTGCAGAATCCGATGTCGTTGATGTCCAGCTTCGCAGCGGCGGCGTGCTCGCCGGTCTCGATGTCTGTACCGTATTTCAGCGCGGTGATGGTCGCGGCCACGGTGTGGGTCCCGATCCGAAGCGAATAGGTGCGGCCGGGCAGCATTGGATGCTCGTTCAGCCAGACGAGATGCGCGGCGAACTGGTCCGCAACCTCGGGCGCGGCATCGGCAGGTGCGAAAATATCGCCGCGGGACACGTCGACCTGGTCGGCAAGCTCAATGGTTGCGGCCTGGCCGGTTTCGATATGATCGACTGCGCCTGGATAGACGTAGATGTCCTTGATGGTGGATGGCCGGCGCGAGCGGCCGACGATGATCGTATCGCCGCGGCTGAAGGCGCCCGATGACATGAAGCCGGCATAGCCGCGGCCGCCGGATTCCGTGCGCACCACCGACTGCACATGAAAGCGCGCCGGCTGCTCGTGCTGATGTGTCGATATCGGTACATTCTCCAGATGCTGGAGAACGGTCGGCCCTTTATACCAGGGCATATTCTCGCTCCGGCGCACGATATTGTCGCCATCGCGTGCGATGACCGGAATTGCCGCAACGTTTTCGAAAGCGAGTTGCGAGGCGAGAACCTGATACTCGTCCCGGATCGCGTTAAACGGCGCCTCGCGGCAATCGACGAGATCCATCTTGTTGACGACCAAAAGGACGCGTCTGATTCCAAGCAGCGAGAGAATGCGGCTGTGGCGCAGCGTTTGCCGGGTGAGACCGGCCTTTGCGTCGACAAGCAGAAGGGCAAACTCTGCATTCGAGGCGCCAGTCACCATGTTGCGGGTATATTGCTCGTGGCCCGGCGTATCGGCGACGATGAAAGCGCGCTTCGGCGTTCCGAAATAGCGGTACGCCACGTCGATGGTGATGCCTTGTTCGCGCTCGGCCTCGAGCCCGTCGAGCAGCAGCGCGTAATCGAGGTCTTCGCCGGTGGTGCCGAATTTCTTCGACAGGTGGACAAGGTTCGCCATCAGGTCGTCCGGAACCGAGCCGGTTTCCACCATCAGGCGGCCGATCAGAGTGGATTTTCCGTCGTCGACCGCGCCGCAGGCGAGGAAGCGCAGGTGATCGCGTTCGGTCATTGGCGCGCGCATCAGAAATAGCCCTCGCGCTTCTTGCGCTCCATCGACGAGACCTCGTCGGCATCGATCAGGCGGCCGGCGCGTTCGGATTGTCGGGTCGTACGCAGCTCTTCGACGATATCGGCGACACTCGCGGCGTTCGAAAGGACCGCGGCGGAGAGCGGATAGCAGCCGAGCGACCGGAACCGGATCACGACTTCCTTGCGCTGCTCGCCGGGCAGAATCTCGAGCCGGTCATCGTCGATCATGATCAGACTGCCCGCGCGTTCCACCACCGGGCGCTTCTTGGCAAAATAGAGCGGTACGACGGGGATGTCTTCGGCGAGGATGTATTCCCACACATCGAGTTCGGTCCAGTTCGATAACGGAAACACCCGCATGGTCTCGTCCGGCGCGATCTGCGGATTGTAGAGATGCCAGAGCTCGGGACGCTGGCGTCGCGGATCCCACGAATGGTTCGGGCCGCGCACCGAGAAAATGCGCTCCTTCGAGCGGCTTGGCTCTTCATCGCGCCGCGCGCCGCCGATCGCCGCGTCGAACTTGCCGGCATCGAGCGCGTCCCGCAGCGCCCTGGTTTTCATCTCGCGCGTATAGACCGACGAGCCAGACTTGATCGGATGAATGCCGTCGGCGATGGCCTGCCTATTGGTGTGGACGATGAGATCGAGACCGAGTTCCGCCGCCATCCGGTCGCGATGGGCGATCATGTCCCGGAATTTCCAGGTTGTGTCGATATGGAGTGCGGGGAACGGGATTTTGGCCGGATGGAAGGCCTTGCGGCACAGATGGAGAAGGACGCTCGAATCTTTGCCGATGGAATACATCAGCACCGGACGCTCGAAGGCGGCCGCCGTTTCGCGCAGAATGACGATGGCTTCCGCCTCGAGGCTGGAAAGGTGCCGGGATAGATTGGTGGTCATTGACTGTTCAAAGAAAACAAAAATCTCTGTTTTGACACTTGGCCGATAACTATTTTCTCCTGATATATCAGATATTTATTGGCGGCCGCGCATCGGTCGGCGCTATTTAGCGATGCTGATGCCGCATGTCGAGCGCCGATTGCGGCGCCCGCATTCAGCTTTCGAATAAGCGTTGCCGCAACGGGCTAAAGACGCCGCACGATCGGCATGTCGGCGTATATCTTGTAGGACTGCGACTTCGGCTTTGCCTTGTCCTCGTCGTTGACGTACTGGATCGAACTCTTGCCGAGCAACGATTGCGGCAGGATCATCACGCGGATGAAGCGGCTCGGCCGGTCGAGTGCGGCCTGAGCGAAGACCGGTTCGGGGCCTGACTCGAACCAGGCGCCGCCCGGACCGTAGCTCGTCGAGCGTCCGTGTGTATCGATGCGGATGCCGCCTTCGATCAGGCAGCGGATGCCGGGGCCCTGATGGCGGTGAAGATAGGCGACACCGCCCGGCGGAAACGCGACGCTGTCGCCGCGCAGCAGGAGATCGCCAGCCGGCAGGAATTCGAGCGGGGCTGCGAGCTTCGTTCGCGATGCGACGCCGTCGGCGACGACAGTATCGCTGCTGACCGAAGGCGACAATTCATAGCGCCAGCACATCGCGCCTGCCGGTCCTGCGACAATCGTCGCGGGATCTTGCCCGGACCAAGCTTCGCCGTCGATGAAGGTTTTGCCCGCAACCGCGATTGTGCCGTGCAGGACGAATATCATGCGAGGTTCGGCAGCCAGTGTGATCGTGGCGCCGCCGCTGAAGACGTCTTCGACCAGACGCAGGACCGGATTCATGATGGTGTGTCCTGCTAGAGAATTTCAAACACGCTGTAGACCGGGCCGGTGGCAAGCCGGTGGCCGTAGGCGACGGCGGCCATCAGATTGAGAAAATTGTATTTCTCCGATGCGGTCTCGAAATAGGGTGTCGCACGCATGTAGTAGAGGGTGGGGCTCACGACCTCTCCCTTGGCGATCCGGTCAAGGACATCCTTCGGCCCATGCCGGATGCCGCGATACGTCATGCCGATCAGCGCGCCGTCGTCCGTCTCCATCACGCAACGCACATCCAGCATCCAGGCGCCGTCGGTCCGCACCGCCTGCCAGTCGCTGCCGCCGGACAGGATTTTTCCGCGCAATCGCTCGCCCTCGAAGCGTCCGCCGGTGATTTCGCCGACTCTTCGGTCGGCCCCCGGCGTCTTGCCGATCACGCTGGCAGGCTTCACGGCGAGTTCGAACAGGAAGAGCGGGCGCAGCCGCAGTTCTGTCATTTCGCGCGGCAGAATGTCGGCAAGATGCCCGGCCATGAGTTTCCCCCAGTCTCGATTGCAAGTCTCATTTTTCCGAGTTTTGGGAAAGCCTAGTCGGAGGTGGCGTCGCCCACAACCGGCCCACCTGTATGATTCTGGACGCGGCGAATAAGCCATTGTCGAAACGGCGCAATTGCCGCTATCGTGAATTCAAACACTTCCAATCCATACGGGGGACGGAATGGCCAAATTCGGCATCGGGCAGGCGGTCAAGCGGGTCGAGGACCAGCGGTTTCTCACCGGCAAGGGCAGGTATGTGGACGACATCAATCTGCCGAACCAGGCCCACATGGTGGCCGTTGGCTCGCCTCATGCGAATGCGCGGATCAAGAAGATCGACGTCTCGAAGGCCAAAGCCGCTCCGGGCGTGCTCCTTGTCCTGACCGGCGCCGATGCCAAGGCCGACAAGCTCGGCGAACTGACGGCCCATCCGATGCCGGAAGAAGTCGGCGCCCCTGCAGGCTTCCGCACCTGGCTGCCGCTGATCTGTTCGGATCGCGTGCGCTATGTCGGCGATCGTGTCGCCTTCGTGGTTGCCGAGACGGCAATGCAGGCACGCGACGCCGCCGATCTGATTGAGGTCGAGTATGAGGAATTGCCGGCGGTCACCGATCTTGAGGATGCGGTGAAAGAGGGCGCGCCGAAGGTCTGGGAGAACAACGAGAAGGGCAACTGGGCCTTCGGGCTGATGTTCGGCGATCAGGCTGCGACCGATGCGGCCTTCGCCAAGGCCAAGCATGTGGTCAAGGCGCGTATCGAGCACAATCGCCTCGCGCCGAATGCCATGGAGCCGCGTGTCGCGATCGGCGACTACAACGAGGCTGACGATCAATACACGCTCTATACCTGCTCACAGAATCCGCACGGCGTGCGTATGGAGCTCTCCCACATCTTCCACTGCGCCGAGAGCCAGATCCGCGTAGTGTCGCCGGATGTCGGCGGCGGCTTCGGGCTCAAGGGCAGTCCGTTCCCGGACGACTGCGTGACGCTGTGGGCGTCGAAGAAGCTCGGCCGGCCGGTGAAGTGGCTTGCCACGCGCACCGAAAGCCTGCTCACCGACCGCCATGGCCGCGAGATGGTGATGTATGGCGAGATGGCGCTGGACGAGAACGGCAAGATTCTCGGGCTGCGCATGAAGGCGCTGTATCAGGTCGGCGCCTATTTCGTCGGTCCGGGTCTCGTTCCCGCAGCCTTTGCGCTGCGCTTCTCGCCGGAGGCCTACGACATCCAGGCGCTGCACGTGATGGTGCAGGGGCTCCTCACCAACACCTCGCCGGTCGGCCCCTATCGCGGTGCCGGACGTCCCGAAGCCGCCTATTTCACCGAGCGGCTGATCGAGCAGGCGGCCCGCGAGATGGGGATTGCGCCGGATGAAATCCGCCGCCGCAATCTGATTCCGGCGAGCAAGCTGCCCTACACGACGCCGACCTTCTGGGTCTACGATTCCGGTGAGTTCCACCGCGTGATGGACAAGTGTCTCAGCGTCAGCGACTGGAAGGGCTACGAGGCGCGCAAGAAGAAGTCGGAGGCCGAAGGCAAGCTGCGCGGCCGCGCGGTGACCTTCTATATCGAGCAGGGTGGCATCTTCAACGACCGCATGGATCTGCGGTTCGATCCGTCGGGCTCGGTGTCGATCATCGCAGGCACCCATTCGCATGGGCAGGGGCACGCCACCGTATTCGCGCAGCTCGTGCATGAATGGCTCGGCGTGCCGTTCGAGACCATCCGCTACATCCAGGGCGACACCGCATCGGTGCCGTTCGGCCGCGGCACCTATGCGGCACGCTCTTCGCTCGTTGGCGGCAACGCGCTGAAGGTGGCGGCGGATGCGATCATCGAGAAGGCCAAGCCGATGGCAGCGGCGCTGATGGAGGCGGCCGAAGGCGATCTTGAATTCAAGGACGGATCGTTCCGTGTGGTCGGCACCGACAAGACCATTCCGCTGACGGAGGTTGCCAAGGCCTTTTACGCGCCGATGGGACCGCTTACCGAAAAGCTGGGTGTCGGCCTTGAGGCGCAGGGCACCTGGTCGACCAATCCGCCGAACCATCCGAACGGCTCGCATGTCTGCGAGGTCGAGGTCGATCCGGAGACCGGCGAGGTGCGGATCGATCGCTACTTCGTGGTCGACGACCTCGGGGTGGTGCTCAATCCGATGATCGTGCGCGGTCAGATCCACGGCGGCATCGCCCAGGGCATCGGCCAGGCGCTGATCGAGCATGCTGTCTATGACAAGGAGTCCGGACAGATGCTGTCGGCGACCTTCATGGATTACGCTATGCCACGCGCCGACCTGTTTCCGGAGATCGAGACGCATCTTGAGGAGGTGCCGTCGAAGACCAATCCGCTTGGCGTCAAGGGCATCGGCGAGAGCGGCACCATCGGAGCGCCGCCGACCGTCATCAATGCGATTCTCGATGCGCTGAAGCCGATGGGCGTGACGTCCATCGATATGCCGGCAACGCCGGCACGGGTCTGGGAGGCGATCAACAAAGCGTCGCACAAGACGCTTGCCGCGTAGTCAAACGATCCAAGGGATCCGCACCGCCAGCCGGTGCGGCTTCAACCGCGGGCCTTGCGGGTTGCGGCCTTGTGCTGCTCCGCATCGCGCTTGAGCCGCGCCGCACGCAATGTTGCGATCCGGTCGATCGCGGCCTGCTGTTCGCGACGGTAATCTTCGGTGGCCTTGGCCCGTTCGGCCACGACTTCTGGGAGGAGAGGTTTTGTTGCCATGCGTGAGATAACGCATGGCGCCGTGATTGGTTCCGTCGCGACCGGCGCGCGGCCATGCGCCGCCGCCCGTATTGTTTGCGGCGCCGGGTACGCCGTAGTTCCAGTTGAAAAGGCGAGGGGAATGATGCGCCGAAAGACGCAGGGCATTCCTGATATGCCGCACACTGTTGCCAGTGCACGGCCGCCTTTCGGCGCATCACCTGGCGGAATGACTTCCGTCAGGTTTATTTGGCGGCGTTCTTCTGCGAAGCGGGGCTCCGCATTCAGTCCCCGGGGCCGCGTTTGCGTACCTGCGACCCAACCGGGTGCAGGCCGT